>CAYIQG010000017.1:0-8130 GCA_964365535.1 uncultured Candidatus Saccharibacteria bacterium
ACGGACTTCTCATATTGAAACTTCCAAAGCTGGATAAGAAGAGACAATCGAAATTGAAGGTGAGAACGGCGTGACAGATTTTATTTTCGACTATGAAAAAAGCGCGTATTCTTCACGAATACGCGCTTCCATGGTTCACGGGGCTACGCAGTACTCTACTGCACTGTACGATGCGCCACCGAGATATGTTAGCGTAATAGTTTTACCTAATACGCTCCGGACCGGACTGGACCGCACCTAGCATGACTTGGCCGAAGCGCGCGTCGCCTGGCGTAATGAAAACCGTGAATTGCCCGAACTGTTTCTTGGGCGGATGGAATAATCCGATGCCCTGTTTTCCTGCCTCTCTGAAAATCCTCTGAAGTAAGGAATTGTCCGGCCAATCTCCTTCGACGGTTGAAGGTATTTTGAGCATCCAGTACTTAAACTTTGGTGCGACGACCGTGATCATTTTCTTTGACCCCGGGGCGGCATGCTGTACGGCCGCGTAAACATCACAGTCAAGCGGACGACCAATCGAACTGCGAAGCGGAATTAATCCCGCTGGCAGATGAAGTGATTGCTGTAGTCTGATGAAGCTCATTTGCTTGCCTCCATCAACGAATATCTTCGAACAGCCTCGCCTTATCGAGTTCCAAAGCCAAGAGACGGGCACGGCTGGGTTTCCATCCCCATCCTTGCTCATCTTTTCCAAGGCTTCATCTTCGAATGTTTGACCGTCAGTGATATTGGAAGCGATTTGTTCGCGACACTGATGCTCGCAAATATGGTGCAAGATGAGCGGTGTTGTACCGCTAATCAACAAAGTCAATGTTCTCATAATTCATACCTTGGTCTGTATCAGCTTGAACCTACCCATTACCACATGTGTCCCTGGAATTACAGAGACCTTCGGAACTGTCACATCCTCCATGAGCTCGTACAAACGTCCATGAAAGATCTCTCGCAGACCTGTTTTGACTACCTTCCCAGGCTTGCCCAGGACCGGCAAGTCGCGAAATGTTTTGTCTTGCCCATCATATTTCCATGGATGAATACAAACTCTATGCGCGTATTTGTTTACACTAGGTTTATATCTTCTCTCCTTGTGAGATTTACGCCGAATATGTCTTTTTGTGGGTTTTTTTCCCATTAGGACAACCCTTCTCATTGTTTTGGTGCTGATTCTAATCCAAAAAGAGTTTATCATAAACATTTGATTGTGTCAATAAAAAAGCGACTGAGATTTTATTCTCGACCGCTCCGAACGACACCGTGGTCTACTTGACCGTACTAAACTGGACATTGCCTGACCCAACACTACTGAATTATTAAGCAGGAAAAACTATCTCGTTCCTGCTCCAAGCTGGACGTTAACAGACTAGACTCCACGCAACATGACCACGCGTAGCCAGACTGCAAAAGATAGCGAGGAGAGGGTGAACTCTCCCCACTCCGCACAAAACACTGGTGCACGAGACTCAACGGCACGGAAGTCCGCGCTGCGTCGCTGAACTGCATAGGGTTGACTGTCAAGCAACAAACCCCATTTCTATATAAGCATATATTCATTATTTCGTCAATATTGATTCTTATTTTTAAATTGTTAAACTCTTTAGCAAGAAGTAAGACCTCTCCGCATTGGGGCACTGGGTGCTTCGTACAAGCGGCGGGGCTTTCTTTTTATTGATAAAGTATCAATTCACTGGCAAGTTTATTTCCCAGTAATTTGTAATACATCTCGTCACCCTTTTCATACTTTCGGAAAATTGACCATGAGATAAAGTCAACAGCTTGCAATGATTTATTCTTGTGAGATGTTTCCAAAGAAATATTAATTAATAAGTCGTTCTTATCAAACATTGAAGAAGTTATGTTCCTTAAGAAAGATCCTTGACATTCTTGTTTTGTGTTTCACTTGTCTGCACAAAGATTTACCTGCTCTCCACTATATATAAGACCCAATGATTGTGCTTTATCCAACAATACACGAGTCGTATAGGTATATAAATTCTCTTCATTTCTCTTTTCAATAGGCACATTCATTTTATTTATTACAGCATAGAGGATTTTTAAATCTCCAATCCTTACTAATTCTTTTAACATCTTTTTACGAGTAATATCATCATGATAATTAGCGTGAAGTTCGCCATGTTTCTTATATTTCTCTGGGAGAGAATGCCAGATTTTTTTGACACATCTTTCTAGAGACCGAAAATCCGACACTATAGCAATAGTAATTACAAACCACCGAGTTGAGTGTTTACTAAATCCCAAATCTCCACTTTCATCTAAAAAGATACAAGTCATGTCCGAGAATCTTACCATAAATTTTTGGGCACTAATAGAAAAAGCGGTTTGAGTTTTACCTCAAACCGCTCAGAACTGGACTGCACCTGACGCAAGGTGGCTAGACTGAACTGTAGGACACCTAACTACACGACAATGTTTAGCAGAAACAAAATAAATTATTCCTGCTCCGTGCAAGACTCAACGCTACGCTACCGGACATCGCGCCACGCAAGGGGACCTAACTGTGCCGGGGAAATCAGCAGAGAAATGTAAACTTCCCCGCTCCATACTAGACTGGACTGCACCTGACGCAAGATAGCTAGACTGAACTGTGCCACACTTAACTACGCGGCAATTCTTAGCAGAAACAAAATTAATTATTTCTGCTCCGAACAGGACATTGCTTTACCGTAGCGGACTACGCAATGCTCTACTGAATATACTAGCGAGGAGAGAACAGACTCTCCTCACTCCTCACAAAACTGAACAACAACGCACCGCAGCGCAGGGCACCGTAACATACTCTGCCGGACAGAGTGATAAATACTTATTCCACCAACTTCTCCGCCTCCTTCACGCATTGGTCAAGCGTCAAATCACCTTTGTAGGACGATTGAAGCGTTTTGGGAAGCGAAGCGAAGACGAATCGCCGAAACTGCTGTGAGATGAAAATGGTCACGCCAAGGTCATCTTCACTGCGAATATTGCGCCCCCGCACTTGCAGAGCGGAGAGCATCACCCGCCAATTCCAGATCGCCCAGCGATTGTTGCCATATCGCCTCTCCTCGAATTGCGTCCGAGGTTCATGAGGTGGCGGATAGGCCGGACGAAGAACAAAGATGACCGGAGCGATCTGCCGAGGCAAGTCAACTCCTTCACCGAAGTTCGCCGCCGTGCCAACAAGCGCTTCACCCTCTCCATCCTTGAAGTGGACAGCGGCTTCGCGCGCGGTAACTCCATTACCATAGGATATGGCCTTGACTCCTTCCTCTTCCATAAGAGCTAGAAGTTTCTGCCTTTCCTCGTTGGAAATCACCACATACAATGAACGGATGCCTTTATGGGCAAGCTTTTTCGAAGCTCGCGCCATGCGACGCATCATATTCGTGACTGCTCCGCGTTTCCTATCATTGAACGCCAAGTTCGGCGTATCAGTCGGCATGAAGATGCGAGTCTTCTCTGCCGGAAATGACGGCGGAACGGAGAGGAATGGAAGTTGAATTCCAGATTCCTGACCGAAGATCACATTATCGCCGAAAGTGGCAGACAAAGCGATTGTCGTTTTTCCCAAAAGGAGCTTTACCAAAGGACTGACATAATGCGAGCAAACGACGAGTTTGTGCGCTACCTTGTTCCCTTCGACTTGCTCTTCGGTGTGATAGGCATAGGCGTAAGCCAAGGCGCCTCGATTTGCCAATGGTAGTGAAAGTTCCAGCGAACGGACATACCGTCGCAGGTTCTTTACAGTACCTTCGACTTTCTTCAGTACCTCAACGATATCATCGGCATTGATGGAACCCTCTTTAATGGCTTTCGTCACCGAGTTTTCCACCGCTTTGCCGTCAATCGTGTCGAGAATACTGATGAGCTTGATAATTTCACTCGCTTCAAGAAGCGTACCGCGAGAAGCGGGCTTCTTCTTTATGATTGAAATCATCTCTGATCTGAAATAGTCCAGCACCACCGCCGCGTTGTCTTCACCGACCTCCTCCAGAATTTCCACCGCTTTTTCCAAATGCCAATCGGTAATGTCATAAGACAGAGCCGACCGCACAGTTTCCGGCACGCGATGCGCTTCATCGATGATGAGCACATCCGGTTCCAAGAAATTCTTGGAATAAAGTCGGGCGAAAAGATAGAAGGCTAGCGTCGCCAGAACGGGTTTCCGTGAATTCTGCGCGTCGTACTTCTGTTGAAGATACGGGCAAGGAGGAACTCCCTCCTCGTGCAAGCCGTCTTGGTCAACACGATGCGGACAATTCCGAAGCATCGAGCACGGAATTTCGTCTGCCTTGAACTTCGTTTTCGATTCCGGCGTCAGATCGGCTTTCGAGCGTTCATAGTAGAAGCATGGAAAGTCACCTCTCCCCAGAGCGATAGTGAAATCGTCCGGAAAGCGCTGGCGGATTTGTTCGAGAACTGTTTTGGTCGGAGTAACCAGAAAACAGCTCTTGAAATGTTTCTTAGCGGTACGGGCAATCGCCACTTCCATGGCGGTTTTGCCGGCGCCGGTTGGAAGTTCCAAAGTACATGAACCTTTTTCAGCTATGAACCGTAGACCGGCTATTTGCGCCACACGCATTCCATTTACGAACTCGCCATCCTTTGGGAATTGGGACTTTAGCTCGTCCCAGTTGAGCCAATGATGTTGCATACCAACCTTTCTCTTGTTTGATTGTCAAAAATCAAGTTTCCAAGCCAAGCCTTTAGACTTGATCTTAGCTATAGCGTTTTGCTATTTCCAAAATTAAGCTAACATATTTCTCATTATTCGTCAACTTGACTTATTAATTGAATTTGCTAATATTGTTCTTACAGAGATATGTTACCTCGAAAAGTCGCCGTATGGCGGGCTGGTTGGGTAAAGCCAACATAGGATAACAATCGAGAAAATGCCCAATGGGCATTTTCTTTTTGCACTATATTTACATACACAATTCAGCTTTTACATGCTTCTTTACAATATTTCTGTAAATATCCTTATCATTCTTGTTACCTTCGTAAGATCTTCGCAGGGCTCCAGCAATCATATCAGCTAGTTGTATTAGGGAATTATTTTTAGAATCAACAAATCTTAAATCACGCATTATTTTCTTATCTTTCCAATTTAATTTTTCCTTTAAATGTGAATAAAAATTCCTCTTGAACGATCTGTTTCCTCCACCGTCGAGTTTTATCTTGACACCCAAAGTCGAAATATCAATGTCTTTTGCTAGCATTTTAATAGCGTGAACATAAAACAAACTTCTATTGTCCCTAAACACACCATTCTCCGGTTTTCTTTTATCAACTACCAAACACAATATTTTGAATTGGAATCTCTTAATTTCTTTTAGGAATTCCAGTCTGATTTCTCTGCTTAATTTGTGAAACTTGAATTCCCTAAAATCTTGAAAACCGAGTCTTCTTTTCAATGTTTTAATAGCGATAGATGTCTTCTCCATTTCTAAGTCGTCTTCAAAAACTACTGCGGCGATAATAAAGAAATCACTCGACCCTTTGCCGAATTTGAAACCAGCATCACCAGATTCATCCATGAAAATATATCGCATGCGACCTATTATACACTTTTCGTAAAAAAATAAAGCGGCTTGAGTTTTACCTCAAACCGCTCCGAACACTACTGCACTAAACCCAACGACACGTTAGGACGCGATACTACGCCGGATAACTAAGCGAGAAAATCTTATAACCTTCTCGCTCCATACAGCACACCACTCGACTTTGCATAAGGCTACTTAACTTCACGCCACTATGTAAAGTATAGCGAAGGAACTATATCCTTTCGCTCCGTACCCCACCGCGCGAGAATGAACTTAACTCAACTGTACCGAACAGCACTGAATATGAATAGCGGCGGATGAGTAAACACCCGCCGCTCGATACCGTACCGCGGGGAGCTGAACGGAACTAAGCTCTACTCGATAATGCGTCGAAAATAGAACCCATCAGACTCCCGCTAGCGCCTTGAGTTCCGCCGGAGCGTCGGTAAGCTCGTATTCCACCACGGGAATCTCGACCTTCTCGTCCTTTATCGGCAGGACTTCCAGCTTGCTGATGATGAACCGGCCGAACCGACCTTTGTGAATGGGATTCCAGTCACATAAACCGATTTTGCGACCGGCCGTCTCGATCATCTGGATGACCGTTTCGCGTTTGATACCCCGCTTCGTGTCCAATCTAACCGTGACCGTGGTTTCCCAATGCGGGATCCGTGGCCGGACAATAGCCACAGCGACCTTCTTGCCGCCCGAGTCGAGATTCCCTTTTGCCAGGAAACCATGCCAGGGGATGTTGCCGTCCTTGTCCGTATCCTTGAAGACACAGAAATCTTCCGGAAAATCCAGGAACTCGAACAAGATGGTGGATTTGGCCGTAGAGATTTGTTGTTTGCCGGCCTTCACGTACCTGCCAGCACCAACAAGGCACGCGATGAAGTTCTGGGTTGGAAAACCCATTTTGCCGGGAGAACCATCCGCACCCGCTTCGGAGCGATACCTCTTGGTCCCAGCTTCCTCCTCGACACTCCAATCCGTGCGTTTTGCGCTCGCCTTTTTCTGACGGAGAACAATGTCCAGAAAGTCGATATCGTTCCCAGGGTTCTGGAGCTGTCCCGGAGACAGACTTTTGAGATGGGCCCGAATCATTTCTGCCGAAACTACTGTCGTTAATGTAGTCGTAATCATTACTGACCCTTTCACTTTAGTCCTTAACCGCCTATCGGCGACTTCAAACAAGGCGTTTTTACCTCATTGGTTTAATTTATTTCAAAGAGCCGTTTCATGGCTCAACAGCAACACATATTGCCATCTGTCAAACAGATTAGCATACTCAATATATTATGTCAATAGTTTCCTTGACAATGAACACTATTGGGTGTATAATGGCACAAGATTTATGAACACTTACAGTAATGCATTCCGCCGACAAATGGTCGGTGCTGATACCGAAAATGCCTATGCTCGAGCGTTCGGAACGCGGGTAATTGGCGGTGCCGATGATGGGGGCCGAGATGTTCCAACCGGTGACAACGACATCCCCTTCATTCAAGTCAAGAGTTCTGTTGGAGGACTCACGGCTTTCTTGGCGAGATCACTTCGTCGCAAGCAATTCATTCCCGTTTGCGTGGGCGAGCCGGGAGCAAGAGACGAGATGCTTCGGCATCTTAAAACATACGGCACTTGGATAGGATCGGATATCCAAGACCGCTGGAAAATTTCAAACGCTGTGCAACAAGTCCGATACTTGTGCGCCACATAACCCCAAGCCTTGCATCTTCGATGTAAGGCTTGAAATTTGCATGAATTCGGCATCTGTGCTATTATATTTTTAGATGAAAAAATACGCCGACATGCTAGATATTCTTCTTCGAGTTATCGAAAAGCGTGACGGCCGGAAACCGACTGCTGTAGCTGACAAATACAAACCCCCTACCAATGAAGGGATGTACAGGGAGGGCATTTGCCAGATACTTGCCGATGAGAAATGGAGTGTTCGCTATACAATGTTGTTTCGCTTTCCATGTCTCATTGTTCCGTACTTGTTCCGCGTTCGCCAACCGAAGAAAGAATAACAAAAAAAACAAACTCATCACTCATCCAAAGGAATTTGGATGAGTGTTTTTTATAGTTGTATTTATTAGATGTAATTCCGCAATTTAACGCATATTTATCGCAGGTGCCGAGACCCAGAATCGAACTGGGGACCCTTCCCTCTTCAGGGGAATGCTCTACCAACTGAGCTATCTCGGCGATTCATTTCAAAAGATCTCTAAGCGAGTTTGCCGAATCTTGCGCGGAATTGAGCGTGTTCGAATTTAAACCATAGGCGTCTCCCAATATCGTAATATACGGCTGAATAAGATAGTACGCGCCAAAGCTAAATCCGATAATGAGCACCCAATAAGTAATCCGCATCGCCATACTAATACGATTCGAGCGCCGCATGGATAGAAGAATCTTATTATTCTCCTCCGCCAATTCATGCGTACTTTCCAGCAATGCTTTCTCTTCGGGTGTCATGCGTATTACTATAGCAAACATTATGCCATGCCGCAAAATTGTGAATATGCTATTCTCTAGTCACGCCCTCGTAGTTCAACGGATAGAACAACTCCGTCCTAAGGAGTGGATGTAGGTT
>CAYIQG010000018.1:0-7818 GCA_964365535.1 uncultured Candidatus Saccharibacteria bacterium
TCTCTGTGAAGACGCGGTTGGGTTATAACAATATTGACCTTAATTGGATTCGATTGCTTCTGGAACAAAAATTACCAGCCTTAACTATTCATTTGAGAACACGCAGGGAAATGTCGGACGCGCCGGCGCATTGGGAAATCATGCCGGATATTATTAAACTCCGAAATGAAATAAGTACAAGCACACTCATTATTGGCAATGGCGATGTTGAATCTGTGGAAGATGGTATTTCGAAGTGTAAGGAATATAGCTGTGACGGCGTGATGATTGGTAGGGGAATATTCGGCAAACCGTGGTTGTTTAGCGATTCAAATGAAAGAACTGCAAAAGATCGATTGAAAATAATGTTGGAGCACGCCGAATTGTTCGAAAAAACATTCAAAGGTATAAAGAATTTTGCAGTAATAAAAAAACATTTCAAAGCCTATGTTTCCGGCTGGGACGGCGCCAAGGAATTACGGGTAAAGCTGATGGGTACGAAGGATTTTAATGAAGTTAGAAAGGTTGTGAAAGAATATTTATCATTGAAATAATCATGGGTAGATTGCCTTCATTTTTTCAACTTGACAAAAACTAATATATGAGTAAAATTAGAACTGGAATAAATAGGAAGGTGTATAGTTACTGGTGGTCTATGCGTAACTATTTATAAATTGTATAAAAACCCACCGGGTCGCTCCAGAGGAAGCCCAAGGTATGGAGACTGAAGACTACGAAAGAGGCTAGGGGAAATGTCGGATGTCCGGACAAATACCCTTCGTCAAGTTGGTGATTGTGGAAGTTAATAAAAGAACTGGCCACTGCGGATGAAGTTACAGGACAGATTGAACCCGAGGCGCAATACGGCGCCTCGGGTATATTTTTTCATTTGGCGGATTTCGTTTTTCACTGTAAACTGATACATATGCCGGTTTTGTATAGAACATATCGCCCGAATAAATGGTCCGAAGTCATGGGACAAGACCATATCGTGGAAGCACTGAAAGACGCGATCGCGAATAAACGCGTGGCGCACGCTTTCCTTTTTTCCGGTTCAAGAGGGACGGGGAAGACTTCTGTTGCGAGGATTTTAGCGAAAGCGGTGGAGACAAAAGATGAGGATGTCTATGAAATAGACGCGGCTTCGAATAGAGGTATTGACGATATTCGACAACTCCGTGAACATGTTTCGGTTCTGCCATTCAGTTCGCCATTCAAGGTATATATTATCGATGAAGTGCATATGCTTTCAAAGGATGCGTGGAATGCGCTATTGAAGACGCTAGAGGAGCCGCCAAAACATGTCATTTTCATTCTAGCGACAACCGAGCTCGATAAAGTGCCGGAGACTATCATTTCGCGTTGTCAGACTTTCACTTTCCGCAAACCGTCGAGGGAAATTGTCCGCAAACAAATAGTCAGTATTGGTAAAAAAGAGGGCATTGAATTGGACGCAGGCGCGGCTGACCTCATCGCTCTTCTCGGCGACGGTTCATTTCGCGACGCTCTGGGTATGCTCGAGAAAGTCATGTCTTCTTCCAAGGACAAGAAGATAAGTCGTGAAGAAGTTGAATCGATCACGGGCGCGCCGAGAGCGGGACTAGTGAATCAATTCATCGAAAATCTTATTGGCAAGAATGAAGATACGGCTCTAAAAGTTCTAGGAGAAGCGGAGAAAGCCGGTATTTCCATGAATACTTTTATTACTTTAGTTCTCGAAAAAGCGCGATTTATTTTACTCGTCCAACATTCACCAACTTCTATTGTGGGAGTCAAAGAAAGGGTTTCGCCGGATGATTGGGATTTCATTCTCGCGCAGGCGAATAAAAAACTGCTTACTCCGGCTATACTTGTCACGCTTCTCGAGGCGGCGGAAGGAATAGGAAGGGCGAGAATAGAGGTATTGCCGCTGGAGTTGGCGGTAATAAGGGTTTGTGAGACGGAAACCAAATAGTGTTTGTTGAAATTGTGAAAAATTAATTTACTTGTGAACATAGCTTGTGTATACTTTATATGCATGAACTATGTTCATTTATGGCAAAAGAGAATCTGAAACAAAAAGCAATAGAACTTCGCAAAATCGGTAAAACATATAGCGAAATAATGCAGGAAGTTCCAGTAGTGAAATCGACTATATCTCTCTGGTTGAAAGAGATCGGTCTTAGTGTTCCCCAAAAACAAAGGATCACTGAAAAAAGAAGAGTGGCTCAAAGAAGAGGTGCTGATGCAAAGAGGAATATAAGAATAGCCAAACAAACAGATTTGATGACAAAAGCCTACCATGAAATCGGCCCGCTTTCCAAGAGAGAGTTGTGGCTTATGGGCATAGCTCTGTATTGGGCGGAAGGCGCAAAGGAGAAAGAGGAAAGGCCGGGGTCAAGAGCTTCGTTTTCCAATTCGGATCCGAGAATGATAGCCATATTCATCAAATGGTTGAAAGAGTGCGCGAAAGTTCCGGATGAAGACATCAGCGCTGATCTATATATTCATGAATCTCATAAGGAAAAAGTGAAAGAGATATTTGCGAAGTGGGGTAGTATCTTGAAACAGCCGCCATCGTTTTTCAGACATGTGTACCTCAAGAAGAATAAAATAAACACAAAAAGGAAGAATACCGGAGTCTTGTATATTGGGCTTTTACGGGTTAATATAAGGGCAAGTTCGGATTTGAATCGTAAAATAGCGGGTTGGATCAGTGGTATCACAGATTATTGGGGGATCGTCTAATGGTAGGACATCAGGTTTTGGTCCTGAGTATCGGGGTTCGAGTCCCTGTCCCCCAGCCAAAAAATAAGAATCTATGAAAAACCCAAATATAAAAAAGATAGTATACTTCGTGCGTCATGGCCAAAGTGAACAAAATATTGCTCCAGTTTTTCAGTCTCCCGATTCACGACTGAATGAACTTGGTCGTAAGCAGGCGAAGTTAATCGCAAAACGAGTAGCCAAATTAGTATTTGAAGCTCTTATCACCAGCCCGTTTGTGAGAGCAAAAGAAACTGCCGATATAATTTCCAAGACGACGAGTAAGAAATATGAATCTTCTGATTTATTCGTTGAGCGTGTGAAGCCAACAAATATAGACGGTAAGTCATATGAAGATAAGGAGGCAAATAAGATCTGGAGAGAATGGGAAAAGAGCCTTTATACAAAAGGTATGCGTGTTGCCGATGGTGAGAATTTCGATGATCTAATAGCACGGGCCGATAAGGCACTCAAATTTCTTCAAGATAGGCCGGAACAATCATTGGTCGTGGTAACGCATGGATTCTTTCTACGCACACTGATCGCGCGGATACTTATTGGAGACCTATTGTCCGGAGAAGCATTCTTCAGATTTCATAAGAGTGCATCTATGGAAAATACGGGAATAACAGTTATACGATATCAATCAAGTTTTGAACAGACGGATAATTGGCATCTATGGATATATAACGATCATGCCCACTTGGGGTAAAGTACCCATAATAGCTTAATTTGTTCGGATAATATCCCCCGCGGCCAGCCAATATTTTTGTTACAATTACCATATGGCAAACCTTGTTCCATTGGAAATATTTTACATCTATTTTTCTCCATACACCGCTCATGCGATTGAATTAGATGGCGTTGTGTACCCAACAGTCGAACATGCCTATCAGTGCCAAAGATACACGGATCAAAAGATTATTGATGAGATTAGAAACGCACGCAGTCCAGTCAAAGCTTGGGAGGTTTCAACCAAATGCAAGCATCTACAAACTGACCTTGCTAAAATGTGTTATATTGCTTGACATATGAATAATTGCGTATATTGCACATCACCAGAAATACAGGCTAGAAGAGTTAAAGCTATAATGTGAGAATCTTCCAAAGATATGGAATCAAAACTTAGAGAAATTGGTAATGATAAAAAATGCCCTATTGCCGTAATAACGCGTGATGGAAAAATCTTAACTGGTTATCGTCATTATACAAAAGCGAACACTAAACATAACTGGAAAGAGATTTCTGTCTGGACTATTCCGGGTGGCAGATGTGATCTTGGTGAAACAATTGGAGAAGCATTAAAGAGAGAGGTACAAGAGGAGGTTGGCATTACAGAGTTTGAAGTCATTAATTTCATTGGAGAAGTCCCGGGTGCAAAGGATGGTGATATCGTGCCAATATTTTTCTGTACTACGAATCAAGATGCCAAACTTATGGAGCCAGAGAAATTTTCAGAATGGCGCTGGTTGCCAAAGGATGAATATATAGCTGGTGGGCAATATAGTGGTTTTAACCCGATAGCTCGAAAGATGATTGTAGATTTCCTTAAAAATAATGATTGAAATAGAATTGGAAAGAACATATTTAGCAAAGAAGAATTCAAGTCTTTATCCCGAGTTGAAAGCAAGAAGGTGCGCAAGATAAGATATTCGCCGGAGGCATGCTATGTGGCAAAAGATATTCTGATATAGAAAAGCATTTACGGGAATTGGGATATATTCGGATTATGCATTGATATTTAAATATAGGTTATAATGATTTCATGACTTCCTTTAAGAACTACATAAAATATCTGAAAGATAATCCAGAAGGTTACTGGTTCAAAAGAAAATTGTATGGTTGGGGTTGGGTGCCGGTAACATGGCAGGGATGGTTAATAGTTTTTGGATATGTTGGACTTGTAATATTGTTTGCGTTAACTATCGATATTATATCGCTAGATAGCGATATAATATTCACTTTCATTCTACCTGTCGCGCTATTAACAGCTGTACTCATTTCTATCGCTTATAAGAAAGGCGAAAAACCTAGTTGGCGTTGGGGTCAAAGATGAAATATAGTACTATATAACCATGTTGTATAAGAGATTATTGAAACCGATATTATTTCATTTTGACCCGGAAGCGGTTCATGACTTTTTTACATCTACCGGCGAATTCCTAGGCAAGAATATTATTACGCGTTCTTTTGTCGGCGCTATTTACAATTACCGCGGACCTAATATTTCAAAAGTCGTAGATGGAATAAAATACCGTACGCCGATCCTTTTATCCGCTGGTTTTGACTATAATGGACACTTATCAAGAATTCTCGGTAGTATTGGTTTGGGAGGCGAAGAAGTAGGTTCTGTTACCGCTAGACCGTGTGATGGTAATTCCAAGCCGCGGCTTACGCGATTACCACGGTCGCGAAGCATTCTAGTGAACAAAGGTTTGCGAAACGATGGCGTTGACGCGATTGTTAAAAGACTTAAGAAAACGCCGTGCGAAAAAGACTTTGTTATCGGAATCTCGATTGCACGCACCAATGACGCGCAATCGGCGCCGATCCAAGCGGGCATAGATGACTATGTTTATTCATTCAAAAGATTAAATGAAGAGAATATCGGCAATTATTACACTATTAATATTTCTTGCCCCAACGCTTTCGGCGGCGAGTCTTTCGCCAGTCCGGAATTGTTAGAACGATTGCTTTCAGCTTTGAAGAAAATCCCGTGTTCAAAACCGATTTATGTGAAGATGCCTATTAATATTCCTTGGGAACAGTTTCATTCACTTTTGAAAGTTATTGACGCTTTTAGCTTGAATGGCGTGGTTATTGGGAACTTGAATAAAGATTATAATTCGCTGGATTTTCGCGATGAAGCGCCTGCCGTGTTCAAAGGGGGACTCTCCGGCAAACCATGTCGACAACTTTCCACTGAACTTATTAGAAAGACTCGTGAATCATACGGTAAACGATTTACAATTATCGGTGTTGGCGGAATTATGTCGCCTGAAACAGCCAAGGAAAGATTTGGCGCGGGAGCTGACCTTATTCAACTCATTACGGGAATGATTTTCGAGGGGCCGGGGTTAATAAAGAGGATTGCAAAGAGTTTGTGATATAATAATAGCGTTACCCATTAATTTTATTTATATGAAAAAAATAAGAGTTGCAATCAACGGTTTCGGTAGAATCGGTCGCGCATTTCTGAAAGTCGCTAGAGAGCGCCAGGAGATTGAGATCGTGGCGGTGAATGATATTGGCGATATCAAGAATTTCGCGTATCTTCTTAAATACGATACGGCATATGGGGTTAGTCCCTTCGATGTTTCCGTGAATGAGAAAACGAGTTCATTGGTTGTTGACGGCGTTGAGATTTTATTCTTGAGCGAAAAAGATCCGGCTAAACTTCCTTGGAAAAAACTTGATATTGATATTGTTGTCGAATCAACAGGACTCTTTACTTCCAGCGAAAAGGCACAAGCACATATTGACGCTGGCGCAAAGAGAGTAGTCATAACTGCTCCAATCAAAGACAAACCTGATTCGACGATTAAAGGTGTTACGGTCCTGATGGCCTTGAATGAAGACAAGCTTGAAGAATGCCAAATATCATCGAATGCTTCTTGCACGACCAATGCCGGCAGTCCCTTAATGGCAATTCTTGATGAGACTATTGGCATTGAAAAAGCGCTCCTGAATACAGTTCACGGTTACACTGCCAGCCAGTCATTGGTTGATGGTCCTGCCAAGAAAGACTTACGTGAAGGCCGCGCCGCCGCGCAAAACATCGTGCCTTCTTCGACCGGCGCTGCCATTGCCGTGACGAAAGCTTTGCCGCAATTGGAGGGAAAATTCGACGGTATTTCTATTCGTGTGCCGGTGGTTGTCGGTTCAATAGTTGATGTCACATTCATTTCAAAGAAAAATACCACTATTGAAGAAGTTAACTCTATTCTGAAAAAAGCGGCCAATGAAGCTCGCTGGCGCAATATTTTCACCGTAACCGAGGAGCCGCTCGTTTCTCACGATATTATTGGTAATCGGCACGCGTCAATAGCTGACCTAGCGTTCACGCGCGTTGTTGACGGCAATCTGGTGAAAGTACTGGCGTGGTATGATAATGAAATGGGGTATACATACACCCTCGTGGAGCATGTTATTAAGGCAGGGAGGTTGGTGTAATAATTATGGAAAGCTATAATAAATTAGTTCGAGACAAGATTCCTGAGATTCTTGATGAAAAGGGTGTTGTTTATGAACAACATGTTGCTTCGGGTGAGGAATATAAGAAAGAACTTATAAAAAAACTTGACGAGGAAATGCGTGAATTTATCACTCAACCAAGTCCGGAAGAATTGGCTGATATTATTGAAGTTGTTGAAGCGCTCAAAAAATTAAATGACTTTGAAGATACTGAGGTAATCAGACAAAGGAAATTGGCGGAACGAGGAGGTTTCGAAAAGAAGTTAATTTTGAAAGGAGAAAAATGATTGTGATTATGGTACAAAATGAGATAATCCATAAATTTAAAATGACCAAGCAAAACATTCTCAAATACGCGCTGGCGAACGCATTGTGGACAGTGCTTTATGTAGCACATTAAATATATGAATAAAGAAATACAGAAAGTAATTCTCGCCGCCGACCATGCCGGTTTTAAACTGAAAGAAGCCGTTAAATCATTTCTGCAAGAAAAAGGATACAAAGTTGAAGATGTGGGCGCGTTTGAATACAAAGAATGTGATGATTATCCGGAATATATGATAAAAGCGGCGCAAAGAATCGCAACTGATGCGAGTGGAGAATCGAAGGCGGTTCTTTTTGGCGGCTCCGGACAGGGGGAAGCGATAATTGCCAATCGATTTCCGGGTGTGAGGGCGGCGATTTGGTATGGCGACGCAATCCCAAAATCCGAATCTGAATTAGGAATTGACGTAATTGATACTGTCAAACTTTCACGAACTGACAATGACACCAATATACTTTCGATTGGGGCGCGGTTTGTGAGTGAAGAAGCTGCGAAAGAGGCAATAATTAAGTGGTTAGAGACACCGTTTAGCGGCGAAGAAAGGCATAAAAGGAGGATTGCACAAATTGATAGTA
>CAYIQG010000019.1:0-7695 GCA_964365535.1 uncultured Candidatus Saccharibacteria bacterium
TTCGCGCCGCGAGGCATCATCTTTCCACTTGCGAAATCCTGAATTGCGGAGACGGAGGGATTCGAACCCTCGAGGGGTTTTAAAGCCCCTACCTCGTTAGCAGTGAGGCCCTTTCGACCAGCTCAGGCACGTCTCCAATTTTTAAACACTTTCCAGTGTTTGGGGTTACTTGACCCAATCAAGTCCATAAAACGTTTTACATCATTCTGACTCTCAATGTAAACCGCATCTTTCCCCTTAGCATCTATTCTTGCACAAAAACCCATATTATTCAAAATCCTATACACTGAACCTATTAACACCGATGATGCACTCGAAAACTGCAATTTTGGATACGAGTACATTTTTCCCCCTGATTTATATGTATGTACATATATAGAGCCGTCGGTATCGAACAGGCCACGGATGCACGGAATAATAAAATCGGAATTCAAACTTATCCATTCTGGAATATCTACATTCTGCTTGTTTTTGTTGCCTTTTTTCAAACCAATAGATACGCAATAGTCCACAAGTCTTTTGCGTTGAATAATAAGGTCAATTGCATTGCTTTCTTTTTTCTTATATATCTTAGGTTGAATCCCGAACAAACGGAAAAGTAAATCAGAGACATATTCAGCATATTCTTTTTCATCGATTGAATTAAGTGTGATTGATATATGATACGGGGCCACTCCACCATCACCAATCATAATACCCATAAACTCAGCTAAATCCTCGTTATATGAGGGAATAATAATATCTCTTAAACTTGGTGATACTTTTTGCTTACCGACAGAATTCCACCATTTGTTCCATTGTTCATGCCGAAATGTTTTGTCACCGCCAACTTGACCATATTTCTTGTAAAGGGCAATTCCTCCTTGACGAGAAATCTTCGATAAATGTTCAGAAAGACTTATTATTTCAACTTTAGGAATCTTAGTTAGTCTCGCCAAAGAACACATATTGTTGAATGACTCTTCCGATAATCGAAACTTTTCAAGTACCCAATCACGCAGTGTTCGTGGATGAACATTAATTCTTTTAGCCAATTCAGACCATGTACAATTAAGACTATTTTGAATACCAACAATAAACCGTCTTTGTTCACCAGAACGGGAAAACTTAACACGATTAGCTATAAATACTCCTGCCATGTCTCTATTCTATATTAGTCGACTATTTGAAACAATAGCTGTTATGACCATAAATACTGACGATCAAGTTACCGAACATTTCCGCCTAACCCCTATTCAGAAAACCGCGCTTCGAAAGCTTGGGATAATTATCGTCATTGACCTTCTGTATCATTTCCCTTCCCGCTATGGCGATACGGCTGAAGCGCGCAATATCGAAACCCTTCAAAAAGGTGATTTAGCCGTTATTTATGGCAAACTTAGTGGACTGAAAACAGCGAAAGGTTTCCATACAAAGATAACTATGGGCGAAGGCTGGATTGAGGACGAGACGGGAAAAATTCATTGTATATGGTTCAACCAACCCTATATAGCGAAAATGTACATAGACGGCATGTTGGTTAGGATTGAAGGACGCATAAGTCAGAGGCAGAAGACAAATCAACTTTATTTTTCAAATCCGAAAATAGAACATGTCGCGACCCTGCCAACCGGCGTTGGCGATTCCCTTTTCGGTAATGACGGAGAGTCGCATACGATGTATCCGGTATATCCCGAATCGCGAGGTATTAGTTCACTTTGGATATATCATGCTATGCAAAAAATATTCAAGAGCGGAATATTAAATACGATTCCAGAGCCGATTCCGACGGATATTCTGGAAAAATACCATTTGCCGGGAATTAAAACCGCGCTTATCTGGATTCACGCGCCGATGAAGCGAGATGACGCTTTGTCCGCGCGCAAGCGCTTTTCATTTGAGGAAATATTTACCATCCAGCTAGGTCTGCAACAAACACGCAAAGAATATAGAGAATATCCGTCTTTTGCCATTGAAGCTGACGCGAAACATGTTCAAGAATTCGTGCGCCGTTTTCCATTCCAAGCCACGCAAGCGCAGATTCGTTCCATCGAAACAATCCTTGGAGACATGAATGGCGAGCATGCCATGTCGCGCTTGCTCGAAGGCGATGTCGGCTCCGGCAAAACAGCGGTTGCGGCCGCGACGGCATACGCGGTTATCACATCTAGAGAATTAGACAAAGTCTCTATAAATCTCCAAGTGGCTTACATGTGCCCCACGGAAATTCTGGCGATTCAGCACTTCGAATCTTTCATCCAATATTTCGCCTATCTCGGCGTTCAAATTGGGCTCATTACTTCTTCTGGTTGCCGGAAATTCCCTTCGAAAGTAAATCCGAAGGGTTGGACGGATATTTCTCGCGCCCAACTCTTGAAATGGGTCGAGAATGGCGAGATTCCCATAGTTATCGGCACTCATTCCTTGATTCAGAAATCTGTTAAATTCAAACATCTGGCGTATGCGATTATTGACGAGCAGCACCGCTTCGGCACAAATCAGCGTGGGCGATTGGTCAAAAAGAATCAAGTTACTGCGGAGAAGGGAGAACACGGGTTTCTTCACCCACGGTCAACCTCGCCAACGCTAGGGGCAAATGTCGGCTCGGCTGCCTTTTCTCGGCGCCGTCTGAATGAGACAAGCGAAACTCCTGTTCACGGCGCCTCCGAAGAGGGTTCAGAAACCCGTGTTCTCCCTTCTCCGCCTGCGCCCCATCTTCTCTCCATGACCGCGACTCCGATTCCTCGCACCCTCGCTTTAACAATGTACGGCGACCTCGACCTATCACTTCTCGATGAGTCCCCCGCCGGCAGGAAGCCAATTATTACGGAGATTGTTTTGCCGAATAGAAGAGATGGGGTTTACGAGAAAGTTCGCCTGGAATTACAAGCCGGCCGACAAGCATATATTATTTGTCCCAGAATCGACGAGCCGGACCCCGACAAAGAGATGGCTCTCAATGTTCGGTCGGTCAAAGAGGAAGCCGAGCGATTGAAAAAATTAGTTTTTCAAGAATACGAAATCGGCATACTTCATAGCCGCATGAAGCCGAAAGATAAAGATATGGTCATGACTCATTTCAAGAATGGCGATATCAATATTCTTTGCGCCACCTCTGTTGTCGAAGTCGGCGTGAATGTGCCGAACGCCACCGTCATCATCATCGAGGGCGCCGAGCGATTCGGGCTCGCCCAACTTCATCAGCTCCGCGGCCGAGTCCTGCGTAGTTCCAATCAAGCATACTGTTACGCTTTCACGGAATCTATCGGCGCGAAATCAGTCGAACGCCTGAAAGCCCTGCAAAATGCCAAGAATGGTTTCGAGCTCGCCGAACTCGACCTTGCCCAGCGCGGCGCCGGCGAGCTTTCCGGCATGCGCCAATGGGGCGTTTCCGATGTCGCCATGGAGGCATTGAAGAATTTAAAAATGGTTGAAGCCGCGCGCGCGGAGGCGACACAGCTTATCGAAAAAGATTCAACGCTCGCGGAATACCCTATTTTGAAGAAAGAGGTTGAAAATAGGAAAAGGCAGATGCATTTTGAGTAAATAAGTTGCGTGTAATTAGTACGAATATATTTTGCCGCCGTAAGCGACATGTATAATTTTTTGTTTCTGATTATTATTATCGCTTATCGACAGGTATATATGATGGGAGTTTTGGTAAAGATGGAAGTTTGGGAAGAGAAGGAAGTCTCAGAAGTGTTGGTAAGTTGTCCTGAGTGTTCCGCTTTTCTTCATAAGAAGAGTAAGAAGTGAACATAAATGAGATAAACACGCTAATCAAAATAAGAAAAAACATTATCCCTAAAATCAAAATTTTATACTTGTTTATAAGATTGAGAAAATATCCATCGCTAGCAAATATCTTTACCTTCGTTTGCGGTGTTATAGCATCAGTTCCCATAAATCCACTTATAATCCACAAAAAGATTTTAAACACTAATATTAAAACAATATAAACAATAAACGGAGCGATCAATATAAAGATATGACCTAAAATAATCGCAATGAGGTTATCCGTATAAAGATTTACTCCAGAATCTAATGTCTCAACGAGAAAAGCAATATACCATGCAAGAAACCACACAAACATAAGCACAATATAAAATCTATCCAATCCATGCCTATAATTTAGGCTCTTTATCTTATCTTTCAAATCTGTAGTCATATTTTATAAAAGCTTTAGATTACGAATCTTCACTGGTGCACGCGGAGGGACTCGAACCCCCAACCAGTCGCGTATAAGGCGAATGCTCTACCATTGAGCTACGCGTGCATACGAAGAAATTTCAATCCGGACCTTACAAACAAATACAATTCCTTGTTTAAATACAGAACACTACATGTGCCATGCCCAAACCCGGACTTATATGTTATATCACATAATCGGGTCTTTTTGATATACGGCTTACGAAACTGACTAAGTGGTATTGTAAGATGAGACGACCAAAATTGCATCTCTTTATTAATATTCATATCACTATACAAATGCAATACTACTTTCAACTTTTCCTTTTTCACTCCAAGAATAGAAAGCCAGTGAACGAAAAACTTCATTATATCTGGATCAGTATTGGTTACTGCAACAGTGCATGGAGCCGATTTTGTTCCTTCACCCCAATATAAGAATAAGCCTGAAATAAGCTTCTCCCTTTCTGAGAAAGATTTAATTTTCTTCTTAAAATTAATAAATGCCTCCAATTCTTGAGCTTCTCGTTTTAATCTCATAGTATTCCTGTACTTCTCGATTCGCTCTGGATTCTTATCACGCAGTGCCCGAATTTGTAGTTTTGACAATGGAAAATCACCTAACCAAAGACTTAATGTTGATTTACTAACATCAACCTGCTTTCGAATTTGGCTATAACTATGTCCTTTTTTTCGTAGAGCAAGGACTAATTGTTTTTCTTTTTCTTTTGCAATCACGAACTAATGATATCATATCCACAAGATAGATTCCAATAGTTCGTATGTTTAATACCATCACACCAACTTCTTTTCCCTCTTCGGCTGTATGCCATTCGCGATAAGAAGCGCTTCGAATTCATCGCGTTCTATAGTCTCGGTTTCGATAAGCCGCTTCGCGATCGCTTCAAAAGCTTTTTTATGAGTAATCAGAACTTCCACCGCCTTTTCGCGCCCTTCCGTCATGAAGCGATTCACTTCACTGTCAATCTCTCCAGCGACTTTTTCGGAATAATCGCGGTCGGAAACTCCCATGCCGAACATTACGCGTCCAACTGGACTTTCAAGCGCGACTGGACCCATTTTATCCGACATGCCGTATTGGGTAACCATGCTTCGCGCCAGCGCCGTCGCGACCTGCAAATCATTGGAAGCTCCGGTTGTAATATCATTGAACATCATTTTTTCCGAGACATAACCCCCCATGGAAACGGCAATATCATCGAGAAACTCTCTGCGAGATTGCAATCTTCTGTCTTCAATCGGCAGTTTCAGAGTATAGCCAGCCGCGCGCCCGCGAGAGATGATTGATATTTTATGCACCGGGTCTGAATTTGGCAAAACTGAAGCGACAATGGCGTGGCCGGCTTCGTGATACGCGGTAATCTCTTTTTCTTTTGTCGAAAGAATATGACTTTTGCGTTCCGGCCCCATCATCACTTTTTCGATGGAACGAATCAGGTCAAATTGCCCGATTTTATTCCTGTTTTCCCTAGCAGCCAGAATAGCCGATTCATTCATGAGAGAAGCCAGGTCGGCGCCGGAAAATCCCGGCGTCCTCTCCGCGACTACCCTAAAATTGACATCATCGGCCAATTGTTTTTTCACCGCGTGAATCTTCAAAATCTCCTCGCGGTCATTCCTGTCCGGCAAATCCAGAACCACACGCCTGTCGAATCTTCCCGGACGGAGAAGCGCCGGGTCGAGAACATCCGGCCTATTAGTCGCCGCCATCACTATTACTTTCTGGTTTTGTTCGAAACCATCCATTTCCGTGAGAATTTGATTCAGGGTTTGCTCGCGTTCATCGTTGGCTCCGCCCATTCCCGAACCTCGCGCCCGGCCGACCGCGTCTATTTCATCGACGAAAACAATAGCCGGCGCTTGCCGTTTTGCCATATTGAATAGGTCGCGCACTCTCGACGCGCCTATGCCCACGAACATCTCCACGAATTCAGAGCCGGAAATAGAGAAAAATGCGACATTCGCTTCGCCGGCGACCGCGCGAGCTAATAATGTTTTTCCGGTTCCTGGCGCCCCCATCAAGATAACTCCTTTAGGAATTTCCGCGCCGATATCTATGAATTTCTTCGGATTCTTCAAGAAATCAACAATCTCCAATAATTCTTGTTTGGCTTCTTTGCAACCCGCCACATCCTTGAAAGTTATCTTCTGTTTCTTATCATCAGGCATTGTGATGCGCGCTTTGCTTTGCCCGAATGAAAGGACTTGCATGCCGGCGCCTCGAACTTGCTTCGACATAAGCCAGATGAAAAAGACCAAGAATATTAGAGGGGCTAAAAATGGGGCTAATTGTCCAGCCCAAAACCAAAGTCCCGATGGTTCAGCCACTATTATCGAAGTTGAAGCAAGTTGAGTGGAAGACACCCCCATTCGAACCAATGAATCCGTTAAAGACGCGTCAATTTCTTTTTGCACATGTTTAATTGTCTTATCCGCGTATTGAACTACAACTTTATCAGCCTGTAGCGTAATCAATGATACTTTGCCTTTTTCCACATCCCTAGCCAATTCCGATAAAGATATATTCGTTGATATCGTCTGTTGCGCGCCAAATTGCGAATATATTCCCGTAATTAAAAAGAAAAGTAAAATAGCCGTGACAATAGCGTTCAAAAAACTCATCTTGGGCGAAAAAAGGCCTTTTTTACCTTTTTTATCGTCATTTCCATTATTTTGCTGTGATGGCGTAGGACCACCGAAAAGTGGGTTCATTACTGCTGATTATACATAAAAATTAGATAAAGGGAAGAAAATGTACTGGATGAGTACATTAGGCTGAAACCACTCTCGCCGTGCGCGGCACGGAAGAGGTTTCCGAACGAAATTCGAGATGGTGGAGATGCTGGGAGTTGAACCCAGGTGCAATCGAAGCCTATCGAACGATTCTACGGCGGTAGAATTCTTTGAAGTTTAGAAGCCATGTTAAGAAAGAAAACAAAACGCATGGCTTCGATCTCTAGTTTTCGAATAGTTTGATGAGAAATCAGACTATCCTACATCCAGATAATTACGCCCATTCCGAGGTCAGGATCCCCTCGGGTGAACGCGCGCTTATACAAGCGCGAATGCGAAGTCTTTCTCTCCGAAATACGGAGAAACTGAAGATTTAGCAATTAGGTTTTGCATCGGATTTATAAGTCGATACTGCTTACGCCGCACGAATGAAGGCTGTCAATTGTCGATGCCTTTCATCCCCATGTCAACGATCTCTCATAATTCTCCCTATTTCCCTATCACTTTCGCGGCGTTTTGTTGTTTCTCTCTTATCAAACTTCTTCTTGCCGCGAACCGAAGCGACACTAACTTTGATTCGGTTGTTCTTAGTATAGACTGAAATCGGTACTATTGTCAAGCGTCTACCTGCCTCGACTGTCGCCAGTTTCCTTATTTCGTCTTTATTTAAAATCAACCTTCTGTTCCGTCTCGGTTCATAATCTCCCGGCGTATTCTTTTCCTGATATGGCGGAATAAACATATTCAAGATATACGCTTCTCCACCACGCACGA
>CAYIQG010000020.1:0-7693 GCA_964365535.1 uncultured Candidatus Saccharibacteria bacterium
TCCTGATATGGCGGAATAAACATATTCAAGATATACGCTTCTCCACCACGCACGATTACATACGCGCCTTCTAGTGAACCCTGACTTTTCTTCAAGGATTTAACTTCGAATCCGAGCAATTCAATTCCCGCCTCGAATGTATCCAGGATTTCATAGTTGAAATGCGCTTTCTTATGGTCTATTAATGTGGTCATGTGAATATCAATATCGTAACATATCATATATAATCTCCCTATGCCTTCCCCAATCAATTGGACCCTATATTCCACCAACGAAGGCGCGTGGACTTCTATGTTGGCTGACTGCGCCAAAGCAGAGAAAAGTATCGTTCTAGAACAATTCATATTCGCCGCGGACGATTTCGGACAAAAGTTCATAGATATCTGCGCTGAAAAAGCCGCAAAGGGAGTTAGAGTCCGATTTCTCTGGGATGCCGCCGGCAGCTTCACATTCTGGGGGTCGAATATCGCCGAAGACTTGCGGAAAAAAGGCATTGAACTTCTCTTTTGGAAAACTCTCATTCCGGGATATTTCAAAGTGCCGAGTTTGCGTTCTTGGTTTCTGCGCAATCACAGGCGCACATTGGTTATTGACGGCAAGATTGGATATACCGGCAGTATTTGCGTGAATGAGCGCATGAAGAATTGGCGAGACACGAATGTCCGTTTGGAAGACATAGCCGCGAAACAAATGGAAAACGCTTTCAACCGCATGTGGGAACGCGCCAAAGGTTCGAAAAGCTTGCCGGTTCATTCAAGAATGAAAGGCCATGAATTCCGTTATATCACGAACTATCCCGCTCCAGGACGAAGACATATTAATAAAGAACTTATAGAAGCAATCCGCGAAGCGGAAAAATATATTTACATTACGACTCCGTATTTCATACCGACGCGTCGCCTCGCGCATGCCATAAAATTAGCGGCGCGAAGAGGCGTCAATATTCAAATAATTTTACCGGAAAAATCAGACTATTATGCCGTCGATTTGGGCGCGCGGTCATATTTCAACATGCTTCTAGAGGCCAATGCGAGAATATTCCTTTATCAAGGTAATATGATTCACAGCAAAACAGTTGTCATTGACGGAAAATGGGCAACCGTTGGCACGATGAACCTGGACAATATCAGCATGCTCTATAATTTTGAAGCGAATATTATCACCACGAATACCGAATTTGCCCATGAATTGGAATCTCATTTCAAGAGCGACCTCACGCAATCTAAAGAAGTTCTCTTAAACGAATGGCGTGGCCGGTTCTTCATTGAGAAGATTCCAGAGATTCTTATCCGTCTTGTCCGCAAATTCTTGTAAGGGAGGAACACATCCTCTGGCAGAGCATTCGCGGAGCGATAATATCAGCGGAATTTCTACTTTAGACTAGAGCTCTTTATAGAAGATGTCGCTCTGCGGGAGGATGTGTTCCTCCCTTACAAGAATTTGCGCGATTTCTTCCACTATGCTATAAATTACCTTGTAATCCACGTGATAAAAGTACGCATAAACCATCAAATCAAAGCCGCGGAATTGCGAATAATCGCCGAAAACGGCGAAAATCTGGGCGTATTGCCGCTCAGCCAAGCGCTTATCGAGGCGAAAAATCGCGAGCTCGACCTAATCGAAGTGTCTCCCAATGCCATACCGCCGATCGGTAAGATAATGGATTATGGCAAGTACCAGTACGATGAAAAGAAAAAGAACAAGATCGCGAAGACTCGTTCCCAAACGAGCGAAATGAAAACCGTGCAAGTGAAGATCGGCACAGGCGATCATGACCTGGAATTAAAAGCTAAAAGAGTCTCGGAATGGCTTTCCGAAGGAAACCGTGTTAAGATTGACCTCTATCTGATAGGGCGCGCCAAATACATGGACATTAAATTTTTAAGAGAACGTTTGGATAGAATCTTAAAATTAATAACCGTTGAATACAAAATATCGCAAGAACCGATAAGAGGACCGAAAGGGCTAGCGCTGGTAGTTGAAAGAAAATCATGATTAAAACAAACAAGTCATATACGAAAAGGCTAAAAATCACCCGTACGGGGAAAATCTTGTCGCGCAAAGCGGGACAAAACCATTTCAACGCGAAAGAAAGCGGCAGTAAAACTATGAGCAAACACCGTATGCAGACGATACATATGAGCAATAAAATAAAAAGTCGATTTCTGGCAAATATATAATAAATGTAAAGATAAACAAACCACCATGAGCCGAGTTAAAAAAGGAGTTAATGCTATCAAGAATCGCCGCAGTGTTCTAAAAGCCGCGAAAGGTTTTCGTTTCCGTAGGTCCAAAACGGAGAGAGCCGCCAACGACGCTCTAGCGCATGCCGGCGCTTATGCTTTCGCTCATCGCCGGGACAAAAAAGGCGATTTTCGCAGATTGTGGAATGTGAAGATTAACGCCGCCTTGCGTCCTCTTGGCTTTTCTTACAGCAAGTGGATTGGTGAAGCAAAAAAGAAAGGTATCGCGCTCGACCGCAAATCTCTCGCCAATCTCGCGGAGTTCAAGCCAGAGACTTTCCAAAAAGTCGTGAATCTGGTAAAGTAATACTGCTAGTTTCTCTACTAGTTGGTTTCATGAGGTTGAGGCCATTCAGAAACGCCATTTGGCGGGTCCGATTGAGTAACACGCATGGCAACATGATGAGATTCGATAGGATTATGGGGTGAGAAATCACGCCCCCACCTCGGAAAGAATAGTGGATTGTCCCCATCCAAACTATTTTTCCGAGGTCTTTTTATTTAAGATTTGAACCCTAATTTGATATTATACCCGCGTTCAATTACAAATCGACAATATCACCCAACTGCGGCACAGCCGCCTTCACCTCCAACTCATCGTTTATTCTCTGCGCCAAATGCATAGACGCTTTCGGCTCGCCCATGGTAACAAAAACCTCTTTTAGTCGATTGGTAGCGGTAGAGACAAATTCCACGAGATGGTCGCTGTCTTTATGCGCCGAATATCCATATAAAGTCTCTATTTTCGCGTGGACTTGTATTTTTCTGTCATGAATATGTACTTTCTTGGCTCCTTCGGCGAGCCGCCTGCCAAGCGAACCAATGGTTTGATATCCGACTAATAAAATCGTATTCTTCGCGTCCGGTAAATAAAATTCTTCATGACCTATTACCCTGCCGCCTACTGACATGCCTGAACCGGCCAAGATAATTTTCGCGCCTTTCATCTTTTCAATATCACGCGACTCATTCTGGGATACTGTAAACTCCAATTTCGGAAAATCAAATATATTATCGCCTTTTGCCATTTGATCCCTAACTCGGGCGTTGAAAAGTTCCGTATTCGACGCGTATATCTCAGTTGCTTTTGTCGCCATGGGAGAATCGACGAAAATAGGCACGGATGATATCCTCTTTTGCTCAACCATATTATTAAGTTCGTATAGAAGAAGTTGCGTGCGGTCTATTGAGAATGCGGGAATTACCAAGGTCCCGCCACGATTGATTGTCTCTTTTATTATTCTTTCAAACTCACTGGCTCTCCGCTCTTTCGATTCATGGTTGCGGTCACCGTAAACGCTTTCCATGATTAAATAATCGATATCGCCAATTGCTTCCGTATCTTTCAATAACGGTGCTGGTGAATTCCCAAGGTCGCCGGTAAAAAGGATTTTTAATTGCACCAAACCGTCATTCGCCCCGCCGCTTGGGTGGGAGGAGTCTCCCGAGGAGCGAAGCGAGCGAGGGAGAGCTCCTCCCGCCAGAAGCGGCGGGGCAGTGAGAGATATACTCACCTCTACCATCGCTGACCCGAGAATATGTCCGGCATCTTTGAGAAAAATTGAAACATCCGGAGTAATATCCAATCGTTCATGATATGGAATAGCGCGCCACAAAGGGAAAACGGCATGGACATCATTCAAGTCATAAAGCGGCAGAGTTCCATCCTGTTTCGCTTCAAAAGCGAGAATACCTGCGGCATCATTCAAGACTAGCTCGGCAAGCGCCTTCGTCTGTGGTGTTGAATATATCACTCCCCTGAAACCATCTTTGACCAATTTCGGAATACGGCCGACATGGTCTAGATGGGCATGAGTTATTATCAGCACTTGAATGGAAGCCGGCTCATACGGGAAAGGCTCGCGATTCATTTCTTCATCGAATCGTTCGCCTTGCACCATACCGCAGTCAATAAGAATTTTCGAGTTGGCGCCACATTCAAGTAGAAAGTTCGCGCCAGTCACGGTGCCGATGCCTGAGCAAAAAGTTATTTGAGATTTCTTAGGCATAAATAAACGGCAATACCCCCGCCTATGATATCATCAATCAAATCTTTGGCCGTATCTATATAATATGGAGTTGACCAAAGCGGCTCACCGGTAATATCATAATACATTTCAAATAATTCCCAGATAATACCGACAAACAAAACACCTATTATAATAACGCGATATTTGTGTATGATTTTGCTACCATGCAATCTGACAGCCGCGCAAAGAGCGAGCCCGATGCCGATGCCGCCCAAAATATGCATGAAAATATCATATGGCGGAAAGCTGACATAGAGGCCATTCAAACCGATAATATCCATTACAAGCACGATACAAAGAACAATGAGAGAAAAAAAATATGCACGCATGCGTCTTATTATAGTTTAATTTCGCGAAAGAAACAAAAACACCTCGTTTTGACAAGATGTTTTCGGTCGATCGCGAGAGTACCATACCTGATACTTTCAGGTGGGTGACCTCATATCGAACACCAAGGTGCCGACAAATTCGAATGCAAGCATTCATTGGTCTCCCATTATTTACGGTATAGGGATTTACTCTCGCAATCTGATTATATTTTATTCCTGCTTTAAGATTCCGTCTAGATTGACATCATACAAGATTTGCTCCGCAATGATTTTGTAGTTCACAATCTCCTCTTTCTTGAACCAGTGAGCGATTTCATCCTCGGCTTCTTTGACCGAACCGGAAGCATGCACGATATTGCGCACCGCGCGCCCATCCGGGTCGCTCATGCGATATGAATCAATCACAAAATCACCCCGAATAGTGCCGACATCGGAAGTGAGTGGCTCCGTTCCGCCTGTTATCTTGCGCACTATTTCTACCGCATGCGCGCCTTGCCAAATCATGGCAATCACTGGTCCTTTCGTCATATAATTTACTAAATTCTTCAATATTATCGCGGTAATTTTGAGAGGGTCATCATGAGGTGGCTTCAAACCTTTATCAACATAACCTTTTATCGTTTTCAATCCCGTCTTCACGCGCCATTCGGGGTCCAATGTATAATGTTTTTCAATGAGTTCGGCTGTTGGAACCATCATCTTTATTCCTATTAATTTCAATCCGACTTGCTCATAACGCTTTACCACTTCTCCGATAAGGCTTCGTTGAATGCCGTCTGGTTTGATAATCACTAATGTTCGCTCGTATTTGAAATGTGTTTTCATGATGATTGATTATAACGAGAAATGCGTCGTTGGAGCAAGCGTTGTTGCGAAGTATTCATTTCTCAAAGCCGAGAATTTTGTTTGAATGGAGTATAAATTGCAAGGTTTTCTGTCTCGCTTCCTTTGAGACAGAAAACCTTGCAATTTAACGACATGAGTCTCGCAGGCTTTGAGAAATGAATACTTCGCAACCACGCTTGCTTAGAATGTCACGCCGTCAAAATTTCCGCATTGCCTTTTGTGATAAGGACTGTATGCTCAAAGTGCGCGCTTGGTTTTCCATCAGCAGTCCGATATGTATAGCCATCATCATCGAGAACAACTTTCCTCGTGCCAAGATTGAACATTGGTTCAATGGCGATAACCATGCCAAGTTTCAAAAGCTCGCCCTTGCCCGCCTCGCCATAATTTGGGACAAACGGGTCCTCATGAACATCATAACCGACTCCATGCCCCGCCAACTCTTTGACTATTCCATAATTATTAGTTATGGCAAATCTCTCTATCGCAACGCTGATATCACCTATTCTTTTACCGCCTTTTGCCGCCTTGATTCCCGCCATAAGCGCCTCTTTCGTTATTCGCAGTAATTTTCCTAATTCCGGACTGATAATTCCTACGGGAACGGTTACCGCCATATCGGTAAATAGCCCTTTATGATTCAAACCCAAATCCAAAGTGACAATGTCGCCTTCTTTCAAGATTTTATTATCCTCATTCGGAATACCGTGAACTACTTCGTCGTTTATGGATACGCATAACGAAGCCGGGTAAGCGCGTATTGCTCCTTTTGGCTTATAATTCAAAAACGCGCTTTTGTCTCCATTTTCCGCAATTAATTTGTCTGCATAATTGTTCAATTCCGAAGCGCTAATTCCAGGGCAAACCATATTCGCGAGTTCACGCAGAATAACCGCGTGGCGTTTGCCCCCTTCGCGGAGAATCGCAATATCTTCTTTTTTCTTTATCGTAACCATTAAGACTAAACTACACCAAGGCAACCTTTTTCACAATATCATCGTGAATGTCTTCAATCGTTCGTTCGCCATTTATCTCTAGAAAGTTATATCGGGGATTATCGCAATAATATTCGATCGTTGGCGCCACATCCGTTTCGTACCACCCCAACCGTTTCTTTATATCATCTTCACTATCATCTAAACGCTTACGAAGGAGAAGCCGTTTCAACGCCTCTTCGGCGCTTATCTCGATGTTTATGACCCATGGCTTACCGAAACTATAATAACCAAATATGGAATCCAATACTCCGGCTTCATGTAATTTTCTCGGCGTACCGTCAAAAATAATATGTTGATTGCCTTTATATTTTTCAACAAGCGGTTTCACCCACATATTCACTGCCAAGAACTCCGGCATGAGTCCGCCAACATCATATATTTCTTTTGCTTTCTTTTGCGTCAAGGTATTTCCTTTGATGAATTCGCGAAACTCCTGGCCTGTTTGGATGTATAAGACATCAATGGAAGACTCTTTCTCCTTCAAAACCTTCGTGAGAAGCTCAACTTGTGTGCCCTTGCCGCAACCGGAACGGCCGATAAAAATAAATGTTTGAGGAATCATGATAAATAAGATTTATAATAAGAAATAATTAAACGATCGCTTCTCTTTTCTCATACTTCTTCAGAATTTCTGCTTCCACCTCCGCTCTTGGCCTTCCTAATTTCAGCGACGAAAGTTCCTTCAGTTTATCTACCTGCTCCACATTTCCCTTCGCGCTCGGCATTGCCTGAATATTAAACGGCTTCATCGGTTTGCCGTTAGCAAGCAGGCGGATATAGGCGTGGAAATTATTGAGATTCTGAATATCCTTTGCCGTGAATGTCGGAGCGAATTGTTTTTCGAAGAATTCGGCGTCTTCCGCGCCAATGCGATACACGGCCATCGAACCGACATTGCCGAAAACGGCATTTCTTATTTTCTCGTCTAGCTGACCGATGAATTGATGGGCAATACTTAACCCAAGGCGATATTTTCGTGCTTCGGATAGAATAGTAGCAATAGAGTCTGTAGTAATATTCTGGAACTCGTCCAAATACAGGAAGAAATCGGGCATATTCTTGCCAAATGAATCCACGCGCGAGAGCGCCGCCATCAGGATTTTACCCACGAGAATAAGTCCGATTAAATGCGAATTGATATCGCCAAGTCTCCCTTTTGATAGATTGACAAGAAGAATCTTCTCATTATCCATAATGTCACGCATATTGAAAGAAGATTTCTCCTGCGCGATAATCGGACGCATTAT
>CAYIQG010000021.1:0-7247 GCA_964365535.1 uncultured Candidatus Saccharibacteria bacterium
TCATTGTTCTCGTGCCGAATAGTGGCGAGAATATTCCAGAAAAGTATGAGAACAATTCACGAATTGTGATTTCTCCGACAAAAGTATCAGATATTGCCGTAAAACGTAATGCGGCAATTCGCGCAGTTCCTGCTCAATACTACGCCTGTATTGACTCCGATGCTTATCCGGAACCTTCGTGGCTTGAAAATGCCTTAGTAGTATTCAATAAATCTCCGGATATTTGGGCTGTCGGCGGACCCAATCTTTCGCCGGATTATAAAAGTCTGCGAAAAAAAGCTGTCGCGAACGCATTAAAATCTTTTCTTGTGACCGGCCCTCGCCGTTTTACAAAACGTCTTTCGGCTCCGAGATATGTTTTCGATCTTCAAACCTGCAATCTGATTTTCAAAAGGGAAGCAATCGACAATCTTAATGGTTTTGACGAATGTTTTAAGACCGGTGAAGACACGGATATTTGCGAACGCCTTGTAAGGCAAGGAAAGAATATTTATTTTAGTCCTCTAGTAGTGGTTTTTCATCATAATCGTTCTCTTTTTTCTCCATTCATCAAGCAAAAGATTGTCTTTGGTTATGCCGTGATACCGGTTGTCATGCGAAGCTTTAATATTAAAAGAACATTTTTTTTTCTCCCTGCACTTTTTCTTGCGTTTTTGCTTTTGGGATGGATTACCGGGGTCTTTGTATCATGGTTTTTTTCGATTTGGATCAGAGTTGTTTTATTATTTGTCGCCGTGGTTACGATTGAAGCAACGCGATGGTCGCAAAAATTAAGCGAGATACCCCTCACATTTCTCGCGATAATTATCGGCAATTTGGCACCGGGGTTGGGCACGCTCATGAATCTTCTTCGCATCCCGATTAATTTCCGGAAGTTTTATGTTAATTACAACCGTCCCAAATATTCTAATCCCATATAACCGGTCGCTATTTCAGTAAGCTCGCTACCTTGCAAATGTTTCTTGAAATCTTCAATAGTGAGTTCTACAGGTTCAGTTTCCTCAAAATCAAAACTAGTCGTATTTTGCACATACTCACATTCAACGGCAATGAAGCGGTATTGCACTAATGTATCATAAGCTACCAGCAAACTCTTGCCTAAGAAATATAATTTACCCACATAGCCCGTTTCTTGAAGCAATTCACGTTTAGCTGCTTGTTCAGGTGTTTCTCCTTTTTCAATTCCACCTCCGGGCATTTCAAGTAATACTTTTTCCTGAGCGGGACGAAATTGCCTGACCATGATGACTTTCATGTCTTTCGTAACGGCAAAAATACATACGGCCGAGCCGCCGTCTACTAAATCATATTCAGTAATCTTGCCGTTTGGCATTTCAAAAACACGTTTTATCATGTTTCTATAGCCGGATTTATATGGCGCGTCTTTTATTTTTTTCCACGGTTTTAGCATTAGCTTACTTTAAGAATAACATATTTTGAATGCGTTGTTTGACCAGTCTCAAAATACCCAATCGCGGCGCAAATCCGTATTTCCACTTATTATCTACAATTTTGATCTTCTCAAACCCTCTTTGCAATGCCTCGACATATTCGTTATATATTTCTTTATTCAAAATTCCGATAGGATAGACTTTTATCTTATCTTTTTTGTTTAGATATATCTTCAATCCATGAAAGTGATAGAAGATAAGAGGGCTTGAAAAATCAAAGTTATCAATATTCCATGAAGCCACATTCGCGCCAGAATTGTGAAGAATATGCACACCGTTGAATCTGGTCGGCCAATCGTTCAGATAAAGTTGGTCGCCGAATTTTCCATCTTCATATCGGTTGAAACACCATTCTATGACTCTGCTTTTCCACCATTTCAAGGCTTCCAAGCCATTCGCGTCGTTCCTGAAAATCATCATGCCAACATTATATATACCACTTATTTTCTCCCGCCATTTGTTTTTCTTGGAAGAATTATGAGGAATAATCATAATTGAATTGCTCCCAAATTCATCATATATCTTTTCTATAGAATCATAGAAATAAATATCGGCATCAATGTAGGCGACCATATCTATGTCTTTGTTCTTTTCCAAAATGTACAAAGGCAATGAAGAGCTGAACATCCAGCAATATTCTGTTGAAGTCCTCGTTGGTTTGGTTTCTTTCAATCGATCGTCCTCAACTTCAGATACTCTAAGGAGTCTAATGTCTTTCAGATTTAATTTTCGCAATAATTCATGGCTCTCTTCATCCATGCAAAGCATCCATAAGGTGAATTGAGGGCAATGTTCACGCAAGGAATCATATAGCGCCAAGCCGCGCAATAAATAATTCTTATCAAGAAGAGTGCAAATATCGCGTTTCATTATATTTTTCGCGCCAATACAATATTATCCATGTACAAGTCCTGATTTTTCGGCAATATCCTCGCGAGAATGATGCCTAATATCGTAAATGGCGATATTAGAAACATGTAAAATATAACACGTATCTTATAAGACTTTATCCATGACAGCCTTTTGTGGATATAACAAGCTACAAGTTGGAATATTACCCCCACATCGGAGAGACTTTTCAAGTGTTTTTTTATTTCAAAGCCATGATTTTTCAGCAGATGTGCCAGACCGAAAGAAGAATACCTGGCGTAGTCATGCGGCTGTTCATGCTCATCCCAGACGAATGGCACGCTCAAAAGTAAAATCCCTCCAGGTTTCATTACCCGATAAACTTCTTTGAGGAATTGTTCCGGATTGAAGATATGTTCAAGCACTTGAGTCATAATTATTGAATCAAATTTGCCATTATCAAAAGGGAATACTTTCCCATCATACCAAGCGTCGATTTTACTAAATCTGGCGCGATTTCTGGAAGAATCGAATTCCATGCCTATATATGAGGAAACATTTTTAAATATTTTCTCATAAGGTCTTTCGCCGCAACCAATATCCAATGTTTGGCCATGGATATCGCCACCGAGTTCAGTCATGGCTTTATGCAGTCTGTTTCTAACTAGATAAAAAGGATTTATGAAAATCCCTAATATTCCGGGGTTAAACTGTTGATCATGAATATAAGATTTTATAGAAGCCATATTATTTTTTCTTGAAGGTTAAGTGTTTCAAGACAATCAATCCTTCTTTGCCATTATAAGGCATTTTTCCTTGTTCAAATTCGGCGACTATATCATAACCATTCTTTTTGAAGAATTCCTTGAATTTATCTATATCCAAAATCCATGCCGGATATGAGGCATCGTATATTCTCGGCGGTACTTTTTGCACGGTAAGCGCTTCTTTGCCGTTGAAGAACGGCGTACGGTCGAAGGCAATCATTTCAAAGTCGTTTCTTGCGACTTTCTCGAGTAATTCATAGGGTTTTTCTATATATTGAATTGAACTTCCAAATAAAATGACTTGTGGTTTTGTCTTATTCAGAGCGTCTTCTAATGACTTGTAAAAAGAAAGTTTTCCATCTTCAAAGTTTTGCTTGCCATATTCATAAATATTATTTTGCTCAACTATTGCCCAATGGAGTTCTTTTAAATGTTTTATAAATTCAATATTCTGGAAGTAACTGCTTCCCAAAGAACCTCCGAAATCCAAGACATTCAGGTGATTATCATTGAGTGAAGACGACAATAACAGCATTGCCACGACAGGCCATGATGATTGTTTTGTATCGAAAGCCACGCCGTCGCGTTCGGAGGCGGCCAAACCCTGTTTAACTTTCATAGCTGAATTCTTGACCTTATCGAAGATAACAGGGGAATCGTAGCCACTAGAATTATTAACGGCGTCTTTCCAATCGATATAATCGCCGAAGAAGCCGTATCTCGTTGGTTTCTTGAATAGTTCCACGACGATGAGCGGAGCGATGTTCTTTATGATCTGTTTTATTTTATTCATGATTTCTTTTTGAATAAATTCTTGATCTTTTCTATGATTCCATGACGGCGCGAATGCAAGTATTCTATAATAGTCTGACGCGCTTCTTTATTTTCTTCGATTGGTATATTGCCAATTGTTATGGGATTTTCCGATATATTGGCCTTGTATATTTTCCCCGAACTTGTATGAGTACCGCTTTTATCTTGACCAATATTATCAACAAGTGATTTCCCTGGATACAAAGTCAGTTTTTCTTTGAGAAAGGCTGAAGCGTGCCACCTGATAGCCCAAGAATTATTGAGCTCGGCTATTTGCCTTTTTAACATTCCGGAAAAATTGAATGCCCCATCAAGATCAAACTGCTTTATTAGCCTTTTCGATTCAAGTTCAGCCAATAACTTCTTGCCGTCCGGCTCGAATAAATCCCAACCCCGCTTCCATGTTGCCCAACCCCAGCAATCAGTGCCACGAAGGAAAAATGTTTCGGGCAGAATCCCATCTATTGGATAGTTATAACCATGAATACTTATTACCTTACTTTCATTTTCATAAAAAGTTAGCGCTTCATTCATATATTGCAAGAAATATGGCGAGGTCACCAAGTCGTCTTCCAACACTATAACCTTTCCAAACCGCTTGACTATTTCCGTAACACCAATAATTATTGATTTTGCCAAACCATTGTTTTCGCTTCGCTCTACAATCTCCACACCTTTGAAACCATCGATTGTCCGCAAATAGGCTCGAAGCGTCTCGATTTTCTCTCCATCGCTATTATTTTTCGGTCCATCGGAAAAGACAAACAGATCGCTTTCTTTTGTGAGTAAGTTCTTTTGTAAGGCTTCAACCGTCTTATGCGTGTGCTCAAGACGATTATATGTAAAAAGTGCGATAGGAGCGATAGACATGTTAGTTGTTGGAGGTATCTTTAGAGATATCTCTCATTCTATCAAGTGGGGCATGGATATGAGAAAGCAACCATTTTAAAAGATTCTTCCAAATAAATTCAAGCACGGAAATATTTTTCATCCCGTCTATCCAATGGAGATTACTATGTTTCCTTACAAACCACAGTGCCCATGATAATCCATTGCCATACGGTTTGTAAACGAAACGGACTACATGAGGAAGCAGATAACGTCGGTTGTAGAGATACCGGACATCCCCGGCAACTTCATATAATGTTATACCACTGAAATGATAAAAGACAAGAGGAAATTGGTACCGAGTTTCCCTTTCAATAAGCCATACTCGCCCGTCTTTTTGGAAGAATCTATAACGTTCATAGTTCCAATATGCGGCATTTGCTCCCCTATTTGAAAAGACATAAGTCGATGTGAATGCATGCGGCCATTCGTTGAGATACATTTGCTCACCGAATTTTCTATTCTCGTGATATCCATAGCACCATTCCAGGCATTGCCGCTTCCAGCGAGAAAGACATGCCAAACCATCGGTATCGCGTCTGAAAATTATGAACCCCGCATTATATTTTCCGCTAAAATCTTCAAGCTTCTTCCTGTTACTGAAATAGTTATGTTCGGTAATTCCAATAGATTTATTTCCGAACTCGCGGTATATGATATCAGGTGAATCGAAGAAATAAAGATCGGCATCAAGCCATGTGATAAGATCAATCTCATTTCTGGTCTCAAGCATATATGAGATAAAGAATGACTTGCAAGTGATCGAGTACTCCCGCAAAGTACGTTCTTTCTTAACCTTGAGTAGTTGTTTGGTTTCAAACTCTTTTACATGAACCAGTCCAAGGTGTGTTAGATTTAGTTTCTCAAGAAAATCATATGATTCTTGCTCCATACAGAGAACCCACAGGTAAAAATCAACACCTTGTTCAATCAATGAACGATAAAGCACAAGTCCTCGCAGGAGAAACTTACGGTTATCAAAGCTTGTACAGAAATGGTACTTCATGAATGCATGCGTGGAATAGCTATGAGATTGTGGATTATAAAGATCTCGTTGACTGAATTATACGGACCGAGAGGTAGAAGATTCTTGCGTCTGAGCCGGTAGAAATCATAGTTAGGCATTAGTTCATAGAAATCCTTCAGAAAGACGCGCGAAACGATATTAGTCATATTAAATTCAAATTGAATTATGTCAATCTTTGCTTGCTCTAAGAGTGACCCAGCACCTTTTAGCACTTCAAACTCATGTCCTTCGGTATCGATTTTCAGAAAATTAATGCGGTCAATGTTCTGTTTGTGACAGAAATCATCAAGACGCGTCAGCTGAACATTCACGGATCGAGGGTGGTTAAAATCAAACATGTCCTTGAGACTTCCGCCGTACAGGCTTGCGCGCTCGGTTGTGGCATCGTCCGCATAAAGGTACATATTCACGGTGCTTGCGGAAGAAGAAAGACCCGCATTGTGAACGAAAAGACCGTATTCTTTTGCTTTGGATAATAATGTTTTGTACGCATATGGATTTGGTTCAAAGGAATGGATCTGGGCGGAAGGGAATATTTTTTTCAAGAATACAGAGTAATTCCCTTTATTTGCTCCGGCATCAATGAAGACAATTTTTTCATTTTTAATGGCGGATCGGAGGTAATTTTCAACAAAAAACATTTCTCCCGTAGTGCGGAAGTTGCCAGAACGCAGTATTCCGCGCTCTCTATGAGCAAGATATAGCAAATCCGCTCGACTGAGCCTGCTCAAACCCACAATGCATGCATTTATAAGATTTCTGATCACTTTTTTAAGCCAGATGGTTATTGTCGGTTTGTTGGTATTTATATTATCCATGAATGTCTTACGAGAACCTGCTTACCTTCCCAAGTTGTTGGAAACATTACTCCGGTACCAAAGAAATCGCTGTTCTCGACTTCTATTTTTGCCGCATCTTCAATAAAATCCTCGAGCTGTTTGTCTACATATAATGCCACTGTGATTAGGTAACTACCACGACTCAATGGGAAGTCCTCGATTTTACAGCCGACCATTCCTTCTGCCGGAAGATTGATAGTTCCGAGATGTGATACTTCAGTAGAACAGACAAATATCTCCTGTCCGTTGAGGTTTTTAAAGGCAATAGCTATGCGAACATTTTCGAGCGGCTGATAATTCTTTGATTTATATGCGAGATTGATGATGAGTGTACTGCCGTTCTGGATGTGCTCGATCTTATTTCCGGATGTGTCAGAGAATGATATTCCCTTAAATGTAGCGTTTAAGCTTACCCCATGTCTCCTTTTTGTAGCAACATTTACAGATTTGGCTATATCCAATACATCGTTTGTATAAAAGCGAATCACTTCCCTAGTTTCTCCGAAAAATCTAATCTGACCACTACCAATGAGAATACTCCGCGGGCAGAGCTTTTCGATCGCCCCCATATTATGACTCACGAATAAAATAGTACGACCCTCTCTCTTTGTTA
>CAYIQG010000022.1:0-7196 GCA_964365535.1 uncultured Candidatus Saccharibacteria bacterium
TAGTGGTAATATTCATACTCACGCGGCCGATAATGGGGCAGGGGATATTTTCTGGTCCGATTAGAATTATTCCAGAGTTAGAAAGCCGGCAGTCAATACCTTCGAAGTACCCCACAGGCACAGTCGCGATTGTCATATTTTTTTGCGCCGTAAATGTATTGCCGTATCCGACGGTTTCGCCGATTTGGAGCTTCTTTATTCCAGTAATAATAGTTTTCATTTCCATGACAGGCTTTAGATCCAAAGGTGGCGTAAATGATTTACCATCTATAAGTCCGTAAAGTCCGATTCCAAGCCGCGAAACATTGGCTTCAATCTCACCCTTGAAACGATGCCCGTCGGTGTTACTCAAATGCCAGTATTTCAAATGCGGGAATTTCGAGCGGAACTGCCTCACTATTTTATTCCAGAGAATGATTTGGCTATCAGTGAAAGCTTCATCTTCATTATTTGCGTCAGATAGATGGGAACAAATACCTTCAAGAATGATCGATTGACTGCCTTGAATTATTTCTATCGTCTCATTAATTTCTTCAGGCATAATGCCCTGCCTTCTCATTCCGGTATCTATTTTCAAATGAATAATATGCGGCCACCGCGCCCCAACGATTGGTAATTGGATTCCAATCATTCCGCCATGAGTGTTTTCAATTTCAGCTTTTTTCGCCAGCGCGCGCAGAGTCTCCATATTCGTAACAGTGAAGCTAATATGTTTTAGCTTGGCAATTGCGATTGTTTCTGGTCTGGTATAGCCGATAATAAGTATTGGCGTATGTATATGTTTTGCCCGAAGGGCGATGGCTTCGAAATATGAATCAACGATGAAGAAGAGGGATGTGACACATCCCGATTCAGTTTCTAAAATTTCCGCGACTTCAATCAAGCCATGCCCATACGCGTTACTTTTCAGAACTGGAGCTATACAACCGTTTGGCGCGAGTTTCCGGAATTCATTCAGATTGTGAATCAATCGACTCCTCGAAATCTCCACTGCAATCAGTGGTTCATAGGGAAAACGGCGCTTGGAAAGCCATGTTAGCAGATTCATCATGGTTTTATTGTACGCCTTGCTAATATTTGATACTACTTGACAGGAATTGTAAGGCATGCTAGACTCTTGGCAGATTTAACAAGAGGCTGAAATATGCCTATTTTCATTCTTTGACAAGCACATATTATATGAAATTATGGCTTAAATGAGCTGTAATTTGCCATTCCGCGTGTGCGGGGTGGTATGTGTTGTGAAGGGATGAAGGAAAGAAATGGATAAATATGAAAGTAATTTACGGGATGTTAATTTGCATCGCGATCATTACCGCCATCGCGTTACTGCAACCTCGCGTTGCTGTAAAGACGACGGGGGTTGATACGACCGAGCAAATCAGTGTTGTCGAGTCAGTTCAAACGGAAACTATGGCGCCTGTTGCGCGGGAGATCACAACCAATCAAAATGATGGTTCGGTTATTGTTCGAGACAAAGGGGCGTCGTTTACGATGATGCCGGCCTCGAGCAAACAACCTGCCGTTGTGACAGAACAAGAAGTTCGTAATCGTACAAATCGTATGCCGCAACAATAGGACGCAGTGGAGAATTTCGGTAAACAGTAAACAACAATCACAATAAACCAAAGAAAGACAAACAGAATGAAAAAGACAGTAATGTTCACCGTGGCGGCATTTGTCGCCTTAATCATCAGTTTGTGGAGCCCCGGGCTTTTCGCTCAAGGTACCACGACTGAAGTCCCTTCGGTCAGCAACAGTTCGAGCGGTGGCGGGGGTAGCAGTGGTTCAACTACCGAATTCCCCCCCGCGCTTCCGATGATCCAGTCCCAGGATGTTTTGCGCCAATACGCGCTTAGCATCGCAAAATGGGGAGGGAGAGGCGTTAACGCCCAAACCATCGACTGGGACTGGCCCGAAATGATCAGGTTCACCAACATTGCCGGCGCCTATGGCGAGGAAGTCCTCGACAAGCTCTTCGATGTTGAATTCGTCTATCGGTTGACTAATCCGGATGATCAAATCTCCGGGTATGTCTATCTTTACGACGGTTCATTTATGAAACCTGGTGGCTGTCAGAGCCTCTTGTTTTACGGTAATGCGAACTATACGCTTGCAGACCTTAAAACAGGTAAACCTCAGTACCAGCTCTGGATGCAGAACATCCCGCTTCCTATTCTCAATGCGAGTTCCGCTGAGGTTCTCGCTCTTGGAGAGGATGGTAAGACAGCACGGCGCGAGCAGATTAGCCTCAACTGCAAAGGTCAACCAATGTTCCCACCGTACATGGCAGGGGCGCCAAACGGCATTCTTGTCGTCAAAGGCAAGGATGGTTCGCTCGTGACTTATGATTTTGCAGGTTCAGTGGGCGAAGTGCCCGCCGGTTCCAGCGAATCAGCAAGTTACAAGATTGAAGGACATTACGTTTACACAAGCAATCAAAAAGGTGGCCTGCCGACCATCAAGATCACTGAATTGTGGGACAGGCCGTCGGTTTTTCTGGAAGTTGGCGCCAATGAGATCATCACCTTCGATGTGATGGGGTTGGTGCAAATGAATGGAAAGACCGAATTCGAAAGGCCCACCGGATTCATCTTCGAACAAGTCGATGGTCCTTGGGCGGGTGCCGGTCCTCTTCTTCAAGACCAGCTAACGCAGACTTCCTTAACGCATGCTGGCAAGTACCGCATTCGGTTTGAGTGGAAGAATTTCGGGAAACCGAACACGCTCTACACCGGTCCGTCTGACGGTGGCAAGGGCTAACTGACCCAAGAATCAGTTTCAAATGACCCCGTAAGTTGCGCAAGCGACTTGCGGGGTTAAATTTTTATACGGATTGTTTAACAAGGCGAGGCCTTGCTATGCGATATTGTGTTTTTAAGTAAAATACGATAATGTAGTATCACTATGGCAAAACAAGTACAACTCATACAACTGCGAAACAAAACCACTGGCGAGGTCTATTGGACACGCAAGAATAAAAAGCTGGTTGAACGAAAAATCGAGCTCAAAAAATACAGCGCTAAACTGCGAAAGCATGTGGTTTTCAAAGAAGCGAAGAAATAATTAGCGTCTGTTATAATGTAGCAATGGGCGATTAGTTAAGTGGCATAACTGCGGTCTCCAAAACCGCTGTCAGAGGTCCGATTCCTCTATCGCCCGCCTTCGGTAATAAAAAAGTACCGCGACACAGTATATGTACGCGGCACTTGAAACAATCAAGCGAGTCAGTTTTGGGCATCATTGAGCCACTCAACTACTTCGTCTCTGACAACCTCGCTGGTTGTGGGATCGCAGGGGAGCATATGCTCACCTGCCCAAATCTCTTTGTAATTCGCGCGGTGTAGTTTTGCCAGCCTCATTTCGGTTTCGGGTGGCAAGAGTTGGTCTTTGTCGCCAGCGATGACTAAAGTTCGACATCGTAGAGATGGTACGCGAAACTTACCAAATAATACTTCCCGCACGACGCGACCGGATTCCCAACCGAACGGAACATTTGTTCTGCCGGCGACGAATTTCGTGTCTTTGAGAGAGAGCTTAAAGGCGAAACCAGTTACGATTTTCCACCAATATTTGAAGTATCGCGCCTGAAATGGCAAATGAATGCCATGCGGCGGCACGCTAGCCAATAACACGAGATTTTTAACTAGTTCAGGCCTCCTGGAAGCGACTATTTGGGCGATCAAGCCGCCCAATGAATGTCCAATAAGATTCACCGACGAACTCACTTGTCCATCGAGAATACGAATAGTTTGCCGCACATAATCGTCAATGGACACATGATCTAGCGCGATGTGATTTTCTTCGGAGGAACCATTCGGATGGTGTCCGATGAGATTGAACATAAAACCACCGTTTAATAGATTATACCAATCATTAAATACGGCAGATGAACCCCACATCCCGTGAATAAAAACACACGGATGCTCGTTGCTTATTTCAATTTGCATATCTAACTTTATACTACTACCAATCCATAGTTCTGTCAATATCTGGTATTTTTATAAAATCAGATATCTCTATGATTATTTGATGTGAATTTTCACAATGAAACCAGTGAATCCTCCCATCTCTTCTCCACCATGTCATCTGCCTGCGCGCGTACTGCCAATCTTTTGTAATAATAGTTTCAATCAATTGTTCTTTTGTCATTTTATTCTCTAGAAAGTCGGCTAGATATTTGTATTCAAGTCCAATCTCGCGCATGCGCTTGAATGATAGACCTTTTGAGTGAAGACGCCGTGCTTCTTCTACCATTCCTCTATCTATACGATTAACAGTGCGCGCGCGAATACGCTCTTTCAATTCTTCTTTTGGTAAATCTATCCCGATAAATTGGCAGTTATATTTACTTCTAGGTCTAGTAATAGTCTTGCTGTTTTTATTTTTCTTGGAATGGTTAGATTTATGCGATTTCGCTATTTCAATCGCGCGAATAAGACGGCGTGGATTTTTTTTGTCCGATTCATTCATACGACTCAATCTGATTGAGTCAAGTCTCTTAAGTAAAGCGAATAATTCTACGATTGACTTCATAGCCAATTTCGCGCGAAGTTTATTATTCGCTCCAACAGGGGGAAAATCAGTATTGTTTACGATGGCATCTACATAAAAACCAGTTCCACCGCAAATAATCGGCAGTTTTCCGCGCGCGAGAATATCTGTAATAGCTTTTTCCGCTTCTTTCTTCCAATCCAGGACCGTGAATCGCTCTTTTGGATCGGCAATATTGAGACAGTAATGTGAAATACCTCGCGTCTCTTTCTTTGTAATTTTACCCGTGGCGATATTCAAGCCGCGATAGACTTGTCTCGAATCGGCGGAAATGATTTCGCCGTTAAATTTGAGCGCTAATTTGATTGCTAAGTCGCTTTTACCGGAGGCGGTAGAGCCGACAATCACTAAAACCTTGTTCATATGCTGTAATTATACACTTTGCGCGAACTTTTTCCGCCGCCGAATTTCGTGCCAGTGAAACTAGCGCGCCTTTATTACCTGCTGTGAGCTAAAGATTCTTTGATAATCTGAAATGATGATTGAATAACGATAAAAGCTATTATTAAGCCAACCGCTATATCTGGCCACATTGAATTGAATTTTGCCACCAAAAGTCCGGCAATGATTACCCCAATGTTTGCAAACACATCATTGCGAGAACAAATCCATGCTGACCTCACATTTAAGTCTTTTGCTTTATGTTTCAAAAGTAAGACAAAAGATACGGCATTTGCTAATAATGCCAATAGTCCGATTATGGTTATTGTTTCGGCAACCGGAATAACAGGATTGATGATTTTGAAAATACTTTCACCGACGACAAAAAGCCCAAGCAAAAGCATTGTGATGCCTTTTACTAAAGAAGCTTTCGCGCGAACCGATGGATGTTTGAATAATACCGCGATACTGATTCCGTATACAAATGCATCTCCGAGCATATCCAACGAGTCGGCGAGAAGAGCGTTTGAATGTGAAACGAATCCACTTATTACCTCGACAAAAAACATTCCAAGATTTATAAACAAAACCAGAAATAAAACCTTTTTCAAGGTTTTTCCGTCGGCATTGTTTAGGTCAACTGCACAGCAATCATCTTGATGTTGAGTTTCTTGGGTCATATTTTAGTCAATTCAAATCTTTTTTCTTGTCCTCAAATTCTTTCTTGTCAATTTCACCTTTTGCATATCGTTCCTTCAAAATTTCAAGCGGCGATTTTTCTTTTCCATGTGCGTCATCACCATGATTGTGTCTGCACATATGACTACCTCCAAAACTGCCTCTTGCTAAGGCGATAATCGCCCAGATTACGAGACCCCAAAAGACGATCATAAATATCCAACCAAATCCACCAAAAGGTGTAAATCCAAAATTCATCATAGAATTGTTTGATTGATTAGTACCAAGGGGAGACGACCACCCTCCCCACATCATATTCATCATAGGCGTAAAGCTCGTACCTTGCGATGGAAATAAGGCAGAAGTATCGCAACCGCTCAAATATTTGCCCATAGCCGAATGTGTTTGTTAAGTTATCCAAAAAGTTTTTGCCTTTTTGTTCTTCCTGTTGCTGGCTTTGTATGATAGCGTTATCGAGAGATGAACTCGTAAAACCTATCATGTCTTGCGCGAAAGAAGGGATCGGCAAAGTCAAATCGAAAATAAAGACAAAAGTTATGATAAAAAAGATTTTTTTCATAAACTATTTCGCGTTATTGATAATGTTGTGAATGATTTGATCAATTTCTTTTGGCCGCTCGCCCAAATCGGCTTGCGGGAAAAACTGCGACAGAACAATTGGGCGCATGCCGGAAATGAAAGTTTGCCGATCTTTAGTGTAAACATTTATTTTGCAAGGCAAACAAAGTCCGATTTTAATATCCTTATTCAAAAATTCATTAGCAAACTTTGCGTTGCAAAACTCAACAATCTTAAACGGCTCTCTTCCAAATCCTTTCTCGCCTAAGGTTTCCTGCACATCATGGACATACAAAACCCGCATGCTGGATTTGGTGATTTCTTCTTGCACACTTTGAACTGCCTCATCAAAAGTTTTCGTTGTAATTGTGGTGTAATCAAATTCCATAAATTTTTAAAATTTTTCTAATAGTTTACCGTCGGTTTCCAGTTGTTCCTTGAGGGCTTTTCTTAATGCGTCGTAGGCGACAAGAATTTTAGGATTAGCGAGAGAATACAAAATAGCGACACCATCTCGCTGAGTCTTAACGATATTTTGCTGACGCATTAAACTCAAGTGTTGAGAAACATTGGCTTTAGTAATACCAAGTTTTTCAGCTATTTCAGAAACGCCTATTTCCTTTTCGTCGCGGAGTAAATCAATAATCTCCAACCTCTTGGGATGAGACAGGGTTTTACACACCTTTGCATGAAGCTCAAAAATTCTTTTGTCTAGATGGTTTTTATCAGTCATAATTATCTATTTGCAGAGTTTCGCATATATGATATATTATAAGTATATGAAATTAAAGATTCCCTGTCAAATTTTTCTGCGGCGCATTTCGCAAAGCGAAATACGAAATCCAGCGGCGGAAAACAAAAATAGTCCGAAACCCGCCCGCATTCCTCCTCAAACGCGCTTCGCGCGTCCCACCTTCTGGCTTTGAAAAAGCCGTTGAGTTCTGTATTGGTGCCGAAGGAGGGAGTCGAACCCTCATGAGATAAATCTCGCAGCATTTTGAGTG
>CAYIQG010000023.1:0-6955 GCA_964365535.1 uncultured Candidatus Saccharibacteria bacterium
TGCAAAATCATTGAGAAATCTTAACTTCAGGGTGTCCCAGTGACGAAGACGGGAAATATTAATTAAATGTTAGGTTGGAGGTGGAATATCCCTAAAAAGCAAAATCCCGCCGAAGCGGGACTGCTTATAGTTGCGGATTCTTTCTCTCATATTTTGTATATGAGTCACTTCCTACCTCACCAGTAATGACGAGTGTAGTCTTTATTTAAATTAAGTCAATATTGACATTGATTTTAAATAATTGTGGAGCGGACGGGAATCAAACCCGTAACTTCCTACTGGTGAGATAGAAAGCGAAACCATTTCCCGCCCCACGGAAGGAAAATACCTTCCTTGACTATAATGCTAACAAACTACTTATGAATAAATGATAAAAAAAGAATGAAGAAAGTATGAATTTTTACGCTAAAGTTAAGGTGGTAACTTTGCAAAGCAAAGGTACCACCTTGAAGATAAAAAACTTTTTGGACAAATTCTCGAAAATGCGGTAATCTAATACCATGAACCCACGCATATCATCTTATTTCTTTTTTATACTATTACTCGGAACTGTCGTCGCGGCAGTTATGATATTTCTGCCGTTCTTGACGCCGATATTGCTCGCCGCCGTCGGCGCGGTGATCGCGTATCCTATTTATAAGAGAATTAATCGGCTTCTGGGCAGAGGTTCACTCCGTGATTCATTAGCCGCGTTCATTACGGTTATTCTTATTCTTATCGTTATTTTAGCCCCTCTATTTTTCCTTGTCGGCAGCATATACGCGGAAGTACAGACATTGTATGGAACATTAACAGATGAGAGCGGAAGGTCTGATATTATCAGTTCCTTGAATTCAATATCCGCGACGCTTTCACATTCATTATTCGATGTGTTCCCGGCTTATGCATTTGATTCCTTGAATGTCACCGAATATGTGAAAAGAATACTTGAATGGATGTTCACTAATCTAGATACTATATTCGGCAGTATGGCAAAAGTCATCGGTTATGTCTTCGTATTTCTTTTGTCAATGTTCTATTTCTTACGAGACGGCGATTCATTCAAGCAGAAATTTATTTCTTGGAGCCCTTTGCTCGATACATATGATGAATATATAACGACTACTCTGAAAAAGGCGGTTTGGTCCGTAATAGCCGGCACTTTGACCGTGAGTATAATTCAAGGCGCTCTTACCGGACTTGGCTTTTTCATATTCGGCATACCCGCTCCAGCGGTGTGGGGTAGCGTGGCGGCAGTCGCGTCCCTTATTCCCGGACTTGGTACTAGTCTTGTGATCATTCCAGGCGCCATTTATTTACTCGTAACTGGCAATTACCTGTTTGCCATCGGACTTACTGTTTGGGGAGTATTCGCGGTCGGTCTTATAGATAATTTCCTCGGACCTTACCTTATCAATAAAGGCGTGAACGCGCATCCATTTCTCATCCTTGTTTCCGTTCTTGGCGGTATCGCGACATTCGGTCCAATCGGTTTTATTCTAGGACCGCTTATCTTGGCTTTTCTATTCGCGCTTCTTGATATTTACCGAAAGACATGGCATTCATAGATGAAATATTATTCTATGCCAAAGCCGGTAATGGCGGCGATGGCGTCGTAAGATGGCGCCACGAAAAAGCCAAAGAATTCTCAGGCGCCTCGGGCGGTAATGCCGGCAAGGGCGGTGATGTCTATACGCGAGCGGTACGCGATATTAATATTTTGGCCAGGCATAAGAAGGTCAAGAAATTTTCAGCGAGAAACGGTCAAGATGGCCAGAATAGCAGTCGTCATGGCAAAGACGGAGATGATTTTATTATCGAATTACCCATTGGTTCGGTTATTACGAATTTGGAAAGCGGGCGAGTTGTCGAACTTCTTAAAGATGGCCAGATTTCAAAGATTCTTCATGGCGGGCGTGGGGGACTAGGCAATGAACATTTCAAAGCTTCGACCAATGTCAGGCCGGAACAGTCAACTATGGGCGTGAATGGGGAAGAGGCCGATTTCAAAGTCGAATTGAACCTAATCGCCGACGCGGGTTTGATAGGATTGCCGAATGCCGGCAAGTCCAGTCTCTTGAACGCTCTCACGCACGCGCATGCGAAAGTCGCGAGCTACGCTTTCACTACTCTTGACCCGAATCTCGGTGTTTTGCCGGGTGGTTATATTCTGGCGGACATTCCCGGACTTGTCGAAGGCGCTGGAGAAGGCAAGGGCTTGGGACATAAATTCCTAAAGCATGTGAAAAGAACAAAGGTGCTTTTGCATTTAGTCGCACTGGGGGATGAGAATGATTCCCCGATGTCGGACATCGGGGGAAAATATCTGACGGTTAGGAAAGAACTAAAAAAATACGGGAATGGGCTTTCGGAAAAAAGGGAAGTGATTATTCTCACGAAGACAGATCTGGTGGATGCGAAGGCGGTGAAGGAGGCGCAGAGGGTGTTAAAGGATGTGACACATCCTGAAAATATTCTTGAGGTTACGGTCTTGGATGATAAGTCGGTAAAGAGATTAGGAGAGGCGCTGGTGGAACTGCTGTTTCAGGATGAGACACATCCTGACAAATAATCGATGTTTGTTGTCTAGATTCACCCAAATAATCTTTGTAACTCGAGAATTCGTAATTTTTTGAATATTCAATTGCTTCTGTCATATGTTCCGCGCGCGCTTCTTTCGTCATATCCGGTACTTTGATACCGTAAGGATTCAGGTGAATATAGGGGATCAATGTTTCAATATAATCTTTAGTGTAAACATCTTTTTGCTTGAATGGGCCTTGCCATATAGTTCCCGAGTGATCGTATTTTCTATTATAATAATTTGAATAACCGGTACAGAGTTTACGCATAAAGCTAGTGAGAGCTTTTTCAGGATGTGACACATCCTGAAGTTTCAAAGCTATATGAAAATGGTTGGGCATCAAACAGTAGGCGACAATGTCTACTAAGGAAGATTTTCGTTTTATTGAGAAAATATCCTTTTCTCTTATATTGGCGATTTCGAATGGTTCGGTATTATTGGCTATATATAAAAGTTTCAGCATTCGCCAATAATCAGAAGTATCGTTGAAAACAACAGCTTTGTGCGCACCTCTGTTATAAATGTGATGATAAACTTCTTGCATAACTTTTCAGGATGTGTCTCATCCTGAAACACTCTATCAGATGAGTGATAAAATCCGGATAAAAAAAGTATGAAATTTTGATAAAAAAACAATGAAAAGAGTATGAATTTTCGGGAGGCGAAGCCTCCGGGGAAATCAGGATGTGTCACATCCTGATCATTTCACTGTGGATAACTCTTTTGCTCGATGCCCATCATGGCAAAAGGGTGTTTGTCAAAAAGATTTTGATTCCCAAACCCTCAAAAGGTTGATTTAATAGTGCTATCAAATTGTTTTACTCGACTATCTAATGTGAGAGTATAGAATAAAGTCTTAGAACAAACCTTAATAAAGTATTATAATGAATTGACTAACATTAGTAGGGAATTTCTGGATTAAATTCATTTTAATAGGTATCTCGGATAAGATGTGGAATGGACTTTTTCTTTATTTGAAATGTTAAATCACAATATTTACGGCGTTTGAGCAAAATTAATTCATTGAAAGAAAATTATTTTAAATTTTTAACCGAAATATTCCAATAAAAATAGCTATTTTTCTCTTGCGCCCGCCTCGGTGAATCGCTAAACTGTCGGCATGAATAAAAGCGCGGACATTATCGGGATTGGATCGAAATATTTGCCGACTATCGGGCTTGAAATTCACGCTGAATTGAAGACATCTTCGAAGATGTTTTGTTCATGCAAGAATGACCCGGATGAAGAAAAACCGAACATGAATGTTTGCCCGATTTGTCTCGGTCACCCTGGAACTTTGCCGAGCTTGAATAAAGAGGCGATAGCAAAGGTTTTGAAAATTGGTTTGGCCGTGAATGGCAAGCTCGCCGATTTTACCGAATGGGACCGCAAACAATATTTCTACCCCGATATTCCGAAAGGTTATCAAATAAGTCAGTACGCGTATCCGCTTGTGTCCGGAGGCAAACTCGCGGATGTTGAACTCGAACGCGTACATCTCGAAGAAGATACCGCGCAATCAACTCATGACCAACACGAAAAAAGTCTGATCAATTTCAATCGGTCGGGCGTGCCACTCATGGAACTTGTAACAAAGCCCGTTATCCATGACGCGAAGACCGCCGTTCATTTCGCGAAAGAACTTCAACTTCTCATCCGATATCTCGGAGCAGGGGAGGCGAACATGGAAAAGGGCGAGATGAGAGTCGAGGCGAATGTGAGTGTTAGTGAAAATCCTGAGCTCGGAATAAAAACAGAAGTGAAAAATTTGAATTCATTTCGCGCGGTGGAAAAAGCGATTGGGTATGAAATAAAAAGACAGATAGACATATTGGAAAGGGGAGAGAAGGTGGTGCAAGAAACCCGAGGCTGGGATGATCGCAAAGAAGAAACTATTTCCAGAAGGTCGAAAGAGAGCGCGCATGACTATCGATATTTCCCCGAGCCCGATATTCCGAAAATGAAGATTTCCGAAATACCGGAATTCAGTCGTGAAATATTATCTCGTGGCATGCCGGAGCTGCCATGGATTAGAAGAGAAAGATTCATAAATGATTTTGGCGCGACCTCGAAAGAGGCGGAGATGTTCGTGGAAGATTCCGCTCTGGCGAGTTACTTTGAAAAGATTATTAAAGCGAAAAAAGATTCGAAAATCGGATTGAAAGAATACGCGCGCCTCGCGATGAATTATTTGTTAACCGATTATTTTGGAGGACTGAAGAAAAAAGGAAGGATGTGTCACATCCTGACACTGATACCACCGGCTTCTTGGGCTGATTTGATATCCATGATTATGAACGGAGAACTATCTTCAAGAGGAGCGAAAGATATGATTACTTACTTGATTGACGAGCCACAAGGAGCTCCAAGAGATTTAGCTGTGAAGCATGCGCTGATACAGCAGAATGACCCAGAAGCCCTCAAAAAGACGATTAAAGAAGTTATAGAGAGTAATAAAGTCGTTGTAAGCGAATATAAGAGCGGGAAACAGTCCTCTTTGCAGTATTTGATAGGTCAGGCGATGAAGGCAACGGGGGGTTCAGCGAACCCTAGCCTAATAAAAGAGATTTTGCTTGAATTGATGGGGTAATTTTTCGGGATGTCCGACATCCCGATGTTAACGGCAGTACTCGGTAAGCCGAGATAAGCCTATAATACCAGCTATCTCGGATACAAAAATACCAGCTTATTCCTCGAGATGTAAAACATCAAGTTTTCGTGACCTACCTTTTGAAGAGTCAGATTTGACTCTTAGAGTTGAATTATTGCTAATATTCTCAATCAAATTGTTGATATCATCTGTTTTATACACTCTATAATTGTTCATTGGATGTCTTAGAGCCCTTAGTTTGCCGTTTTTATCCCAATTACGAAGAGTTAGGGTGGAGACACCTAACATTTTTGCCGCGTCTTTGATGCTGATTAGTTTTCTTTCCATAGTTATTTTTGTACTTATATAGACCTTAATAAATACTATACATAATTGCTTAATATATCATATAGTTTATGAAAGTTATTAATATCACGCAAGTGGAAAACTGTGGATAGTCACAGTTTTGTCACAGACCGCTTCCACCCGCATACTGAGTACTCATTTTTCACAGCCGAGAACCTGTCTGAATGGAGTATAAATTGTTAGGTTTTATCGCGACTGCGGATTTAGGAGCGACAAAACCTTGCAATTTAACGACATGAGTCTCGCAGGCTGTGAAAAATGAGTACTCAGTATGCGGGTGGAGGCGATAAAGAAGGTGCCGAAAATGACGAATTGCGCTAGTCACATTTTTGTTCGCTAATTTTGTTATCCACAGATATATTTGCATGCGTTTTGTTGTTATAATTTGAACATAAAGACCTTATGAAGGACTCCATAAATATCGAGGGACGAACGCTTATCTCGTCACGCCGAGCTGCCGAGATAACCAAATATGCCAATGACTACATTGGACAACTTTGCCGAGCTGGAAAAGTAAAAGCAAGAATGATTGGCAGAACATGGTTCGTTGACCGAGAGTCATTGCTCGAACACAAAAAGAACGCAGAAATTCTTTCTCGCGAAAATGGTTATAAGCAATTGGGATATGCAAGTACATTTGCGCCAAAGGCGGAAAAGGTAATTCCGACTTTAAAATATTTCAGTGATAATCGACCACTATTACCGACGATGAAGGGGAAAGTTTCTTCGGCCGCTCCCGAGCCGAGACTTCCCCCCACGAGCCTACCCTCCTTCGCTAAAGCTACGGAGGGCAAAGGCGGAGCGGAGCGATTAATGGCTCGTGGAAAGGTCGTCGGCGAAGTAGGCGAGACTGTTTCCGCTAAAACAGGAAAGATTGCGCGAGCGAATACGCAAAGAGCGGCGCGTTCCGCGTATGCAGATTTCTCGAACTTTATATTACGACCGCGCTCTCTAGTAGGCATAGCGATATTGTTTTTAATAATCGGTTTTGTTTCTTTGAACACGGCTACAATAAAAAGTTTCGGAAATAATCCAACAATTTCTCGCGTAGCGGATTTTGAATCGCGAGCGGTAACATGGATGGCAAACCCATTCATCGCTCTCGGCGAAAATATGCGGATGGTTTTGACTAGCACGGTTCGCTATTCGCCTCTAGCTTTATCAGATGAATCAGGAACTGCCACTGTTTGGGATTCGGTCAAATCGAGTTGGCATATATTCACCGTGATAGTGCGCGATAAAACGAGAAAGTTTCTTGGTATTCACGATTATGGACCTGGAAATTCCACGACTAACATCGCTATCACGACCAATGCCCCAAAAACTTCTGGCGCGACAACGACGATTATCAGGAATATTGTTGAACAGCCGAGAACCACGGTTATCAATCAAATCGACCCGACTCTTCTCGCGCGTATTACGGCTGTTGAACAAGC
>CAYIQG010000024.1:0-6926 GCA_964365535.1 uncultured Candidatus Saccharibacteria bacterium
TTCCAACGCCTCTTTTTCCTCGCCTGACAATTCATATTCCGAAACATGTTTTTTCACGGGTTTGGCGAATATGCTTACATGGTCGCGTGAATACAGACTAGAAATAACAACGCCGTCACCTTCTTCGTTAATAAATGCCGTCGCGAAACTCTGATTACTTCCGCCACCGGTGCCTTTGAATGGATTGAAGCGGACAGTATGAACTGATTGTACGCTTCTTCGCAGGCGCTTCTCAACATCAGTTAGATATTTCTCCAAATCGCTTCTAAATTCTTGCATATCCTTGAGACCTGAAGAAACTACCGTCAAAGAATCTCCAATATGTTTTGAATCAATACCGACCAAAAATTTGCGCATTTTTAAAAACATCCAAAGAACCAGGCCAAGTAAGATCAAAGTCGCGAGGGTGAGGATGATGAAACCAAGGAGAAGAGGGTTGGCGATAAGATTGTTTAGATATATCATGCGCTTATTATAGCAAAGTTTGCGGTTTACAGTGAAAAGTGAATAGTGTAAGTTATAGAGTATGTTCCACAATCGCATATATCTTGATTATGCGTCGCTTACTCCTATTGATAGGCGTGTTTTACGCGAGCTGAAAAAATATTCATCCATAAAATACGCGAATCCGTCTTCTTGGCACAAAGAAGGCGTTTTCGCCAAGAGCGCGATGAATGATAGCAGGAAAAGAGTTGCAGATTTTATTCACGCGCATATAGATGAAATCATTTTTACAGGAGGCGGCACGGAAGCAAATAATCTGGCGCTTTTAGGGCCGATTGACTATTTACATTCAAAAGGAATTGAATACAAAGATATGCATGTTCTCGTAAGCGAAATCGAGCATTCTTCTGTTCTTGAATGCGCGACGGAATTAAAGCGAAGAGGAGTGCAGGTTGATTTTATAGGCGTTGATTCTTCAGGTGTTGTGAGGTTGGACGATTTGAAGAATAAGATTAAAGCGAACACTATCATCGTTTCCGTTATGACCGTGAATAATGAAACGGGCGTCGTTCAGCCGATTAGGGAGATTGCGAAAATCGTAAGACATGCAAAAAATCCGCTCTTTCACACTGATGCCGCGCAAGCCGCTTGTTTCCAAGAATTGAATGTCGAACGACTCGGTGTTGATTTGCTTACTCTTGATGGAAGCAAGGCTTATGGGCCTCGTGGAATTGGCGCGTTATACATTCGCAGAAATACTCCCATTGAACCGATAATTTTCGGCGGGGGACAAGAAAAAGGAATGATGTCCGGCACGGAAAACATTCCGGCAATAATGGGATTCGCGAAGGCATTAGATATTATTCGCGTGGAACAAATCAAAGACAGCGCGAAATTAAAAGAATTGAAACAGTATTTTATCAATGGTTTGAAATCAATCAGGTCTAATATCGTCATTCACGGTGAAAGTACGGAAGTATCGTCGCATATTGCCAATATTTCCATTCCTGGAATTGATAATGAATTCCTTCTACTTCAATTGGACGCAAGCGGTATCGCTTGCTCCACGAAAAGCTCCTGTTTGCGCGATACAGACGAAAGTTATGCCCTAAAAGCGATGGGTGCCGACAGTAAAACATCGATTCGGTTTTCATTCGGCAGATGGACGAAAGAGCGGCATCTCAAGAAAACACTCAAGATTATCAAAAAGTTGTTATTATCTAAGCCGGTTTGAATATTTCAAGGAATTTGCGTATCTCATAAAACCATGTATAATGACTTCCATTATGGAATTCGCCATTATTCAAACCGGGGGCAAGCAATACAGCGTCTCAAAGGGCGATGAAATTATTATTGAGAAGATTATAGGAACTTACAAAGAAGGTGATTCTATTATTTTCGATAAAGTCCTCTTGGTTGATGATGGCAAGAACACAACTATTGGCACGCCCTTCATTCCGAAGGCATCCGTAAAGGCCACTATCGTGAAGATCGGGCGAGCGCCGAAGATTACCGTTGTTCATTATAGACAAAAGAGCAGATATTTCAAGAAAAACGGCCATAGACAACCGTTCTTCAAGGTGAAGATTGACGCGCTAGAATAATTTGTAATCCCCAAGAACACGCCGCCCCCTCTTGCTTTTTAATTACTACGCGCGGTTTTTGAGGGCGTTCCGGATGGTGTCACTGTCCGCGTATTCAAGCTCGGCGCCCGTCGAAAGCCCGCGGCCTAATATAGTTATTTTTATTTGCTTGCCAGCTGTGATATTAGAAATAGCGTCTCTCACGATTGTCGCGGTGTGTTCGCCGTCGGGGGTTGTGTTTAACGACAGGATTATTTCTTGGAATCTTGGACTTTGTCCGTCAGCCGCCGAAATAGATTTCGAGTTTTTAGATATGTCGGATGAGATTCTTTCCAGTAAAGACTTCAAACGGATTCTCTTTTCCGGTTCTTTGTCGAGTACTGGAACAGAACCCCCTAGGATGAAATAGAGTCCTTTGTACGCGCCACTTTTTTCTATTGATTCAAAGTCGGAATCTCTGGCGACTATCATGAGGATTGTTTGGTCGCGATTTTGGTCTGAACATATTCCGCAAATGAGAGTTTTCGATTTATCGCGCGATGAGCCGGAAGTATTGGTAAAAAACTTGTGGCACATCTCACATTCGCTTGTTGATTTCTTTACCTCTTCTATTAGTTGAACAAACTCTTTTATGAAAGCCGGCGGCTTATTCATGAGATAATAGACAAAACGCCGCGCTTGGCGCGGACCAATGCCGGGGAAATGAGCGAATATTTCTTCGAGTCTTCGCGGCGAGTCCATATTAATTCTCCGGCGCATCAAAATCCCTGAATTCGCCTTTATCCATACTGATGAATGATGTTTTCTTGCTGTCAAAGAATAGTTTGACGGAGCCCGTCGGACCATTCCTATGTTTTTCGATGAGTATTTCCGCCTCTTCTCTCTTTCCGCCTTGGTCGGCGTCGGCTTCGCGGTGGATAAACATGACGACATCCGCATCTTGTTCGATGGAGCCGGAATCGCGCAAGTCAGAAAGACGAGGCTTGCCTCCGCGCTGTTCCACGGCGCGCGAGAGTTGGGACAGGGCGAGGACTGGCACTTCGAGTTCGCGGGCTAGATTTTTCAGAGAACGCGAAATTTCGGTGACTTGTTGCACGAGATTGTCATTGTACTTTGTTTGGGCCGGAACCATGAGCTGGAGATAGTCAACAACGACAAGTCCAAGCCCTTTTTCATTCTTGAGTCGCCTGGCGACAGCTCTCATCTTCAGAATATTATTGCCGGGGGCGTCGTCAATGTAAATAGGCGCTTCGGAAAGCCGAGAAATAGCTTCGCCGATAGCCTTGAAATCATTTTCGACGGAAAGATTGTGTCCCGTGCGAATCTTCCAAGAATCGACTTGGGATTCGGCGGCGAGCATGCGGTCAACGAGCTGTTGGGAACTCATTTCCAAAGAAAATATTGCCGTCGGAACTTTGTGATTGATAGCAGCTTTTCGCGCGATATCGAGCGCGAGCGATGTTTTTCCCATAGAAGGCCGGGCGGCTAGAATGATTAAGTCAGATTTCTGAAAACCGGATAATTTATTATCAAGTTCGACGAACCCGGTCGGCACGCCACGCAATTCATTTTTGGTCTTGTGCAAACGGTCGAGGCGTTCCCAAGCTTCGTCGAGTGTGTCCTTCAAAGCAATATATTTGTGCGAGCCGGTCTTATTCGTGACGGCATACAGCGCTTTCTCGGCTTTTTCCAAAATATCGTGCAATTCCGAATCTTCATCGTAACCCAAGCTATTTATCTGTTCGCCGGCTTTCAATAGTTCCCGCATTACATATTTGTTTTCCACGATTTCCGCGTAGTAATGCGCGTTACTCGAAGAGGGAACAATATTCACTAATTCCGTGAGATATGCCATACCGCCGGAATCTTCCAGCAAGCCTTTTTCTTTGAGACGAGACGAAACAGAAAGTAGGTCGATAGGAATATTTTTGCTATGAAGTTCGAAGAGAACTATCCAAACGGCGCGATTTTGGTTGGAGTAGAAAGAATGTTCTTTCACAATATCCACGACATCATGCATGACTTCCGGACTCATGATGACGGAACCTAATAGAGATTTTTCGGCGTCAATATTGTGCGGGGGAATTTTTAGGTCTTTGGCTTTGAAATAAGGGGAAGCGGTTTGCATGAGATACAGTTTAACATGAATTAATAATTGTGAACTATGAATTTAGAATAAAGAAAGGGGATATGTTGTGAATTGTCTAAGCACATTGTCAATGCGCCTTTTATGTAGTATTATTACCACATGCCTCCAATCAACAAACTTACGACAAAATCTCGCGAAGCTTTGCGTAGAGCCCACGAACTCGCTATTGAGCGAGGACAAAACCATGTAAATCCAGTGCATTTATTGATTGCCTTGCTCTTACAAGAAGAAAGCATGGTGGCCTCTATTCTGGATAAAATGGACGCGGACTCGCCAATGCTCATCGACATTTCCCTAGAACATATAGAATCCAGCGAGGGTTCCAATGTCCTTTCACCTTCATATCAGATTTATCTGACGCCAGACCTGGCGCAAATTTTGGATAATTCCGTAAAAGTCGCCGCGGGCATGAAAGACGAGTTCATTTCAACCGAACATTTGTTCCTATCAATATTCGATGTGCCATGCGTCGCGCGAGACATTCTAGCCAGGTTCAAAATAGAGAGAGACGCGATTTCGAAAGTTATCGGAGAATTGAAAGCCAATCCGCCGACAAAAGACACTCAGCCGAAGAAATTTCGCACGCTTTACAAATATGCCAGAAGCTTGACTAGGCTCGCCCATGAAAATAAACTCGACCCGGTTATCGGCCGTGACGCCGAAATAATGCGCATCATCCAAATACTTTCAAGACGAACAAAGAATAATCCTATTTTGATAGGGGAGGCGGGAGTCGGTAAAACTGCCATTGTCGAGGGTTTAGCGCTTCGTCTGGCCCAAGGCGATGTCCCTGAATCATTGAAAGATAAGGAATTGGTTTCACTTGACCTAGGCTCTCTTATCGCCGGCACGAAATATCGCGGTGAATTCGAGGAAAGACTAAAAAATATTTTGAAAGAAGTTGAGCGTTCCGATGGCAAGATTATTTTGTTTATTGATGAAATACACACGCTGGTTGGCGCCGGCGCCGCCGAAGGTTCCATGGACGCGTCGAATATGTTGAAGCCGGCTTTGTCTCGCGGGGAAATCCGAGCGATCGGGGCGACGACAATAAAAGAATATCAGAAATATATAGAAAAAGACCCGGCTTTAACCCGCAGATTCCAGCCAATCAATGTTCAGGAGCCGTCGATCGATGACGCCATTTCCATTCTTCGCGGACTCAAGGAGAAATATGAGCTATTCCACGGCGTTCGTATTACCGACGACGCGATTGTCGCGGCCGTGAATTTATCCAGCCGTTATATTAGCGACAGATTCTTGCCTGATAAGGTAGTTGACCTGATAGATGAAGCGTCTTCTTCGCTTAGAATCTCTTTGGAAAATATGCCGCCGCAATTGGAAGAAACTAGGATAAAGATAATGCGTTTGGAAATAGAGCGCGAAGCCTTGAAGAAAGAAACGGAGAAGGTAGCCAAAGCGCGGATGGCGACGATTGAGCGTGAGATTGCCGATCTGAAGGAAGGCACTTCCGAACTTGAACTCAAATGGAAAAATGAGAAAGAAACTATTACCGATTTGAAGCGAATTAAGAAGGAACTGGAAACTTTGCGTATTGAGGCCGAAATGGCCGAGGCGCGAGCCGACCTGGCGAAGGCCGCGGAGATTCGCTATGGAAAATTACCGGCTCTTGAGAAAGAACTTGAATTGAAAAATAAGCGATTGAAGAAATTACAATCTTCTCGTCGAATATTAAAGGAAGAAATAACTGCGGAGGATATCGCTGGCGTGGTTTCTCGCTGGACTGGCATTCCCGTCTCTAGAATGTTGGAATCGGAAGCTTCCAAACTTACGAGAATGGAGGAACAGCTGACAAAGAGGATTGTCGGCCAGAATGAAGCCGTTACGAAAATCTCGGATACTATTCGCCGTTCGCGCGCCGGTATCGCCGACCCCAATCGTCCCATTGGTTCATTCATTTTCCTTGGCCCAACTGGCGTGGGGAAAACCGAACTTACGAAAGCTTTGGCGGAATTCCTCTTCAATGACGATAAAGCCCTAATCCGCGTGGACATGTCCGAATTCATGGAGAAACATTCTATTTCAAAACTCATCGGCTCGCCGCCGGGTTATGTCGGATACGAAGAGGGCGGCAATCTGACGGAAATGATTCGTCATCGCCAATATTCCGTTGTCCTCTTCGATGAAATAGAAAAAGCGCATCCGGAAGTATTTAATATCCTTCTGCAAGTTCTCGACAATGGACGGTTGACCGATTCGAAAGGAAGAGCGGTCAATTTCAGGAATACAGTCATAATCATGACATCGAATATCGGCGCGCAACATATTGAGAAAATGGAACGGCTTGGCTTTGCTCGGGATAACGATAATCATGACCGCGAGAATTATTCCGCCGCCAAGGAAAAAGTCATGTCTTCTCTCAAGGAATATTTCCGCCCGGAATTCTTGAATCGCGTGGATGATACGATAATATTCGATATTCTTTCTCCGGAAGCCATCAGGCAAATCGTGAATATTCAAGTCGGTGAAGTTTCAAAAAGGCTTACGGATAAAAGTATTGAGCTTATTCTCGCTCCGGAAGTTCTCGATTATCTCGCCAAGGAAGGTTATAACCCGCAATATGGCGCGAGGCCTTTGAAGCGTCTGATTCAAACGAAGATACTTACTCCGATCGCGAATCTGCTTATTGGCCAGGAAGTGGGTAAGGGTGGAACTATTACTGTCAATATGCCAATTTTGGTGAAGAAAATCGCGGCTGATGAAAAAGAGAATGATATTCGATTTATCTT
>CAYIQG010000025.1:0-6915 GCA_964365535.1 uncultured Candidatus Saccharibacteria bacterium
CGATACATTGTTTATCATCAGAATATTTTATATTGTCTGAATATGGCGAATCGATGAATACAAAATCTACACTATCCTCTTGTAGAGGAATTCTCCTAGAATCATTCTTGATGACATCAGGTCGAACTATATTCAAATCGTAGCCAATCACTTTTCTTTTCAATTCCTTGGCAACATCGATCGTGGTGCCACTACCACACATAGGATCAACGACTAGATCACCTTCTTTGGTATATCGTTGCAACAAATTCCATATGACAAAAGCCGGTGTAACACCATTGTATTTGTTATTTCCGTGGGGTGTATCTCCATAATTTTGTTTTGGAAAATCCCACAATGTTGTGGATTCAATTTGTGATAACATGATTTATTTTAGTAATTCCTTTAGATCGTCAATGAACTTATCAAACATCTTCACCTTATTACTCTCATCTTTTAGATTCCTTCCTACATAGACCCCGTCCATTTCATATTCTAATAAAACTCTCGACTTAGTCGGCTTGCCATTTTTATTTATATCCAACTCTGGTTTCTTACCCTCTTCCTTATCTAGTGTTATAAAATACATTTTTATTGATTTCGTTACTGGATCCAGAGAAAGTTTTAGTTTCCAATATAATGTTTGGGTATATCTTTCGCGTAAGGAATTTTTACAAGAGATAATTGCGACTACGGCCCCACTATCAGGCCTGTAAATAATAATATCTCCATCTGGCATAATGGAATATTCCCCATATCGAATAACAATATTGCGATAGACTTTACTCATTACTTCATCCCCTTCAGATGATTTCTTTATTTGGTCATCTGTAACTAACTCATATCCCAATTTTTTGACTTCTTCTTGAATAAGATATACCACCAAATTTTCTAACATCGCTCCACTTTCATTACGCCAACTCTGACCTTTATCTTTTTCACAAATAAATTGAAACTTATCTTTAGTAACCTTTAATATATCAAAAAAATATTCATGCACATGATTATTGCCGTATTTCTCTGAAAAACTCTTGATTAATGGAATAACATTATTTGTAAAATTTTCGGTAAATATGATCATAGTTTTATTTTTCCATTACTAGTATATATTCAGTTGGATAAGCCGAGACTTTATTCTTATCAGTTATGCTTGCAAATTTACCCGTCTTTTTATCTCTCACTGACGGCAAATTCTTTGACGGTATTTCCCTTTTTATAATATCAGCAACTTTTAGCCCTAAGTTTTGTAATTGCTCAACAAAAACTTCTGCATTGAGTATTTTAACACCCTGTAAACTGGTATTCCCAACAACAATACAGGTTTTACCTCCTTTTTTCAACATTCGTTTCATTTCAGTAAATACTTGATTCATCTCACTGAAATATGTTGATACTTCTTCCGCAGTCTTTCGATCTATTCCCAGCAATTCTTTTCTAATATTCTCTGCAATTGAGCTATTCAATATCAGATTCTTCTTGCTGTGATATGAAGTACCAATAAATCGTTTACGAAAATCACTTATATCCTTCGTATATTCTAGCCACAAAGCAGTCAGCTGATGTAAATCGGCATATTCATATGAAGTTACATATGGTGGTGAGGTAACAATTAGACTAACACTGTTATCTTTTGTCGGGATTGTTCTTGCGTCCGTACAAACGACTTTACTTGGCACCTTCATGTATTTTCTCTCAGATAGCATCTCAAATAATCCAGCATTACCGCGCATCATCATCTTTGCTTGTTTCAAAAATGTCTTAATCGGCTCAGATGGTCTTTTTTCAAAATCCCTTGTCGGCTTATTACTCTTTTGTAGCCATATCGAACAGTTTTTCAATATATTAGAAAATCCGCAGAAGAAAAAATCTTGAACATCTTGATCTTTAATTCTTGAGATTTCAGCAAATATAAACGCTAGCCTTCTCTTTTCATCAGGCTTAAACCAGTAATCGATTCTCTCATGTTCCGGAGCTTTTATTTTTGTCTTCTCATTGTAAACCTCTAATCTTTTCTTGATATTCTCGAATTCCTTTTCAATTTTTTCTGGATTGAGCGGAGTGATCTTGGCTTTTGTTATTAAAACAGCAACAGGATTTATATCAACAGCTACGGATGATCTTCCCATTACTTTTGATTCAACAAGAGTCGTTCCGCAACCACCGAATGGATCAACAACCAGATCTCCTAATTTTGTATACCTTTCTACCAATCGCGAAACAACCTGCGGAATAAATTTTGCAGGATAGCGATGATAACCGTGCGTAATATACGCAGTATCCTTGCGTGTCTTTTCAGAGAAAGACCATGATGGATCAATCTTGGTTCTATCGAAATGTGAAGTAATGTTATTGGTCATCGTGTTTCGATTATATCATTTCTTTAGCAAACAAGGGTAATTTGCACTATATTAGAGTGCAAACATCATCATAAACTCGAAATAGGATTAGTCTCAATTTTATCAATAAAACCACCAATCATACTAAGTGTTTTTTGTTGTTTTTCGTTTGCAACTTTATTTATTTTTTCAATAATCTTTTTAAGTGAAACAAAATCCTGTCCATTATTAAGCAACGGTTCAATTACAATACCGTATCTATCAGGAAAATATTGATACTGTTCAAACAATGCCTTCAAGGGTTTACTCTGATTTCGCGCTAGTTTCTTTATGGCGGAAAAAATAAATAAAATCAAGAAATCAATACGGTATGATTCATTTACCTGTACTTTTTGAGGATTAAACTCCATAGTTCTTACAGGTAACTCTATTCCAAAAAGTCTATGTGCCTCTGGATAACTGTGAGAGGTCGATAATGGGCACAATGAACAGTCAACTGTTAAATAACCACCTACAGTTTTGTAGGTCACGGAAGTTTGTACTCCCTGTAGTGGCGCATTTTGTGGAGGCTCGCAGATATGGAGAACTTCACCTATTTCCGCATAGTATTCAAAACGATGTGCTAATACTTTTTCAATATCCTCATCTGGAAAAGTGAACCAAATATCTATATCACTGTAAGCGTCCGAATTACCTCTCGCAAGAGAGCCAAATATGTGCCCTTCAACTGCCTTATTTTGAAATAGTTTTTGTATTTTCTCTAGGATAGTTTCTCGGGAAGAAATAAGTAACAATTCAAACTCAGATTGTTTTGTTCCTAGCATGGTTTAGATTATATTAGTTATTTTTATTAAGTCGTTTTATTACTTCTATTTCCTCCTCAAAACAACAATATTCCTCCCCTTATTATATGGCTTTTTCTCTATATCAAAATCACTGAATGAACTCTATAGACTTGCATGATTATTTCTACTTTATGCTATCATTTTAATAATACTATGACCATCTCAAAAGCTACAGACTACCTCGGCAAGATCGTCACAATCATCATCGACCGACCATTATATTCTAAACATCAGAAACATGGCTTTATCTATGAACTCAACTACGGTTTTGTGCCAAACACTCTGTCACCTGACGGAGAAGAATTAGATGCCTATGTTATTGGTCCAAATCTTCCCCTCAAAACATTCAAAGGTATCTGTATCGCTGTAATTCACAGAACAAACGATGATGATGATAAATTGATAATAACTCCCATTGAAACAGCTAATATTTCTGATGAAGAAATCCGTCGGCAGACAAATTTTCAGGAAAAGTATTTCAAATCAGTGATAATTAGAGACAATTATTGAACCTAATCGAGTTTCCTTCTCAAATCTCCCAAAGTCTTTCCATACTTAACTTTCCATTCCGGAATCTTTCCCTTGATTTCCTCGACTTTGGCCGTGTATTCATCGGATAAGTTTATCCCGTATGAATCGCAAAGAGATAATAGACTAAAGAGCACATCCGCGCACTCTTTACCAAGGTCCACTTGCTTTGACTGGCCGTACATCTCTATCTCCGTAATCTCCTTGGCCACCTCTCCAACCTCCTCAAAGAGACCTAGGATGTTTCCCAAGCGAGGATGCTCAATTCCTTTAAGCAATTCGCTTTGTTTTTGCTGCATTTCGTATAGTGTTTCCATATGTTTTACCATAGTTAATAACATTATACATGAAAAAAGGAGAGTCCGAAGGCTCCCCTTGTGTTTAGATTATGAATCTCTAAAGTTGGAATGTTATATCTCCAACAACCAATATGTCCGTTCAGGATACTTGGCATCATGAACAATAAGCTCAACGAATCCCAGTTCTTCATAGACATGTCGCGCCGCATAGGCTTTTGTATCGGTGCGCAAGATAATGCTTATAACACCACTCGTTAGGGCTGCATCTATAAGTGCCCTTGTAAGAGCAAATGATATTCGATTACCACGATACTTCGCGGTGACTCCCAACTCGTCAACGTAGAATATCCGCTCTTCTGCCTTTAAGATCGTATCAAGCAGATTATTCCCTGCGATCAATTGAAGTTCATGGCGATTCACCGAATACCCATGTGTGAATCCCACTACCGAACCGTTGTGCATGGCCAAAAATGCGACAGCATCCTGATTCCGCATTTCCTTCCGAAAGTCGTCAATAACAATTTCAGGCTTCCAGAAATCTTCATTCCAAGGTGGTTCCTTCCAGATTTCACAATAACATTTCGCCCATTGCCGGAGAATTTCCGGGGAAATGGTTTCCATTCTGACATACTCAATAGAGACATTCTTCATAATGAATATTTTTTTGTTAAAGAACTATGACAGTTACTGCCAACATATAGATGCGGGCAGTTAACTATCCCCAACAAAAGTTGAGATAGTTATGAGTTAATTTTCACCAATGGAATTCAGTTCTGTTTTGTTCCAATTCGCAAAGAAAACTCCGCAATGCCTGATAGAACAAAAGACATGAATCAATATCTATATTTTCATTATCGCCATGAATATCTCCACCTATAGGTTTTATCATCAAGATTGGAATATTCAGGTCGGCAAAGTGTCGTGCGTCAGAAGCGCCATATGTACCCTTTGTTTCTATCTTTTGTCCAAAAGTCTCTTCAAAACTCTTGATAAAGAGTTTTACTATTGGATTTTTCTTATCAACAAATGTCGGTTTGCCGATCGAACTCTTTGATATTTTCAGTGAAGAATCTATTTCTCTGACAATGGTGGAGACCTCATCGATGATCGCATCTGAAGTCGTTGTCTCTGGAAATCTAAAGTCGAGAGTGACATAAGCTTCTGGACATACTTGGTTCACAAATGTACCTCCATGTATTTTACCGATATTAACAGTGGTCTTCCATGATTCTTTTCTGTTATTCTTCCCATATCTCTTCAATACTTCACCACCCAGTCTGATCAGAGGTTCTAAAGCATTTTTACCATCCCATATTCTAGAAGCGTGCACTGGTGTACCTACAGAATCTATCCTTAAAGCACAAACTCCTTTAGATTTATTGATAAATACAAGATTATCTCCACCATCAGGCACAATAAGCACTTTTGGTTTGAACTTATATTTATTGGTTAAATACGCGACACCTTCATAGCCACCTGTTTCTTCATCCGTGGTAACAACAAAAGCGAATGATAGTTTTGATTTATTATCAATCAGGTTATTGAGAAGTGCATACCCTATTGGAATCGAGAACTTCATATCACTTACACCGCGACCATATGCAAAACCTTTCTTCACTATCATATTGAATTGGTCTGACCTTCCAGCCACCACATCAATGTGTGCTAAATAGCAAATGTCCGGTGTGCGTGTATCTACATTGGAGGCAATCAAACATTCCGCATTGCCATTCTTAATCCTTCTTACAATCGCCTTTTTACTGATTTTCGACACAATAAAATCAAGTGCTCTTTTGTTCTGTTCAATATCAGATGTGAGAGTCTTGAATGATACCAGTCTCGATAAATCTTTCGTGAATTGTCCTTTTATTAAGTCTTCCATTGATGATTGGTTAATTTGAATAAAACAAAAACACCCGTCATTACGAAGGGTGTTTTTGTCTCTGAATAAAGCTTTTACTTAATTAGTTTGAGACATGCCAATAACCCCCTTCGTGTAAAAGGTGGTCATGATGCCAGTTATTCAATTGAATTACTATCTTTTTCATTTATGAAAGTATACTAGCAGGCTATGTATTTATTCGCAAGTCAGCCATTTGGCAATAAATACTTTATTTAGACAAATCCTTCCAAAACGATCCAAAATCACCCTCGATACTCGCAACAACGTCCTTGTCCCATTTCGGATATTCACCTGTAAACGATTTCTCTACAAGATTACAATAGGCAATATATTTGTCCTTCAAATTTGACGCTCTAGATGCTCTTAGAAATATTGCAAAATATTCAGGATCATGATCTTCCAGATACTGAATAGCTTTCTTTTCACCTTCCCAGTAAATATGGCGCATAGAGAAATATCCAACTAGAGCTTCAACAATAGAATATAATAGCCGAATTTCCAGAGCTGAATGATACAGTGGATCATTTGACTCAAAGTATCGAGTATTATTGACCAGATTATAATTAACCTTGTAAGCGGATATACCAGCCAATGTATTTAGTGGACATTGAATTTCCGAACTTATACTCTGTAATTTTGAAAGATCTCCGGATTTATCAAAAGAAATCTTCGCTTGTGGAAGCCAGCGCATAAGCCATGTCTCACCGCCTTCTTTCACCTGTTTATCAGAAGTAATGCGTTTGATATCTGATAATGAGAAAAAGAAAATATCAGCTGGTAAATCATTTATATATGTAAATAAGGATAACAATTTATCAGGCTTTTCTTTAACTACCAAAACTAAATCATAATCACTACTTTCCGTTTGCTTTTCAGTCGCAGTCGAACCACATAAAAGTAGAGCATCAACATTGTCGTTTTTCGATAGTTTGGCTATGATTTCCTGAAGAGATTGATTTGAAGATTGAGTTTGCATAATTATTTATACTTTATGCTATCATTTTAATATCAATATGTCCCTACTC
>CAYIQG010000026.1:0-1739 GCA_964365535.1 uncultured Candidatus Saccharibacteria bacterium
GCGACTTTCACCGGGTCAACGATACCAGCGACTATCATATCCGGAACAATTTCATCTTTCAATGCATCATATCCCAGATTACCTTTACCATTCCTGACTTTTTCCACAATAACAGAACCGTCATCTTTTCCGGCATTAATAGCAATCTGCCTCAGAGGCGATTCAAGAGCTTTCAAGACAATAGAATAACCAATACTCTGCTCCTTGGAAAGAATTTTCTTCGCATTTGACTTCTCTATTTCCAAAGCGGCGTGTATGAGCGCAACACCCCCACCGGCAACTATTCCCTCTTCGATAGCCGCCTTAGTCGCGTTCACCGCGTCTTCTATCTTCAATTTCAAATATTTCATTTCCATCTCCGTGGCCGCGCCGACGCGGATGACAGCAACGCCACCGGAAAGTTTCGCTATTCTCTCATCAATCTTCTCTTTATCATATTTGGAATCAATATTTTCCCTCTGTTTTTTCAATTGCGCTATCCTCTCTTCAATATCCGCCTTCTTGCCTTTACCGCCGACAAACACGGTATTATCTTTCGTGGAAATAACCCGGCGAGTCTTGCCAAGCATAGAAAGAGGAGCTTTTTCAAACTTAATGCCCACTTCTTCAGAAATGACCGTGGCGCCCACAGTGACGGCGATATCTTGAAGCATTTCTTTCTTGCGGTCGCCATAGCCGGGAGCTTTTATTCCGAGCACATTGAATGTGCCACGAATCTTATTCAAGACAAAAGTAGTCAAAGCTTCACCCTCAATATCTTCGGCAATTATTACCAAATCTTTCTTGCCAGTTTGCGCGAGCTGTTCAAGCATCGGTAATATCTCTTTTATAGAAGAAATCTTCCTGTCGGTTATGAGAATCGCCGGATCATTGTAAACCGCCTCCATTCTTTCCGGATTCGTGATCATGTATGGAGAAACATAACCTTTGTCGAATTCGATGCCTTCAACTACTTCTGATTCCAGTCCTGTTGATTGCGATTCTTCGACTGTTACCACGCCATCTTTGCCTACTTTCGAAATCGTATCGGCGATAATAGCGCCAAGCTCGGCTGATTCCGATGAAATAGTCGCGACTTGTTTTATTTCATCATTATCTTTTATCGGTTTGGCTATTTTCCTCAAAGCCGAAACAACATCTTTTGAAGCCGCCTCGATGCCGGCGCGCACTGACATTGCATTCACGCCCATAGTTGTTTGTTTCAACCCTTCTTGAATGATTGCCTGCATCAAAATCGCGGCAGTAGTTGTTCCATCGCCGGCAAGTTCATTTGTCTTTGACGCCACTTCCTTGATTATTTCGGCGCCCATATTCTCGAATTTGTCTTTCAAGACAATCTCTTTCGCGATTGATACCCCGTCATTCGTTATTGTTGGCGAACCATAACCCTTGTCGAGAACGACATTGTGGCCGCGCGGACCTATCGTTATTTTCACGGCGTCAGCGACGGCGTCAACGCCTCTTTTTAGAGCTTTACGCGCTTCTTCGTTGTATAGAATTTTCTTTGACATAGTTTTTGATTATTTAATAACCGCCAATACCTCACTTTCCCTAACCAAATAATATTCCTCCTCACCGACCTTCACCTTATCTCCCCATTGGAAAAGTACGATATCTCCAACCTTAACATTCACGGGGATTGGACAGCCATCATCGTCAATCCTTCCGGGACCAACGGCGATGACTTCACCTTTTTTACTGCCCTTGTCTTCATTCGAAGTTATGGGAATAATAATACC
>CAYIQG010000026.1:1839-6840 GCA_964365535.1 uncultured Candidatus Saccharibacteria bacterium
ATTCGAAATCGTATTTGAAGATACGGAATTAATCGACTTTCTGCGATATTCCAAACCCTTACAGGCAACTAAGGATACCGCTAGGAAGGTCGGTCTGGCGCTGGAAAACGCGCACAAATATCTCGAGGAAACGGTCTTTAATTGTTTTGAGGATGGTACTCTCAAAATCGGTGGAAAGGTTAAAGAGTTGCCTTTGCATAAAGTCGAGGTCAAACTCTTCGAGCTTGGCAATTATTCAGGATTGTACAGGCTAAATAAGCTTGAGTCCCACAAAAAATTGGGTGATTCTGAATCATACTTTGAAAGAGAATGTTGGAGGATTCATGGCCACATAAGAAGCAATCCTTCAAACATAGTCGTTCTCGGCTTCGACAGAAATGGGTTTTTCCTGTCAGACCGCCGGAAAAGCAGACAGAGTGTTGAAAAGATCAAGCTTGCGCCGTCGCTCATACATTAAGGAGATTCTTTTGTCTCAATCCGCGGATCCAACCATCCGCGGTTTTTTTTGGAAATCATCTTTATATTGACTAAGATAATAAATAACGGCTACAAGAGATTGATTGATTTGCGCTCAAAACATCCTTATGGTAGCATATCTACATCAATGAAATCACTCCTTCCTTATCTGCAGATTATCCTGTCTGTCATTCTCGTTACCGCCATTCTACTCCAAAGAACTGGAGCTCAAGTCGGCGGCGCTTTCGGCGGCAGTGATAACTGGAGCTCGGCATATCACACAAGGAGAGGTATGGAAAAGTGGCTGTTCGCGATAACTATTATTACAGCGATACTATTCGCGATTTCGGCTCTAGTCAATTTAATTTAATTTGTCATTCCCGCGAAAGCGGGAATCCAGTGTCAAACTAATATACCTATTTATATACACTAGATTCCCGCTTTCGCGGGAATGACACAAAGAATCAAGAATAATATCATCGTGCTAGAACAAATTGAACAAAAAGAGTTCCGCTTGAAAAGCGGCAAATCCATATTGGAATACATGCGCAAGTTCTCTTCAACGGAGAAAGTCATTTTCGGCATTCTAACTATTTTAGCTATTATTTCGGCGATTTCCCTGGCAATGAGAACTATCGACGACTTTATGATAAGTATTCCCGCTTCCGGCGGAGAACTGCGCGAAGGTATGGTCGGATTGCCGCGAACGATAAATCCGGTCTTGGCGATTACCGATGTGGACAAAGACATATCTTCTATCGTCTATTCAGGGCTCATGAAATATGAGAACGGTCAGCTTGTGCCGGATATAGCGCGATCATATGCGATTTCGAATGACGGTTTGACTTATGATTTCAAAATTCGTCCAGACATCCGTTTTCAAAACGATACTGAGTTAACCGCCGATGATGTTGAATTTACGATTAATAAAATCCAAGACCCAAACATGAAAAGTCCGCGGTATGCCGATTGGGCGAATATAACGGTAAAGAAAATATCGCCGCTGGAAATACAATTCATTTTGAAACAAGCGTATTCGCCTTTTCTAGCCAACACAACCGTGGGAATACTTCCGAAAAATATTTGGGGCGGCGTGAGCGGCGACCAATTTATCTTTAGCCAATATAATGTTGAACCTATCGGCTCGGGACCTTATAAAGTCTCTTCCGTGGTTAGAAATTCCGGCGGCATACCGACGGAATATCTCTTGAAGAATTGGAGAGAATATTCCGGGAATAAGCCGTATATAAGTTCTATCCGAACGGTATTCTATTCTGATTTGGACAAAGCTCTAAAAGCTCTCGACGCGAACAGTATCGATAGTTTGGGAGCAATACCGCCGGCTTCCGCGAAACGATTAGCTAACGATTCGGCTCAAGCGTACAAAATAATAAATACGTCCCTGCCGCGCGTTTTCGGCATTTTCTTCAATCAGAATCAATCGGCTGTCCTCGCCGATAAGGTCGTGAGACAAGCCCTGGAGATGTCAATTGACCGTAATCTTATTATTGAAAAGATTTTGAATGGATACGGCAACGCGGTCGATGGTCCTCTGCCTCCGGGACTTTTCAATATATCTTCGGATGATAAGGTAACCGCTTCTACCGCCAATAATATGGAAAATATAAGCGTGGCTCCCGATCGGATTTTGCAAGCCCAGACATTACTCGTAAAGAATGGCTGGATAAAAGACATGAATGGTATTTATAATAAAAAAATCGGCAAGAAAGCGACAACCACTCTCGCTTTCGATATATATACCGCCGACTCGCCGGATCTCCAGCTTACGGCGGAATTAGTGAAAGAGACATGGGCAAAGGTTGGCGTGAAAGTCAATATAAAAATATTCGAATCAAGCGATTTGTACCAGAATGTAATCCGGGCAAGAAAATATGACGCGTTACTTTTCGGCGAACAAATCGGCAAGGACCGAGACCTTTACGCTTTTTGGCATTCTTCGCAGAGAAACGCGCCGGGTTTGAACATCGCCATGTACACGAACAGTAAAGTGGACAAAGTGCTTTCCGATATTCGAGGAACAATCGATGGCAAGAAGAGAGCCGATGATTATGCCTTACTGGACCAATTGATCAAAGACGACATACCCGCGATCTTCTTGTATTCTCCGGATTTCATCTACGCGATACCAAAAGATTTGAAAGGCGTGTCTCTGAACTCCATCGCGGCGCCCGGGGATAGGTGGAACTCAATCGGCACATGGTATTTGAACACGGAGAAAGTTTGGCGATTCTTCGCGAAGTAATCGGCAAATCGCAAACGAAAATAAAATATTTAGAGATAATAATTAATCATGAATAATCAACCAAACAATAAACCACAGGGTTTTCACCCGCCGCATAGGATCGTTATGGGTCGTGGCGCGCGAAAAATATTTTCGAGAAAATCAGGACACCCGGCAGCATTCAATAGAGTTTCCGGAGCAGAAATGGCCGCTAGACCGATAATGGTGAGGCATACTGCCGGCGCGCGCATGAATGTCATGCGAAAAGAACAGATGAAACCGTCCCGAAGGTCTCAGGGCGCGTGGCGCGGAGGAGTCAAACCATTAGTTGAAAAAAGCGCTAATGGAGACGCCATTCCGCTTCTTGCCCCGGATTCAATCCGCGTAGTTCCCCTCGGGGGCGTGGAGGAAATCGGACGCAATATGACCGCCGTCGAATTTGGCAATGATATAATAGTTATTGATATCGGTTTTCAATTCAAGGATGAAAACACTCCCGGCATTGACTATATACTGCCAAATACGAAATATTTGGAAGAAAGGCGAGACAAGATTCGCGCCGTCCTCATTACTCATGGACATTTGGACCATATCGGCGGCATACCTTATATCATGCCGAGAATCGGCAATCCGCCTATTTATACTCGCCTACTAACTTCCGTTCTGATTCAAAAAAGACAAGAGGAATTTCCCGGGGTACCGCGATTGAATATGACGGTCGTGGAGAAAAACCAAATATTCACAATTGGCAAACTGAAAGTAAAATTCTTCTCCGTAACGCACACTATTCCCGATGCCATGGGAGTTATCATAGAAACTCCTTATGGTTCGATAGTTCATACTGGAGACTTGAAGATGGACCATATGGACGGCATAGCCGCGCCGGAAGAAGACGCCGAGTATGATCGCGCCTTCAAGAACGAAAAAGTCCTTTTGCTCATGGCGGATTCGACTAATGTTGAAATTCCCGGCTTCTCCACGCCGGAAAAAACAGTCCATAAGAATTTGGAAGAATATATCAAGAACGCCCGAGGCCGTTTGATTATAGCGACTTTTTCTTCCCTGCTGGAACGCTTGCTAAAAATGATTGAATTCGCGGAAAAGTACGGTAAAAAGGTCGCCATAGAAGGGCGAAGCCTAAAACAAAACATTGAAGCCTGCAAACATCTGGGACTATTGAAAGCCAAGAAAGAGACAATGATCGCGACGGAAGATATGGACAATTATCCGCCGGACAGGATTGTTATCCTCGCAACAGGCGCGCAAGGCGATGAATTCGCCGCCCTCATGCGTATCGCGAATCGCACTCATACGAAAGTCAAAATCACGCCAAGAGATACCGTTATCTTATCTTCTTCGGTCATTCCCGGCAACGAACGCGCCGTGCAAAAACTGAAAGACAATCTGTCGCGCCAAGGAGCGAAAATCATCCACTATCGCACCGCCGAAGTGCATTCTACCGGACACGCGTATCGCGACGAAACGATGTGGATACATAGGAAGATTCATCCCAAATTCTTCATGCCCATTCACGGTTATCATTATATGCTCCGCGTGCACGCCGATGTCGCCAAGGAAGCCAATGGTCTCAAAGAAGAGGATATCGTTATTCCCGACAATAGTTCGCTCATCGAAATTCAAAATGGCGGCGCGAAGTTTGTTAAATTGAAAGAGAAAGCGCCTTCAGGACTTGTTCTCGTTGACGGCTTTTCCGTCGGTGACGTGCAGGATGTCGTCATTCGCGACCGCCAAATGCTAGCTCAAGACGGTATTTTCATTATCTTTGGCATTATTAATATCACAACCGGCAAATTGAAGAAATCACCTGATATTATTTCCCGCGGTTTCGTCTATCTCCGTGAATCGCAAGAATTGCTCCATGAAGTTCGCCTGCTCATAAAAGACACTATCGAGAAAACAACCAAGGGCATGAATCCGATTAGTATTGATTTCGTCAAGGATAATATTACCGACGCCGTCAGCCAGTTCCTATTGCAGAAAACAGCGAAAAGACCGATGGTTATTCCGGTGATATTAACGATTTAATATTTAGCGATTGTTACGGCTTTTCTTCTTTCTAGGATCATTTTCTCGGAGAACCAATATCTTCGGAGTTCGCCTGCTATGTAAAATGAGCCGGTAGCCAAAATCAAATCGTTTTGTTTTGCTTTTTTACATGCCTGAAGTAGTGCTCTTTCCGCATCTAAAAATATTTTTACCTTTGCTCCTTTTTTCATATATTTCTTTGACTTTGTATACAACTCATCTGGATGAGCACATTTTCTCAATTTATATTGAAATCG
>CAYIQG010000027.1:0-6806 GCA_964365535.1 uncultured Candidatus Saccharibacteria bacterium
TATGATGGACATTTGGCGAATAAAGCGAAGTATTTGTAGTAAAAATCATCCATAATAAGTATCTTCATTTTCTCCTTTCAGTTGTTAAGTTACTATATTTTGTGCTAATTTCATGCTATCATATCATTAATGAATAGTCAAGTTAAAAAGAAAAAAGTATTTGTTGCAACATACACGAATGAAGGGCTTTCGTTTCAAATACATCTCGGTCCGCTGAAATTCGAACCGCACAAGAGAGGACGACAGGCGAAAGTGCCGGTTGCCACGATTTAAAAACAAGACCGCCCGGAAGGCGGTTTTGTGTTACCCGAATTCACCACTTGTTTGCCCCTGGGGCGAACTTTGTGTCGGTGATAAGAGTTTGCCACCTTCTGCACCCGGTCCAAGCCGTAAGACGAAATTTGAGAGCTTGGGAAACCAACGATTCAATACCATCCCCTTAAATACTTGCATTTACCCATCGTGTCCAGTATAATGACTGTATTATGCTAAAAAGGGAGAATAAGCATAGTATAACATAAATAATATGCTAAAAGCGACAGTTTCTAAGCAAAAACAGGATAAAGAGAGACTTCTCTCGCTTCCGTACATAGAACGAACTAAAGAAAAAGACACTCAAAAGTGGCTGTCTTCGGATTTGATAAAAGTCATTCTCGGCCCTCGCCGGGCAGGGAAATCCGTCTTTGCTTTGATGCTCTTGAAGGATCAATCATTTGCCTATTTCAACTTTGACGATGAATCGATTCCCGGAGAAGAAAAGACTGATCTTGATGAGCTGATGACAGAGTTGAAGCTTGCCTACGGCGACACAAAATACATTCTCTTTGACGAAATACAGAATCTTCCTAATTGGGAGCTGTTTGTTAATCGTCTGCATCGAGCCGGATACAGTCTTGTCTTAACCGGTTCTAACGCATCTCTTCTTTCAAAAGAGCTTGCCACACATCTTACTGGCAGACATATTCCCATAGAAATACTACCGTTTAATTTTTCGGAAATTTTGAAAGCCAAACAGTATGAAGTTACTCCCGACAAACTTTCATTGCCCGATGAAAAAGCGAAACTGCTTGAGTACATGACCCAGTACATGACGAGTGGCGGTTACCCGGAGGTTGTTACAAAAGGCGTTGATCCGCGCGGATACTTAGATATGTTGTTCGATGCGGTGTTATTCAAAGACGTGGTGAAGCGCCACAAAGTGCGTTTTTCCGAGCAGATAGCCAGTCTCGGATCATATCTCATAAACAATGTTTCCGGTCAGTATGGCACCAAAAAACTCGCCAATATTTTGGAATTCAAAAGCCAGGTTACTTTGGAAAAATATCTCGGCTATCTCACCGAAGCATATTTGATTTTTCCTCTGATACGACACTCAACAAAGGCTGGCATGCGACTGCGATCAGCCAAAAAAACATACGTCGTTGATAATGGTTTCGTTACCGCCAAGGCGGTACAGCATTCACCGAACACCGGTAAGCTCATGGAGAATCTTGTTTTCACCGAATTAGTGAAAAAAGGTAATCAGCCCGGCCGCGAATTGTTTTATTACAAGACCAGAAATGATCGGGAGATAGATTTCGTGCTCAAAAAGGGGTATCAGGTTATAGAGATGATACAGGTCTGTTATGACATGACCGATCCTGAGGTTGAACAAAGAGAAGTAAAGGCTCTCGTCGAGGCAGGAAAAGAGTTGAATGTTTCCAAGCTTACCGTGCTTACATGGAACGAAAAACGCACGGTGGAAAAAGACAACATGACCATACAGTTTAGACCGCTCTGGGAATGGTTGCTTGAGAAATCAGAAGTTTAAAATATATGCCAAAGGAAATCGCCATCAAAACTAAAGAGGAAACTTATTACAAATGCACTCATTGTGGAGATGAGATTTTTTGGAATACCCACAAGAAGCTTACTTACTGCAAGTGCAAGAAAATCTGGGTTGATGGTTGCGAGGATTATGTCCGCATTGGTGGCAATGAAGGAGACTATGCGTTGATCAAAAAATAAATTTATGAATTCAGACTTAACATTTATCACAAATGAGAAAGGCCAAAATCTCAAAGAGAGATTTGAGGTTTTAATCAAAGACACAAAATTCTTTGATTGTTTGGTTGGCTATTTTTACGCCAGTGGTTTTCACGCGATTTATAAGTCCCTTGAGAGCACGGAGAGGGTTAGAATTCTTATTGGGATCAGCACCAATCCGCAAACTTACGACTTAATGCAGAAAGCAACGCCCAGCGAGCAGTCAGCTTTGCAGTTTTCCAGTGCTGAAACAAAAGAAAAGTTAGGCGAAATTGTTGAGACAGAAATGGAGAATGCCGAGGACAGCGAAAAAATAGTGTCGATAAATGGGAAATATCTATCCTATTTGATAAGTTAGGAAAATTATACCGTAAATATTGTAATCCTTAATTTTTATGGAAATCGAATCAAAACAACAAATTCTTGAACGTCGAAAGGAAATCGAGAGGGATCTCGTGGCTATGCTCAAAGAAACCGAGAGCGATTTTTCTTTACAGCATGTTAAGGACGCCATTTTCCACGAGGAGGACAATAACGACATGATGAAAGTCGTGGCAATGTTTGATCGTGGCGGAGACGCTTCAGAATTAAGTAATGTTCTTGAACTGGTAACCGACGCTTGGAATTACTTTCCGCACAAAGTCCTCGGTGGTATCTCCCCAGCAGAGAAACTACTGGAGCACCAGGACAAGAAATGAGTTAGGCACAACCAAGGGTCTGAAAAATAGTGACAGAACGTCTAAAAAAAGCAGACCTGAAAGGTTATTTCAGGTCTGTGATGAGTGGGGGAAAAAGGTCAGCCCTTCTCCGTGATTTAGATTGAATCCGTGGCAAGGCCAATATTAAGTGCCTCCAACAATAACGAGACACGATTCCCTTTACTGAAAGTGGATGTGGCCCCTGCCTGCAAAGCTTCACATCGCAGAGAGCTAGTCATGTTACCTGACATTAGACAGGTGACCATGTTTTGGTCGAGCCTACGAATACATTTTATGACGGTGATGCCGTCTATACCGTCTATCCCCGTCATTTCATAGTCCGTAAGCACTCGATCAATTGTTGTTTTGTTCTTCCGGAATGCTCTCCAACCATCGTCGCCGCTTTCAGCCACAATAACATCGTGACCGAGACAACTAAAACAATTACTTAGAGAATTCCGCATTTCCAAACTATCATCAACGATTAGAATCGTATGTTTCATTATATTCCTTTCAATTGTTAATTTGCTTGTTTCTACCTGATTGTATGGTATCATACCATATATGAATAGTCAAGTTAAAAAGAGAAAGGTTTTTGTGGGTCTTTCTGGCGGCGTGGATAGCGCTGTTTCGGCGGCTTTATTGCAGAAAGCCGGTTATGATGTTACAGGAGTTTTTATAAAAGTCTGGCAACCCGATTGGCTCGAATGTAATTGGAAAGAGGAAAGAAGAGAAGCGATGAGAGTGGCGGCGCATCTCGGAATACCTTTTATTACCCTTGATTTGGAGAAAGAATACAAGGAAGGAGTGATTGATTATATGCTCGCGGAATATAAGGCTGGCAGAACTCCGAATCCAGATGTTATGTGTAACCGTGAGGTGAAATTCGGCGCTTTTTGGCGATGGACGAAAAGTCAGGGGGCGGATTATATTGCCACAGGACATTACGCGCGAATTAAATACCGGAACATTGACGACGCTGACTTGTACCTGCGCGAAGCCTTTTCGCCTCGCAAGCTCGGCGAGAAAGGTTCGCTTCGGCACGCGTCAGCGTCTGTCAATGTTATATATCAATTATTTGCGGGAAGGGATAAAAATAAGGACCAATCGTATTTTCTTTGGACACTCAATCAAGACAACCTTGCCCATACACTTTTTCCGGTCGGTCATTTGGAAAAAACGGAAGTGCGTAAATTGGCTCACAAATTTAAGCTACCGAACGCGGATAAAAAAGATAGTCAGGGATTGTGTTTTATCGGTAAGGTGGATGTGAAAGATTTCTTGGCACATTATTTGAAAGCGGAACCGGGTAATGTTTTGAATGAAGAGGGTGAAATTATCGGCAAGCATCAAGGCGCGCTATTCTTCACGATCGGTGAAAGGCATGGATTCACAATCACAAAAAAGACACCGGATGACGACAGATATTATGTTATTGACAAGGACATGGAGCAGAACACGATTACGGTTTCGAACAGAATAGTAGGAAAAGATTATTCGAGTTCACAAAAAACAATTAGAATATCTAATATCAATTGGATTGCGGGGACTGCACCTATTGATAATTCGATTGCCCCGCCGCTTGGGCGGCAGGAGTCTCTCGAGGAGGAGCGAAGCGACGAGCGAGGGAGAGCTCCTGCCGCCAGAAGTGGCGGGGCGAATGACAGTTCATCGTTAGTTAATACATTACATGCCAGAAGTCGATATCGCCAACCTTTACAGAATATCAAAATTCATTCTGTTAACATGTTTGAAACAATAGTTGAATTCAAAAAACCGCAGGACGCACTCACACCCGGACAATCTCTAGTTATCTATAATGGGGAAGAATGCGTCGGTGGCGGAATTATTGTAGAATAGACGCATGAATAAAAACGGAATGAGACTCCCTCAATATGTCGCGCTTCTCGTTCTCGTGATTATTTCCACTATTTATATTTACTCGAGTATTCCGCGGGATAATATTACAAATGAGTCGAAAATAGTCACATTCAAGGAAACTCCCGCGGAAATAGTTCATGGTGATACAACTAAAAAGCAAGTGATATTCACATTCGATGGGGGCGGTGGCTCACAATCGGCAATTGCCGTTCTTGATATATTGAAAAAACATAATGTGAAGGGCACTTTTTTCTTGACAGGTAAGTTTATTGAAAATAATCAGGAAATAGTGAAAAAAATGGTTTCGGATAAACATGAAATATTCAATCATACATACGACCATCCGTATTTGACACAATTGCCTGAAGGCCGAATAGCGCGGGAATTCGAAATGATGGATAGTGAATTTCAAAAGATTTCTGGTGTTTCAACCAAACCTTATTTCCGCGCGCCGTATGGTGATAGAGATACTCGGGTCCTAGATGTCGCCGCCAAAGCGGGATACAGGTCTGTTTATTGGACCATTGACGCTTCCGATTGGGAAGAAGCAACAGGGATGACCGCCGAACGGGTGCAAAATAAAATCCTATCAAATATAAAGCCGGGTGGAATATTCCTAATGCATTTGGGTGATAATATTACGGGTAAAATTCTAGACGATGTTTTTATCAAGATTAAGGCGCAGGGATACAAAATAGTGTCTTTGACGCAGGGGATTCGTTAGCCCCGCCGCTTGGGCGGGACACAGTCTTCCGAGGAGGCGAAACCGAGCGAGGAAGAGCTGTTCCCGCCAGAAGCGGTGGGGTGCTATTTTCAAATGTGTTATACTTTATCAATGGACCATTTGATAACGATAACGAAAGCTGATGGCACGAAACAACTTTTTGAAGAAGAGAAGTTAGTTAATTCACTCCGAAAGGCCGGCGCTCCCATTCAAGTAATAGGTGAAGTAGTCGATGATGTGGAAGGGGGGATGAAAGATGGCATATCGACTGCCGATATTTATCGCCGCGCGTTCGAATTATTGAGAAAACATTCTCATCATACCGCGACGAAATATTCAATCAGGCGCGCCATGCTGGAACTCGGACCTGACGGTTTTCCATTCGAGAAATTCGTCGCGCGGATTTTTCAAATATGGGGTTATGAAACCATGACGGACCAGAATCTTTTGGGTTCGTGCGTTGAACACGAAGTTGATATTGTCGCGTGGAAGGGTGATGACCTAGCTATGGTGGAAGCGAAATATCACAATGAATTTACTCTGAAATCCGACCTGAAAGTCGCCTTGTATGTCAAGGCGCGGTTTGACGATTTGGTGGATAAGATTTTCGAATACGGAGGGATTAAACGCAAACTTACCGAGCGTTATTTATTCACGAATACGAAATTCACGGACAAAGCCATCGCGTATGGCAACTGCAGTGGTCTGAAATTGATTGGTTGGAATTTTCCGGAGAAGGGGAATCTGCATGATATTATCGAACAGAATGGTTTGCATCCAATTACATGTATTTCTTCATTGACGCGCCAACAGAAACACGACTTAGTCGGTAGGAATGTTTTGGTATGCATTGATATTATCGGTAATCCCGGAATCCTGAATGAAATTGGCGTCAGGCCGAATGAAAAAGAGAAAATCTTGACTGAAGTGCAGACTATTATTGAACAGGCGAAATGATTGACACCTGTCATCCCCGCGGAAGTCATCGACTCTGAGAGTCTCAGACTCGAAGCGCGGAAATCCAAGAATAGATATTATGTCCAAGACTGATCAAATGAAACAAATTCGCGACGAGATATTCATTCTTAAAGAGTCGCCACTTTATAAATACCGCACGGAGAATAAATACTTTCCCGTAATTGGCGAGGGGAGTCATGACGCGAAAATAATGTTTGTTGGCGAAGCGCCTGGGAGGAATGAAGCCAAAACAGGCAAACCTTTTTGCGGCGCGGCGGGAAAGGTCTTGGATCAATTATTGGAACATGTGGGTATTCCAAGAATGTCGGTGTATGTTACCAATATAGTCAAAGATCGTCCGCCGGAAAATCGCGACCCGATCCCCAGGGAAATAGAAGTTTATGGACCATTCCTTGACAGACAGATCGAAATTATTCAGCCACGAGTTATTTGCGCGCTTGGGCGCTATGCCATGGGATATATTATGAAAAAATTCGACCTCGATTTAGAGCTAGAGCCCA
>CAYIQG010000028.1:0-6666 GCA_964365535.1 uncultured Candidatus Saccharibacteria bacterium
TCTTTTGGGTGAGTCTCTTCGAACGGCGAAGCTCACGAATCTGGCGAATAAGGCGAAGGCGAGCCATTTCCATCTCGAATCTCTCACGATTTTTCTTTGATTTGAGGAGGTCACCGAAGACTTCATCGAAGGTGTGGAATTTTAATATTTGATTTTTTTTCATATCATTTGTTATGTCCTAATTGTTTTAATAGTAAGAGATACATATGTTCTCCAGCATCAAGCTCTTTCTTTGGAGTTTTCATACTTTTCTTTGTGAATGCTCTTAACACATAAAGTGTATTATTTTCAATACAAAATATAATTCGTCTTTTCCGCACTATCAACTCCTTTATTGGTCCTCTCAATGTCTTTATATAAGCTGATTCAAAGTCGCCTTCTCGAATAGATTCGAGTTCTGTAGCTATTTTAAACCGCTCTCCATCTGGAATAGAATGAAGAAATTGAGTAACCTGATCAAATACTTGTAACTCAAGTTTATACATCTTGTGCAGAAATTAAATTGTGAATAATTCGACCTAATAATAATATAGCAAAGTTGCTATATTAATGTCAAACAAATATTTTTAAGTTAATTATTTCTCCGCGCCATCCGCCTCCGCAACTTCATCGCCTTCAGTGGATTTGATATTAGTTGATATTACGTTTGCATTAGACCAAGTAAACTCAAATAGAGCTTTTTGCATTTTATACAATGATTCATCTTCAATAATAATGCCTATCATCACTTCATCTGTGAGGGAAATGTGCGATACCTTTCCATCATATATTTGGACAATACTCTGAAATGGGGAAGTATCAAGCTTAATGGTTCTGGTATCAGTGACATCCTTATTGTAATTAGATAGGATTTTCTTTGATTCAGGTGTTTCCAGAAGTATTCCTCGCTTTTTTACACCCTTTCTTTTTCGTTGCTCCACATACCATTCATTGATTTTTGGGATGTATTTTACGATTGATGTAATATCAGCATAGGATAATATTTCTTCTTTACTATACAACGAGTCCTCCAGGACCTTCTTAATTCCTTCTTCACCTTCAAAGAAACGCACATTGGGTTTTCCCATAGTCATATTATAGTCTGATATCATTGGTCCCAAAGTTCCGCTTAATGTAGATTCGGTAGCTTTCAATTCACCGGTCTTTTTTTGAATCATTTCTGTCAATTTTGACGGGTGATTGGGGGCAAAGAGAGCTACTTTCTTGTCAATTTTTTCTACAAGTCCCATTGTTACAAGCTGTTCTATAACCCTATATCCAAGCCCGCGCTTCAATCCGACTTTCAGCGCTATCTTACTCGCTGGTAATACTCCATTTTTGAGTAGTACTTCATAAGTTTTTGATTGGTCAGTGGTTAGCCCTGCTTTTGTTAGAATTTCTTCGTATAACATAAATGTGAGTCTATGAATAATAGTTTAATTGTATCTTTATGTCATAAATTGTCAATAATCCGTGACAAAATAATGTGGATAAATCAGAATACTTTGCATAATAAGGCTATTGTAGGGCCTGTAGCAAAGATATTTGTCATATGAGTGTTGACAAGAATGACACGGCATGCTATACTATTACCAGATGATGAGATAAGGAAGAAACGAAAGCAAGACCACACAGTTCATTAAAAGGAGATGTATATAAGATTGTTCTTCACCCTCTGATCCTGAGCCTGTATAGGCGAAGGACGGTGACTACAGCCGGCAAGTGTAGTAAGAGGAGAGAGTGGGGAATATAGCCAAGCCATAATGGTGGCGGGTGGAAACCAATCTTTTATTTGTCTCGTTTCAAAGGTGAGATGTTCTATTTGGAGGGAATGGCATTGAAACCTATTCTCAATATATGGAACTATGTCTATATAAGGCCTCGGTCTCACCAAACGTTGTTCGCGAATACATTTGTATTCGCGGGGACATCGATGATACAGGAAGTCTAACCAACTTTATGTATCAAAATGTCCTTACTCCGTGAAGTTTCTGAATTCTTAGAGGAGTTCGGAAAGATTGAACGGAAAGAGTAAGGAAGTAATTTGACAATAAAATAGCGAAGTAAAGTTCAGGAATGCGAGTATTCAACATACATGTGTTCTTGAATGGGAAAACGCGGAACATATAGTTCTGCAATGTTATTCCTCTTCGTCATGCTGAATTGATAGCTTGTCCTACATCTTTAGAGGATCAGGACAGGAAACTAGTTTTCGGCATGATAAGAGGGGTCGCAAGATCCTTGGTGATAGAAAGTCAGCATCTCCCGTAGAGTGCAATGTTGAATGTTCAACTTCACCTGCGTATGCTGAGACGGCTCAGTTGAATTCCGGAGCGTGGTAGTGTGATGATTATCACATTTATCAACTGCACTTCCTGGTGTCATACTCGTCTCTCGGTAGAGACAGATGACTAGACAGGGAGAGGAAGTTTCTATCACCATAAATTTCAAGGACAAGCGCCGTTGCTTGTCGCGAATAAAGTCGTTGAACCAACCGACTTAAAACAGGTTTGATGCATAGAAATATGTAGAGAGGAAACAAATGAAAACAAATGAAAACCGTCAGAGCCAGGCGAACAATCTGGCGGCGCAGTGCCGGCTAACTCATGTAACGAGGGGTGAGGGCAGTTGCACTGCCCACTTCTCAAACGGCGGCGCCGGCGGTCGTTGGATCAGTGGCCATGACGGCCAGAGTCAATGCTCAGGAAGCTTGAGCATGAGAATTGACGGGGTGGGGGTTTTCATGGATGTAAACCTCCACGAGGCGTGGAAGCACGCCAAAGAAGAGTAAAGGAAAAAGCGACTTCCTTCCCAAGGTTGGGTAAATCGTCGCAAGGTTATGGGAGATGCTTTTGGTTAAAAGCTTCTCCCTTCTTGTGAAGTTTGCAACAGCAGGTTGTGAATTTCTAGGAAATTGATTTCCGAAGCGCGATTCCGGCGTAACAATCTGGAAAGAAAATTAGAAAAGGTACGAAAGTGCCGGAAAGGGAAAGATGAATACGAATAAAATTTTTTCACTGGACGCAGAAGTTGACGGCCTGTATGGGTCGTCGTTCGCGATCGCTGTGACCGTCCGGGTGGACGGTCAGGAAACGGTCCGATTCGTCGGGCGTATTCCCGACTCGGTCGTCCATGACGACTGGGTCATGAAGAACGTCATGCCCGCACTTGCGGGCATGGCAGTAACCCACTCCTCTTCGGAGGAGTTGGAGGAGGCCTTTTGGGCTTTCTGGGTCGCCCAGAAAGAGGGGGCGATCGTGATCGCCCACTGCGGAAGTCCCGTGGAATCGGGGCTCTTCCGCCGGTGCGTCGAGCGAAATCTCGACGAACGGGCCTTCGCTGGTCCGTACCCATGTCTTCATGATGTGGGCACCTTGCTTCTTGCGTTAGGCGAGGACGCAGGGTCGGTGGACGGGTACAACAAACGGAACGGCATCGCTGTTCCGTTTGACGGGGTGAGTCATCACCCGATGTACGATGCCGCGGCGGCCGCGGTTGCGTGGGAGCACGCCGTGGGACGACTCCAAAAGTAGGTTAAACAAGGAATGGCTACTTCCTTTCCGTGGCGGATAAATCGTAGCAGGTATGGAGGAGTTATGGTTTAAAACTCCTCCACTTTATTGAGCTAGCGACAAAGGAATCGTTGGTTCATAGAGTGTCAAAGACAAAACAGGTTTATATAGGTGGCCTAAAGTTATCACCAGTAGGAGAAAAGTATGAAAATAGTTATTTCACCGGCAGTCGGACAGGCTGTCGCCGTATACATCGTGATGGTGTACATCTCGATGTTCCTCATTTCGAGGAACTTCGAGAAAAACGGCAAGATTGGATTTTTGTCTAACTTTGTTTCGGCAGCATTGGCCATGGTATGGCCGATGTCGCTGGTGGTTCTTTCAATCCTTTGGGGTTGCAAGAAGAGTAATAGTCGTTGAATCAATCGACTTTAAATAGGTTTATTTTAGGCACTTTATTGTGCCAGAAAGGAAGAATGAAAAAGGTTTACATCTGCGTCTGGGTAGACGCCATCGACTCATTCGTCGATGTAAAGAAGTTTTCCGCCTCGTCGGTTGACGAGGCGGTTGGCATCTTGGAGGGGATGCTGGAATTCAAGGCTGGTTCAATATTGGACCAGCCGAGTGCGGTCATTTCGGTGGAGGGCCGGGTGGTTCTCACAGCGAAAATGACCTTCCTCGACAGTAATTCCTGGTCGAGGATAGGTTGGGAACAGGCGGATTTTGGGATTAGAATCCCCAAATTTGCCCGTTCAAAAATTGAGCCACATCTTAGTCAACCAAACCATGTGGTTTGGGATTAAGGCTGTTGACTCTATAGGTTGAAATTGAACCTTTAAAATTTTTCTCGGCCGCAGAGTGAAGCGGTAATGGTTCCGAGAGTGGTTTCTCGGATGACTTTCTAGTGTAGTTGTCACCGTGCAAAAATGGTGAGGCTGGCATGCAGTGCTATGGGAAGGACGATTTCCTGAGAAAAGATAATCGCAAGGTTACGGGAGAAGTCTTTGGTTAAAGGCTTCTCCTTCATATTAAGCTCGTAGAAATTTTATGGGCTTACAAGAATTAGTCGTTGAACCAACCGACTTTAAATAGATTCATTCAGGCATAACCTGCCGGAAAGGTAAAAATGATAGAAAAATTGTTTGTGTCGTGGCTAAACCATGACTGTGGCTCATATCCCTCATACAGGGAATATGGGAACGAGAGGATAACAGGTCGACCAAGTCGTATCGATAGCGATACGACGAAAGGTCGAAGGTGCCCGCCAAATGGCGGAATCCATGAAATTGGGCGAAGAGCTCAATTTCAGAGACTGGCATTCAGCCGGTCAGGATTGGGGGTTCCTGCGGGTACAGTAGGGGACCCCAACAGTTCCGAGGATGGTATCCTCGGCAAGTTGAATGATGTTCGCATTGTTCTGGGGTAAGACTTGTAAAAACTTACCCCACTTTATTGAGCTTGTAATAATAGAGGATTATAAGTTCATAGAGTATAGTTACATTATCAACAACAACTAAGTCCCCATAATGCTATTGGTCAGATGACGGAATCAGATCAGGAAATAGTGTGAGTAAGATCGTCTTGGGCCGCGTAAGCGAGAAAAGACGCCAGCCTTCGCTAAGCTTCGGCTTGGCAAGGCAAATCTCTCTCCTCTAAACACGATTTCTTGGCCTGTCTATCCAGTCATTCTGGCCTGTGGCATCATGGGGATTTTTTGCTTTACAAATTGCCGAGCTATAACGCTATATGGTGAGCAATACTGTGACAGTGTATAATTCACGCATGGAAGGTATAAAACCTGATTTAGGACAGAATCAAGAAAGAATGCCTGAAAGCGTCATTGATAAGCATTTGATTGATGAAATATTAGGGAAGTTGACGATAGAAAATGATATACGGTCAAGTGAAGACGAATGTGAAAGAAATTATTTTATTAGATCAACCGATGAATCGATTTTCGTCGCAGGACAATTAGCCGACATTTTTCAGACTATTTACGATGAAGGAAAGACCGAGAGAGATACAAAAGAAGATCTTGATAAACATGGCAATATAGATTTGTCGTATCTCTATCAGGATTTTTGGGCTTCCCAAGACATCAATGATAATAAAGTTGTACTTTTCACATTAAAAGTGTTGCTTGAATATAAGCTTGCTTTGGGACCAACAAAACTAAAAAAGATCGTAGAGAACATCTATGATAGATGGTCTTCATATGTATCTTCCGCTAAACACCATGACGCTCATATTATTTATTCGAAAATGAGGCAGATCATGTTTGTATCATTACAAGTTTGTGACGATAAGTTTGGAGATGATGTTGGAAATAGAGGGAATGAATTATTGCAGGTGGAGATTATTAATGGTCACGATATGGCGCTTGACGAAAGAGATATTGATCAGATGGAGGAAATCTACTCGGTCAACTATTCCGACAAGCCGGAGTTACAGGAAATTCTCGTTAAAGCATTCATGAAAAAGGTTCGAACCAATCCCGGGGAATTCATTTTAGTCAGATTTGATGGGGATATTATCGGATATTATGAACTTGATAATCTCGGAGGTAAAAAAATTCATTTTAGAAAATTTAATGTCGCTCCGGGTCTTGAGGGTGTTGGTATTGGAAACTTATTATTGGATAAGAAACTTAATATCGATGCCAAACAAAATATTATTTTGGCGGAGTGCGACTTGTTTGGTGGATCAAGTCGGAATTATCTTAAGAATGGATTTGTTGCGCATAATGTAGCCTTATTAGGTGAAGATATTGCATTATCTATAGTCAGAAATGATTCTTATAATGATTTGTTTAAATCAAAAAATATTGATGCAAATGCTATTTTCGATGAAGATCCTCAACCGGGATCTAATCTGAGCGAATATAATTTTTCAGGTGACGATATTATTGTTCTTAAAAGTTTATGGTGGACTGATCCATATATAATCGCGTCAGGTGAAGTTTTTCACAGAATTAATGATCTATTTGGCGGTAAAGTTAATGGCAGAAAATATGTAATGACGAGAATATTTCATAGGAATATTAACCCCGATGAAAGAGAATGTGCTACATATTTTGTTTTTGAATCTATAGGAGATAAAGAGATGGATTCATATTTGAATGAATTTAAACAGTAGGCAAAAATTATCTCATGAATTATTTCTTCGCTTCCTCCGC
>CAYIQG010000029.1:0-6446 GCA_964365535.1 uncultured Candidatus Saccharibacteria bacterium
ATATATGAATTAGACAAAATCTGTGTATTATAAACGAAAGATCCAAGCTGGAACATCTGATTGATTATTTTCTACTCATTTGATATGCCAATAAATAAAATTATTAAAATTAGCAAATCTAATCTGATTCAGGAGTATGACCCGGAGATTTTTTCAGTGGCTACTAGTTCGATAGAAGCGTTTAGTGATCATATGGTAATTGCTCAAAAACTGAAGGATAAAAATCCGTATACTATCACCGTCATCATTGACAGTCTCAATCAAAAATTCTGGAATAATAAAAAATATGTTGAGAAAATACAGATACCGAAACAGTCTCTTTATACTGAACTTCTTTATAAGTATTTTTTTGCTGAGTTTAACCATCAGGAGGGTAATGAATTATACGCAAAGTGGTTGGATGAATATAGAGATATATGGAGAAAAGATGGGACGATAAAGGAGATAGATGATTATCTTATCAATAAAGAATTGGAACCGCGATATAGGGAAAAGATTTTGAAAAAATATCAAAATCATGAAAACCTGTTCAAGTCGCGAATAGAAATCAAAAAGAAAAGATATTATAATTTGTGCTCCCCCTTGAATCATGTGGATTGGCGAAATCCTTACGATAATATTTTTGTTTGGGATGAAAAAGGCGGAAAGGTTTTTCGAAAGGGAGGAAGTGGTTCATCAGGTGGTCGTGAAATAAACTCTGAGTACATTTATGGTTTCAGTTTGATAAACAAGATTAAACCGGTAAGATCATATTTGTTTCTATATGATGACAACAACAAACTTTATTTCATAAGAGAATTTTCTTCGCTTACTGTTCCTCGCTATGATATTGGTGACAATTATCACTTAGAAAGTGAGGAGGAGAAAATGATTCTATCAGAGACTAACCTAATTGAGTGGAAAGATTTTACAAAGTTAAAGGAGGTGAATGTGACGCGAATCGAATAGTCCACATATTAGATGGATGGCTCAGATGGTTGGAAATGAACCCAAATACCATTCTATGACTGTGGCGTGTATAATACATCTGCATAACAATATTTTATGATCAAAGACAAAGAAGAATTGGATTTTTTAATACAGCAGGGCGAGGGTTATAACCTTGAATTTAAGGAAAGCTATAACCCAAGCGTGGCTCGAGAAATCTGCGCCATGGCGAATGCTACTGGCGGGAAGATTTTGATAGGTGTTACAGATGATGGAAAAGTTAAACCAGTTGAACTTAATAATAAGATTAGATCGGAGATTCAGGATTTGGTCAGAAACTTCGATCCCGATTTTGCTGTTGATGTCTGTGAACTCTCCGGGGTAATCGTTATTGATGTGCCAGAAGGTAAAAAGAAGCCCTATTCAACTAGTGGTAAATTTTATATGCGTCAGGGTGCCAATAGTCAGCAGTTATCGAGAGATGAGATCAAGAATCTATTCATTAGTGAAAGATTGATTCATTTCGATGAAGCGCCAAGTCAGAATTTTAGCTTTGGAAGTGATTTCAATGAAGATGCTTACGGTAGTTTCCTGTCCAAAATAGGTGTCACAACCAAGTTGAGTCGTGAAGATATTCTGAAAAATTTGGAATTATTGAGTGGGGGAACAATAAAGAACGCCGGGGCTTTGTTATTTTGCAAGAAGGCGACAAACATTTCGCGCAATGCCACTATCGTTTGTGCCCTTTTTATGGGTAAGACCAAGACAAAAGTGATTGATACCAAAGAATTTGATGCCGATTTACTTTCGAATTATACAGGAGCTTTTGATTATTTGCGGTCCAAGCTAAATACTGAATATATTATGACTGGTGGTCCACGAGAAGAGGTCTTGGAATTGCCGGAGAAAGCATTGAGGGAGGCTTTGCTGAATGCTGTTGCTCATCGTGATTATTTTTCTAATGCCAATATCCAAATCAGTATATTTACCGATAGGGTAGTCATCGACAATCCCGGTGGCTTGGTGGGCAAAATGAAGGTCGAAGATTTATACAAGAAAAGTTATCCTCGAAATAACTTACTATTTGGTTTGATGCAAAGGATGGAGCTTGTCGAGAAGATCGGTTCGGGGCTGATGAGAATCAACGAAATGATGGATGAATATCTCCTACCTCACCCTGTTATCGAAGCTACTGATGTATATTTCGGCATCTCTTTTGAGAGGCCAGATTTACAAAAAATGAGCGTAGAACAGAGGATGAAAAAGTATAAGGAGGTGGGTGAAAGGGTGGGTGAAAGGGTGGGTGAAAGGGTGGGTGATAATCTGACAGATAATCAAAGGAAAATCATTGATTTGATCGATAAAAATAGATATACATCTATAGTAGATTTGGCGAAAGAAGTCGGGATTGCTGAAAAAAACATAGAAAACAACTTGGCCAAACTAAAAGAGAAAGGAATAATTAGGCGTATTGGTCCAGATAAGGGTGGATATTGGGAAGTCATTAAATAATAATTACAAGCAATACATTATTAATAGTATATTAATCTTACTACCATGGTCAACCCTTTCGACAACTCCTTCTACAAATTTCTAATCGGTTTTATTTGTATTTTGTCCATAAGTTTCACTATTCTCTATTTTGTGAGCAGTTATGAAAACGCGAAAAAAGCGTCGCTCGCGGCGCCGAATATTCCGGTAAGGACGAATCGTTAGGATTCTCGCGAAAAGAGGACGGCATGTACTTATTTCATGTCCGAGTATTTATTTCGCGCGACACGCGACTAGCATTTTCAACATAGTTTGTCCCCTGCACTGCGGTAGGACAAACTATGTTGAAAATGCAGGAGCGTGGAGAAGACAAGGTTAAGAATTAAGATAAGGTCCCGGAACGCGAAATACGCAGGACATGAAATAAGTACATGCCGTCCTCTTTTCGCGAAAAATTCATACTTTTTTCATACTTTTTTGAACAAAAATTCATTATTTTTTTATTGTTTTTTCATACTTTTTTTATCTGGATTTTATCGCCTCTCTGATATGCTGGTTCATTATCAGCTAACAAACAGAACAAAATGAATAAAATAAAAAATCTTTTTCTACTTTTCGAGATTATTCTAGTCTTTTCTCCCGTCAGCGTTATTTACGCCGAAACGCGAATTGACGCGGCAGTATTAACGAATGACGCGGTTTGGGACAAAATAAATAGCCCATACATATTATCCAGTGAAATGATTGTGCCGAGCGGCGTTACTCTGACTATTGGTCCCGGAGTGAAAGTGCTGAAGGACCCGTCTACGGAATATACTGGTCTATATATAGAAGGCGGTTCTCTAATAATAGGAGGTAAAGGTTCTAGTCGAGTCATAATAGATGGTATTTGGGGAATATCAGTCTGGAATGGAACAGCTAGTATTGCGAATACAGACATTGTCAACATAAACGCATTCGGTATCGAAAACTCCAATGTGAATATTGCCACCACGACTATTTCCAAATCTTCAACTCCGCTTGATATCAAGAATAGCGTAGTCAAGGTATGGGGAAGTCGATTTACGGAAAATAGATACGGAATCAATATACGGCCGCAGGGAAACGCGTTTCTCATGATGAATGAAGATGGCGCGAATAATATTGGCGGTATTGGCAACGCGTTGGATGATGGGCCAATTATTCCAACTTTAACTATTAATAACTCCGTAATAGCCAATAATATTTATGAAGGGATTGTGAACTCCTCATTCGACACGATTAGCGCGATTGATAACTGGTGGGGAAGCGCAGATGGTCCGGTGAAAACTGGGGTGAATAAAATATCCGGACTTATTGATTATGAGCCATGGCTTTTGACTGAACCTGTATTAGACCCGGGAAAAGATGAAGATGAGCTAGTCTGCTGTTCGAGCATACTTTTCCTTCCCGGATTCGAAGGCAGTTCCCTCTATAAACTAGAATCATTACCTCTGGGTTTGGGGAACACGGAAAACACTCTCTGGCCGCCAAATAGGAATGATGACGCGCGAAAGCTTTTCTTGAATACAGATGGTGGAAGCATGGACCCCACGATTTATTCCGGTAGTCCCATAAGCAGTGTGTTTAGCTTGTATGGGATTTACGGAAAATTCATGGGATTTTTGGATAGTTTGACGCAGAATGGAACCGTGAATGAATGGAAATCTTTTGCTTATGATTGGCGTAAGCCAATAGCGGAAGTGGTTGCGGGACCGGAGAGAAAAGCGACGACTACCGAATATTTGATTCATGATATTGAAGAACTTGCCTCGCGGTCGAGGACTGGCAAAGTTACCCTGATCGCGCATAGTAATGGCGGTCTCGTCGCGAAATATCTGGTGAAAGCTCTTGAGGAAACTGGCAAATCAAACCTGATTGATTCCGTTATTTCCGTTGCCGTGCCATATCTTGGCACTCCACAAGCCATTGCTTCTGTTTTGCATGGCGATGGGCAATCGATCGGTTTTGGTACTATTGTAAAGCAGGCGGTTGCTCGAGAATTAGGACTCAATATGCCGAGTGCTTATTCGCTATTACCTTCGGCCAAATATTTTTCTCAAATGTTAATTCCTTCGATAGTATTCGCTTCATCTTCGGTTGTAGGCGTAAATAATGGTTCATATCCAATAAATATTCAATCAGGTTCTGACCAGTTGGCATTCATTACAGACTTGAATAATACGCGAACACAACCAGATTTGTCGAATATCGATTTGCCAATTATTGGAAATAATATTTTGAGTGTTGCCGCGGATGTATTACATTCAATTCTTGACCCATATTCATGGCCAACGAATATTGTCAGATGGGCTATTGTCGGTTGGAATGCTAATACAATGAAGAGCGTCAACTATCGTACGGAGATAGAATGTAAAAAATCACCTTCATTGCCTTCATGTATATCGTTCTTGACACATAATGCGTCGACGACACAGATGGGTGACGGCACAGTTGTGGCGAAAAGCGCGGCATATGAAGCGGGAAAAGTCGCTTCAGTTGATTTAAATGAAGTCTCTAGTAATGACCGTCTTGATGTTACTCATGCAAACATCCTCGAATCATCAACTACACAAACCACTATTGAAGGAATAATTAAACATAATCGGAATTCAGAACCATTTCCATTACCGGCTGGAGTTAGTTGGGGCGAACCGGATTATTCGAAGGATATTCCCGAAACGGAACTTGTAATAAGCACTCATTCGCCGGTCGAATTGCATGTCTATGATGATAAGGGAAATCATACGGGTATTATTCCAAACCCCACTGGAGAGGACATCGAAGAAGGCTTGTTTACTTTTTTTGAGGCGAAAATTCCCGGAAGCAGATTTAGCAAGCAGGACAAAAATGAAGGTGAATCGGATAATTATGTGACTGTGCCTGATAATGGCAAGAAATATTCAATTGTCGTGCGGGGGACTGGGGTCGGAGATTTCACCTTGGAAATTGAAAGGCAGAAGGGTGGCGCGGTACTTGACCATGTTGAATATAATGGTTTGCCGGTTACGCCGTTAACCGTCGCAACCACCAGCGTAATGGTGGCGCCATTTGAAAGTCTACAGGTTTCCAATCTAGCATCTTCATCGAAGCCTTTAGAAATAGATGTGGATGGTAATGGCAGTCCGGATATTCAAGCTACTTCAGGCATTGATTATTTAACCGCGGATTTTGATTGGGTGAATTATCTTGAAATATTAAAGAAAACTATAACTTCTTTGCTGGGTAATACAAATAAGGCGAATAATCTAAATAAAAGAATTGATAAATTGGAGAATTTGGTGAAAAAAAGCAAAGCCAAACAGACCCAAAATCTCGCGAAGAGACTTGAAAAGAGATTTGGGCACATGAAATTGAAAGGCTTGAATGAAGCGGACAAACAGCAAATTGTCGACATGATTGATACATTCATTGCGCAGTATGAATAGTTGTGATATCTTCTAATTAAGGCTTAAGACAGAAGGCGTTTATAAGTCCTTCCGAGGTATTCTATTTCCTCTAGTTATTTAGCCGATAAAGGTCGAGATTATTAGTGCATCAAAAAAATATGGCTAGAACAAAAGAACAAAAGAAGGAGATAATTGAAAAGTTAAAGACGATTGTCAGTGGCGCGGAATCGCTGGTCTTCGTTAATATGCATGGGCTCAAGGTGGCTGACGCCAACACCTTGCGTCGCAAACTCAAAAGCGAGGGTGTTGGATTCTTCGTGGCGAAGAAGACCCTCACGGCGAAAGCTTTGGAAGGACAAAAGTATTCGGGTACTATGCCCGCGCTCATTGGTGAATTCGGTCTAGCGTATGGCGCGGACCAAGTCGCGCCGGCTAGAGAAATATATGAATTCCAAAAGAAACTCAAAGACCAAGTTAGTATTGTCGGTGGCGTCTTCGAGAATAAGTATATGTCGAAGGATGAGATGATGAGTATTGCTTTGATTCCGCCTTTAAGAACGCTTCAGGGCATGTTCGTGAATTTGATCAGTTCGCCAATACAGGGGTTTGTTATGGCGCTTG
>CAYIQG010000030.1:0-5872 GCA_964365535.1 uncultured Candidatus Saccharibacteria bacterium
AGAAACTTGGCTATTTGAAGCGAGACGCCCGCGCCAAAGAACGCAGGAAGTTCGGCCTGAAGAAAGCCAGGAAGAGTCCGCAGTGGTCTAAAAGATAATTATTAGAAATTCCCCTTTGAAAAATGGGGTGTCATGAGTGAGCAAAGCGAGCGAATGACGGGGGATTTTGATATACTATGAATAATATGAAAGATGAAAAAAAGAGCTGGTATCCTACGATCCAACTCTTTCGATTCAAAACACAATCGAAGGCAAATGGCCTACGGCGGTTAAGGTATCTCTCCGCGAGCTTTGTCATGCAATGCCGCCAACCCGCATAACAGTGTAAGTTGTTGGGCGGGGCTGTCAACATTGTGGGAACTGAATTCGTACCCGCTGCCGGCTCGCCAATGTTGGTCCGCCGGATGAAGCCCGCAGGCATCCCCCGGACACGATACATTAAGCCAGCCGTTCTCGGACGCTATGGTTGCTTCAAATCTGTCTGCGAGGAAATGTCGCCTGCTAAGCATTCGCCCGTACGCTAGTTTCATCGCTTTGGTCATTTCATCCATCTCGGTATTCGGTTTGAAACGACCTAGCCAATCGCAGAGTTCAATGCCATACATGCCGCCAAGCTCGCCACCATGCTGACCATTCGCCGTAATAGTGTGCACAGTCAGCAGTTGTGGTAGCAAACTGGGTGTTTCGATCTCTGGATAATCCAGAATCATGAACAAAACAGTCAAGCTGGCTGAAATGGCATAAACTTCGTGCCACTTGTAATCATGTTCCTTACCGGTGCCGTCGCAATAGAGGCATTGACTTCCCGTAATATGTTTATCCTCGCCGGTGCCATTGCAATCACCGCATCTTTTTCCCGTTGCAATCCTTACTCTGGGAATCATGATGTGGAAGTCCGCGAATTCACCTTCACTGTTATTGCGATGCCGTTCAATCATGCCTTCAAATCCGAAGTCCTTTTCAAAACCGCCGGAAAATGATTCGAACTGAAACTCTTTTCTTAACGATGCGACTGTGGGTGCATCTGTCGGAACCGTTTTCAAAGTCTCCAAAAAAACTTTGTGAATTCTGATTATCAGCGTTTGTGGCTTATCTCGCCACGAAAGCTCGTACCAGCAAGGTATTTGCTCATGAGTCAGCATTTTCATAGTACTATCCTTTCTTTTTGAATTTTATCTGCCGTATTTATAGCATATAAACCGATTTTAACAAGTCTCTGTACTAGATGAGTACACCCTGACTAAGTTCACCTACTTGCACGCGGTTTTTTTTTCTGCTATATTGAACTCATGAAAAAAGATAATGTCGAAGATATCACGGCTGATAACCTTGACGATTCCGTCGTGGCCGAAGAAAATGCCGGCGATATCATAAAGAAATTGCGTGAAAAACTAAAGAAATGCGAAGCTGAAAGATTGGAATATTTGACCGGCTGGCAAAGGGCTAAAGCTGACCTTATTAACGCCAGGAAGCGTGATGAGGCCGAAAGAGGGGAATTCGCCAAGTTTGCCAATGAACGCCTTATAGAGGAGCTTATACCAGTTCTAGGGAGCTTCGATATGGCGATAGGGAATAAGGAAGTGTGGGAGAAAGCGGATAAAAACTGGCGTACGGGGGTTGAGTATATTTATACACAGCTTTTGAAAGTCTTAACTGACTTCGGTGTTAAAGAAATCAATCCATTAAATGAGAAGTTTGATCACAATTTACACGAAGCGGCGTCGTATGAGTCGGTTGCGGATGAAAAACAAGATCAAATAATTCTTAGTATTATTCAAAAAGGTTATTCCTTGAATGGGAAAATTATCAAGGCGCCGAAAGTGAAGGTTGGGGAATTCAAAAAGGCGGAAAACTGATAAATATGTTATAATATGTTTATGCTTAACATTGAAGATTCAAAACTCAAAATCAAAGAACTAGCCGAGAAATACAATCTTTCTTTGGTCGTGCTTTTTGGTTCACAAGCAACTGGAGCGGTTCATACTAAGAGTGATGTAGATATTGCCGCTCTCGGAGCTAATAGTTTAGATAGATTTGCGCTAGCGAATGATTTGGATAAGGTATTTGAAAGAAATGATGTGGAAGTCATTGACATGAATGGGGCTTCACCAACTATGATGTATGTGCTTGTTCGTGACGGAAAATTATTGTATGAGAACACTATTGGCGCATTCATGAAATGGAAATTCTATGCAATACGGGAATGGATAAACACTGCTTGGCTCCGAAAACTCAGTGATAAAAAGCTCATCGAATGGGCTAGAGTAGTTTAAGATACTAGAAATATCATGCATCCAGATATTATAAAGAAAATAAAATTGCTTAAAACATATTTTGATGATTGGAATGAGAATAGATCGCACCCGCCGGTATTCCCGGCGGTTTTTTAATTCATCACAATACTCTGCGAGCGCACGACTTCTTGACTTCTATATATTTGTGATATACTAAGAAAGTAATGCTCACCCCTTATTCCCAATCAAGATTCGTTCAGAAAATCCTCACTTCCGCGAGCGGTAAGCGTTTCCGCGTGCTTTTTCTCGTCACCCTCGTTAATGGGGAAGTGAAGGCGCAGATCGTTTCGGCGCAGTCTATTATGTCTGCTTTGTCATTCCCGCGTACGCGGGAATCCAGTGTCTTGCCGAAAAATAAAATTCTATGTTTACCTTTTTACTCTGCCAAGGCAAAACATAACACCGAATATATTCCCTCGAACGCCCCAGAAGTTTCTCCATACGCCGAATTATATTTTTTCACAAGTCAACCGACAAGGGCGCCTTCATGCAGATAATTCTCCCGATGTCGGACATCGGGAACGGTCGATACTGAAAAGTGATGCGGGGGGATAGTTCATTAAAAAGCAGGTAAAAGAAAAGGCCCACAACTTGATGTTTGTGAAGCCTTTGATTTACAAATGGTGTTGTTAGCTGTTTATTTTTTTGAGGATGACACAGACGACGCACCACTACCAAGTGCACCAATTCCGAGCATGAAACCTAGGTTGTACCATCCTCCATTATTATGCACCTCATAGAAATGCATGTTTGGGGAAAGCATAGATATGAACCATGTAATAGGTGCAATCATGCCATGCCACAATCCCAGCCAAAACCCGGCGATGTCCCCACTTTCGCTGGTAGTATTCACCAAGGAATTCGGGCCAGCAGTACATCCAACCAAAACTAAACAAAGGACTAATAGAGCTACAAATGTATTGCGTTTCATCTAAACATCTCCCCAGATTCACCTCCTTGCTAAAGCAGGAAATTAGTTTATCTGTGACAGGAGTCTAGCATATTACTAATTAATTGTCAATAACATAAAACATGAGTAAAATCATCGGAATTGACCTCGGTACCACTTTCTCGGCAATTGCCGTTATGGAAGCGGGAACGCCGAAGGTCTTAGAGAACGCGGAGGGGGCCAGAACGACCCCTTCCATCGTCGCGCAATCGAAGACAGGCGAGAGGCTTGTGGGATTGCTGGCAAAAAGGCAGGCAGTGACGAATCCAAAAAATACCATATTTCAGATCAAAAGATTCATGGGTCATAGCTTTAGCGACCCGGGAGTACAAAAGGATATCAAAAATGTTTCCTTTGAAGTTAGAAAATCTTCGACTGGCGGTATTGAAGTCAAAATAGCGACGCAGGATGGCGAGAAATGGTTTCGTCCGGAAGAGATTTCAGCCATGATTCTTGCCAAACTTAAGAATGATGCTGAGGCTAGACTTGGCGAAAAAATAACTGAAGCTGTCATCACGGTTCCGGCATACTTCAACGACTCACAGAGACAGGCAACAAAGGACGCAGGAAAAATCGCTGGTTTGGACGTGAAAAGAATCATCAATGAACCGACGGCGGCCGCTCTCGCTTACGGTTTCAGTAAAAAGAAAGATGAGAAAATAGCGGTATTCGACTTTGGTGGCGGTACATTCGATATTTCCGTGCTTGAAGTCGGAGATGATGTTATTGAAGTGAAATCAACTGACGGCGACTCACATCTTGGCGGCCGCGATATTGATGCCAAGATTGTCGCATGGCTGGCCGATAATTTTGCCAAGGAAAATGGAATTGATTTGCGCAAAGACCCGCTAGCCCTACAACGACTCGACGAAGCCGCCGAGAAAGCGAAAATCGAGCTTTCAACCGCCATGCAGACGGAGATAAATATTCCGTTCATCACTTCCGGTTCAGATGGTCCGAAACATCTTCTGGTTACAATGACCCGAGCAAAGCTAGAAGAAATTTGCCAGGAATTCCTAGATCGCGCCATGACCATAACTAAGCGCGCTATGGAAGCCTCTCCGTTCAAAATAAAGGAAATTAACGAGGTGGTTTTGGTCGGCGGACAGACGCGCATGCCGGCAATGCAGGAAGCAGTCAAGAAATTCTTCGGGAAAGATCCTCATATGGGAGTGAATCCCGACGAGGTGGTTGCGGTGGGCGCCGCCATTCAAGGCGGAATCTTGGGCGGAGAAGTCAAGGATGTTCTACTTCTCGATGTTATTCCGCTATCTCTCGGAATTGAAACTCTAGGCGGTGTCGCGACGAAAATTATAGAAAAGAATACAACTGTGCCTACCCAGCGCTCGCAAACATTCTCGACCGCCGCGGATAATCAATCGTCCGTGGAGATTCATATTACCCAAGGCGAGCGCGCTATGTCGACTGATAATAAATCACTCGGCAGATTCATTCTGGATGGGATTCCGCCAGCGCCTCGTGGTATGCCACAGATAGAAGTTAGTTTCGATATTGACGCAAACGGCATCTTGAATGTAACGGCAAAAGACAAAGCTACCGGCAAGGCAAATTCAATAAAGATTACAGCTTCTTCCGGACTTTCCAAAGAAGAGGTTGAAAAGATGAAGCAAGAGGCGGCAGCGCATGAGGCGGAAGACAGAACTAAGCGCGATAATATTGAGATTCGTAATGGTGCGGAACAATTGGTTTACGCGTCAGAGAAAGCTTTGAAGGAGAATAAAGAAAAGATTCCGACAGAGCTTGTTAAGTCGGTTGAAGAGAAAATCGCGGCTTTGAAGACAGCGAAGGATGGTTCAGATGTTGCTGTGATTAAAAGTGCTTCGGAAGCGTTATCGAGCGAGATATCGAAAATAGGGGAGCATATAAGTAAGGTTGGTGGAAGCAATCCAGTAAACGACGCCATGAATGATATGAAGAAAAAACCCGGAGATTCAAATGGGAGTAGCTCAAATGGTTCCTCCTCCGCCAAGGCTTCGGAGGACAGGGGAAATGGTCCGGAAGGCAGAGAGGGAAATGTGAAGGATGCGGAATTCAAGGAGAAGAAGTAGTTATTAAAAAATAAAAAGCCCACCGGTTTGGTGTCGGTGGGTTGGATGAGCAAATGGAGATGACTTATGCTGAAAGTATTTTGCCGTTCAGGGCTTCACTCAGGCAGTTGCCAACATTTCGGGATGTTGACACGATGATGTCTCCGCCAAGAGACAATGGTTGTTCGCTCACCATGATGGTAACCGGAAAGCTATGTGTCGAAAGCTGATGATTGCTTCTGAAAAATTTGGCGATTAAAGTGTCATCAGTTACCATGATCTCAATTGATTGAAACATTGGTCCTGTTTGCTTGGTAACTCTGGCCAATAAAGTATTATTAACTCTCCTCATAATGTCAGCTGAATACCTTCCAGCTTTCATTAGTTCAAACCTGACTGTGATTTTCATACGTTCAAGGTTGTACACGCGTTGAATTCAAAGTACCGAATGCAAGACTGCCGATGTGAGCCTTGCGAAGTTGCTGAAAAGCATGATAGCACAGAGAGTATAGAGAAGTCAAATTTGCTTGACAGGCATGATATAATACACAAGCATGACCAAAAAAGTGATAAGAACCGAA
>CAYIQG010000031.1:0-5695 GCA_964365535.1 uncultured Candidatus Saccharibacteria bacterium
TAATTCATGACACTTCTATTTTACAGGAGTGTTGCACTTACTTGTTGAACTAGCTGCGCATCACTTTCCGAAAGTGCTGTAGACGCGGGGGCGAAAAAGCCCCACTTTTATCAAAAATGTGGTAATATATTTGCATTATGAAAAACTTTACTAATACAAATTGGGTTCTTGGCGTCTTATTTTTTGTCGGTCTGTTTTCACTTCTTTTTAGAGCCACTTGGCAGACGGCGGCAGGTTGGATTGTGGTTATAATGCTTATAGGTGCTGGGTCGGCGCTCGCTGTTTATAATGTAAATAGAATAGCGAAATCAAACAATCCATTAAAGGCGAAAATATATTTTAGTGTGGTATTCAGCTTATTCTTATCTATTCTAGTTTTATTCTTTTGGTTTATAGGTTCAGGCCCTCTAGGTGACGAATTCGGGCTTGGCACGCTTTTGCTCATACTACCTAGTGCTGGAATTATATTATTGGTTGGCTTGATCACTGGAGTCACAAGATCAATTCAAATGAAGGGAATGGATAGCTCTTCAATCAATGTGAAAGCGTTGAACACAAAGTTGACTGTCATTATCGTTATTTTGATATTTATCATTGCATATAACCCCTTGGTTGCTAATTTTGCCAAAGCCTCCAGATCGGCTAGTCTTTGTTCGTTAAGCGCAGAATTCTCGGAAAACTCAGCAATGTTTCACTCTGGCTTGAAAAACAATTGTATTGTAACGGTGGCAAAGACACGAGCCGATGAAAACATTTGTAATTTGATTACTGATGGGCCTCGATTTAGTGATGCTGTAACTGGTTGTTATATCGCTGTTGCTGTACAAAAAAGTGACATGGCAATATGTAGAAAGGGTATTGAACATGGCTTGGCTGGCATGGATTCTTGTATTTCAATAGTAACTCAGAGCGGACAGACAAAGGCTGTCGCCGCTGATTTAGAATCAGGTGTTAGTATTTGTGAAAATTCAGGACAGTGCAATGCTCTTGTTGATATGGACAGTCTCATTTTCAGCACCTTAAATGATCCACGAAGTCCGGATATTATTTATGCTACAAAAGCAACAAAATATCTTTATAAAGATGGGCAAAAAGAAAGAGCAATCCCCTTACTTAGGAGTCTTCTCGTGGGTACTTCATTAGATGTAAGGAGGCAGACGCTCGATAGTTTACTTTATATCGCCGGTTCCATGTTATTTGACGATGAAAAAAGTTTATTAAGTACTATCTTGCCGGTAATAAAGAGTCAGGCGGATTTGGAGGATTATACGCTGAAGATCGAGCAAAGACTCTCAGCGAAATTATTGGTGCCAAATGCTTCTGCGCCTTATGTTCCGGCAGTCCCTAAACGATGATAATTTTGGCTTAATTCCGTTCTAATATCGTCCCACACCGCGCACTGATTCGTCTTTCACTATATTCAGAATTTCTCAGCATGGAAACAATGTTTATATTTGAATTTATTGAATATTATTTCGTGTTACAATGTAGTTATATAAATAACATTTTAATTTTATGAACACAGGAACAACTCCCAAAGATTTCTTTTTACATCTCGGCGCGACAATCGCTTTATATGCTTCGGCAATCGCTCTTATAAATTTGGCGTTCGGGTCGATAAACCGCGCGTTACCCGACGCACTTTCGAATTATTTTAACGCGAACTCTATAGTTTGGCCTATATCGATGTTGATTGTCCTAATTCCAGTACTATATGTCATTGAATGGCTAATCGGCCGTGATATTTCTAAAACGATTGAAAAGAAAGATATTTGGATTCGCAAATGGCGGATTTATCTGACATTGTTTCTTACCGGAGCGACTATAGCCGGTGATTTTATCACTCTTATAAGCACTTACTTGAATGGGGAAATTTCAAGTCGATTCATTTTCAAAGTTTTGATCGTTCTTGTTGTTTCCGCTGTTATCTTCGCTTATTATCTGCTCGAACGCATGGATGGAACATTGAGAGGAAAAAAATGGAAAATAATTCTAGCTTGGCTCGGTATTATTCTCGTTTCGGTTGGAATAATTAGCGGTTTTATTATTGTCGGTTCTCCCGCGACACAAAGAGCGCAGAAATTTGATGACCAGAGAATAAACGATCTTACCAACATTCAATGGCAGATTATCAATTATTGGCAAAACACCGGTAAATTGCCGCAAACGCTCGATATTTTGAATGATCCGGTTGGTAATTATTTACTTCCGAAAGATCCCGACACCAGGGTTTCTTATGAATATTCAATGAAAGGAACCAATTCGTTTGAACTTTGCGCCAACTTTTCCTTGGTTGCGCAGAATCTTCAAGGATCAAATATTGAATTGACATCATATCCCGTAAAACCAATATCAGTTGGGATAAATAATGTGAATAATGTGAATAATGCGAACTGGAGTCATTCTTCCGGAAGAGTATGTTTCAATAGAACGATAGATCCCGAGCTTTACCCTGTAATTCAAAAGCGGGTAATCAAGTGATTAATATCATATCTCATGAATCTCGTTAGAAAAACAAAAATAGTTTGCACTATCGGTCCATCAAGTGAAAGTCAAACCAAAATAGCCGAGCTCGTGGACGCCGGCATGGATATTATGCGTCTCAATTTTTCGCATGGAGATTTCACTGAGCATCAAAGACGGATGGATATATTTCTAGAAGTAATGAAAAATAAAGAGAAGGAAGTTGCCATTCTCCAAGATCTTTCCGGCCCCAAAATACGCATTGGCGCGTTTGCTAATAAAATGATTGTTCTAAAAGAAGGACAGATATTTGCTTTGGTTACAGATCAGATCAAAGGTGATAACAATAAAGTCTATGTTAATTATCAAGACCTGCCGAAGGAAGTGAAGATCAGGGATTTCATAATGCTTCAAGATGGAAGCAAAAAATTGCAAGTCGTTGGAATCAAAGGTAATGAAATTATCACAAAAGTTATTGTCGGCGGTATTTTGATGAATCATAGCGGCGTGAATGTGCCCGGAGCTAATATTTCAATGAATTCTTTAACTGAAAAAGACAAAGAAGATATTGGATTCGGCATAAAGAATAATATTGATTTTGTGGCATTGTCTTTCGTTCATACCGCGAATGATGTAAGGGAGTTGCGCAAGATTCTTGAGTCTAATGGTTCGGTTGCGCGAATTATAGCTAAAATCGAAACACCAAAAGCGGTAGAGAATATTGATGAAATTATTGAAATGTCCGACGGCATTATGATCGCGCGCGGAGATCTCGGCATAGAAATACCAGCCGAAGAAGTGCCTTTGGTCCAGAAAATGATTATAAAAAAATGTAATTCGGTCGGGAAGTTTGTGATTACCGCCACGCAAATGTTGGAATCAATGGTAAAAAGTCCTATGCCTACTAGAGCCGAAGTCTCCGATGTCGCTAACGCCATTATTGACGGTACCGACGCCGTAATGCTCTCTGAAGAAACTGCTTTGGGGGACTATCCAGTTGAATCAGTCAAAGAAATGGTAAATATAATATTACGTACCGAAGAAGGGCTTCGCACCGGTAATATTGATCTCAAATATGATTGATAACTTTTTACTAATTAAACCTTGCATTTTCACCGCGGATTTGATAGTCTGCCTCCTATGTTAGCGATAAGACTTCAGAGAACAGGCCGTAAGCACGAACCGACCTTTCGCGTGGTTTTGACTGATTCCAAAAATGGTCCGAAAAGCGGCAAGTATCTAAAAAATCTAGGATGGTACGATACTCGTCTCAAGAATAAGCCGGAGCAACTTAAAATCGAAGAGATCAAACAGTGGATGTCAAAAGGAGCTAAACTTTCTTTAACTCTGCATAACTTTCTTGTCTCTCACAAAATCATTGAAGGTGAGAAGTTGAATGCCTTGCCGAAGAAATCGCCGATCAAGAAGGAAGACAAAAAGGACGGAGTGAAGAGTGCTACGAAAGAAGCTACGCTGAAAGTAGTCGAGACACCGGTCAAAGAAACTACAGCTCCTGCGATTGAAGCATCCGCGCCGATTGAACCTGTGGCTCCCGAAACACCGATTGAAACTCCGATAGTGTAGTTTTCATTGACGCGATTTTATCTTCTGCTACAATACTGGCAGTACAGCGAACTGTACGATTATTAGTTAGCTAAATGAATACAATGCAAGCAGACCAGATTTTCTTAGAGTATGTGATAAAAGCGTTAGTTGACTATCCGGAACAAGTGAAAGTAGCTCGCACGGTAGATGAGATGGGCGTTCTGCTCACTCTCGAAGTCTCCGCTGCCGATATGGGAAAGATTATCGGCCGACAGGGTAATACCGCGAAATCTATTCGTACTTTGCTCCGCGTGGTCGGCATGAAGAATAATTCTCGCGTCAATCTTAAAATAAACGAACCGATTGGAGGGCTTCGTTCAGAGGCGCCGGTGGGAGGATTTCATTCAAATGAGCCGGCCCCAGCAATGAAATCCGCGGAAAAGGCGTCCAAGAGCGTTGATGAGGCGATGGCGGATTTGAAGTTGTAAATATTATGTCATTCCCGCGAAAGCGGGAATCTAGTGTCAAATAAATAGTTATGTTATTAACACTGGATCCCCGCTTTCGCGGGGATGACAAAAACTATGACCACATTTCACGTAATAACCTTATTCCCCGAAAGCCTTGAATCATACCTGAATTCATCGATTGTTAAGCGCGCCCAAGAGGACGGTCATATTTCTATTAAATATTACAATCCAAGGGACTTTACTTTGTCTTTGAAAAAAGGTGAAGGAATGACTTACGCAGAGAGACGCATTGATGACAAACCATACGGTGGTGGTCCGGGAATGGTGATTGAGGCGTTGCCGATTATTAGGGCGATTGAGGATGCGATTGGGAAAAAGTTGAAAGGAAAGGGGGTAAATAAAGGAAAAGGGAAGAATGGTAAAGTTAATAGAAAAGTAAAAATTATTTTCTTCAGTCCATCAGGGAAGCAGTTTACAAATGAAGCCGCGGATTCTTGGAAAAAATATTCGGACATTATATTAGTTTGTGGACGCTATGAAGGTATTGACGCAAGAGTTAAGAAAGTATTCCCAATGGTGGATATTTCCGTTGGTCCATATACCCTTACTGGAGGTGAATTGCCGGCTATGATAGTTATTGACGCGGTTACTAGACGAATAAAAGGAGTCCTAGGCGATGATTTGTCTATTGAAGAAATGAGGGTCGCCAGTCCGGATGTTTATACGCGTCCGGAAGTTATTGAATATAAAAAGAAAAAATATCATGTGCCGAAAATACTGTTATCTGGACATCAAAAGAAGATTGAAAAGTGGAAAATGAATATTGGCAATAAGAATCACAAATAAATATATTGTAATGTAATAATGGCACTGTCAATATTGACAGTATTCTGCCAGTTTGCTAGGGTTGACAGAACTTCGCAGATTGAGTTCTGCCTAAAAGCGGAGGATTAAAAAGGGCCGAGGTTTGATCCTACCCATGCATATTGCATACTAATCAAGTATGAATTAATAACCGTCATAAAGAACGGGGGCTTTTTGTGTATTAATTTAGATATTAGAAGATTTTAATAATTATCAACTTGTTATTCCCGCGAAAGCGGGAATCCAGGGTCAGACAGTAATACACTGGATCCCCGCTTTCGCGAGGATGACACAAAAAAATATGCCAACAACACATACAGTTCGTCCTAAGAAGTACTTCGCGCGCTACCAAG
>CAYIQG010000032.1:0-5454 GCA_964365535.1 uncultured Candidatus Saccharibacteria bacterium
CTGCTTTGGCTTCGGTGACGGTCGGTTTTTTCATGGTTTCTGTTTCAGTCGTCTTCATTTGTAAATGTGCTTTCGCACTGGGAAATGTGGCTTTCGCCACTGGTTCTTTTATTACCGCTATCCTCCGCTAATGTGGGGCGACGGCGGTATGAATCTGATAGATATGCTAGCATGATGATTGAAGGATGTCAATACTTGGCCGCTCAATGATTTTGTCAATACCACCTGAAAAACCTGATACTAATTCAAGTAAAAAAAGTTATCCACAGGTTTGCTTGTGGTGTGGATAAGGCAAGGTGGTGTAGAATACCTATTAAGTGGGATGAAGTGGAGAGCGTACATATGTAAATCATTTGATATGCTCGAAACAATTCTCGCATGCATATGCTTATCGGAGAATTCAAGCACACTATCGACGGCAAGAATCGCCTCTCCCTACCTGCCAAATTTCGACAGGAAATGGGGAACAAGGTGATTATCACGAGCGGGCTAGATTCCTGTCTCTTCGTCTTCACGGCGGGAGAATGGGAAAAGATAACCGCTCGATTGTCGGCAAAAGATTCTTCGATTTTGCAGGCGGACAACCGATCCCTCAACCGATACCTTTTGGGCGGTGCGGTTGAGGTGGAGGTTGATGCGGTCGGTCGCATGCTCATACCCCAATATTTGCGCGAACGAGCCAAGTTAGTTTCGAAAGTAGTCATAGTTGGCGTTCGAGATCGCGCGGAAATATGGGATGAGGGGCGTTGGTCGACATATCGCGGAGAGATCGAGCGCAAAGCCGATGCTCTCGCGGAAAAGTTGGGTCAGACGGGAATGTTTTGATGCACGGTATGGAAAGTGTTCACAAGGCAGTTCTTTTACATGAGGTTGTGGAGTCTTTGGTTCGAACAGTTTCGCCCGCGGTGTTTCCTGGCAGGGGGACAACATGTCCCTCTCCGAAACATCCGAGTAAGCTTGGGCGCGAGACTAAAGAATTATCTATTGGGGTAGGAGGCCGCTGGCAAGTTTCTCCGATGGACATGTTGTCCCCCTGCCAGGAAACACTCGCGAATAACGGTTGGTACCTCGACGGCACGCTCGGCGGTTGCGGACATGCGCTTGCGATTGCAGAAGCATTAAAAGGTCAAGTAAATATTATCGGACTTGATTGGGATAAGAATGCAATCGAAAGAGCAAAAAAAATATTCAAGGAAGTGACAGAAAAGAAAGAAAACGCGGGAAAAATTATTCTTGAATGTGAAAACTTCCGAAACCTAGACAAAGTTTTGAATAAGCACGGCATTCAAGCGGTAAATATAATCTTGCTCGACCTCGGACTTTCTTCGGATGAACTAGAGAAATCAGGAAGAGGGTTTTCATTCCAGAAAGACGAACTGTTACTGATGACCATGGGCGAGCCAGTCGGTTATCCATTCACGGCAAAAGATATTCTGAATAGATGGACAGAGCAAGATATCGCGAATGTAATATACGGATACGGTGAAGAGAGATTCGCGAGAAGAATAGCCAGAGCGGTGTGTGTTTATAGAGAAAAGAAAAAGATAGAGACTTCAGGTGAGTTATGCGAGATTATTCGAACTTCAGTGCCGGCTTTTTATAAAAGAGGCACTACTTCGTCCCTCGTGAGCTCGGGACTACGAAGTGCAAGAAAGATACATCCAGCGACGAAAACATTCCAAGCCTTACGAATCGCGGTCAATGATGAACTCGGAGCTTTAAAAGAGGGTTTGACGAAAGGATATGAGCGTTTGACAAGTGGCGGGAAGATGGCTGTCATTTCATTTCATAGTTTGGAAGATGCAATAGTAAAGAATTTTTTCAAGGAAAAGGCAAAGACGGATGGAGCGATGATAACGAAGAAACCGATGACAGCAGGGGTACAGGAAATTGCGGAGAATCCGAGGTCGAGAAGCGCAAAACTCCGAGTTATACAAAAATCATTTTAATAAAGACCAAATCCATATGACAAAAGTAATAGCACAAACATATTCAATGACTCGCGAATACCAAGTATTTCTAACTTATACTCTAATAGGCTTTTGTCTTCTTTCGGCTCTAGTATATGGTATCAATCTATATTCGGTAATAACACATACGGTCGCTTTACAGAAAGCAGAGAAGCAAATAATAGGGATTGAAAGTTCCGTGCAAAGCCTGGACGCAAAATATATTTCATTATCGAGTAAAATAACGAGAGAGATGGCGAAAGATTATGGCTTGCGCGAAACGGAAGTTAGCGTCTATATCAATCGCGATATCTTGCTCGGAAGCGCTGTCTTGCGGGCATCTGATTTGTAAGAAATTATCGTTAAGCGTTTTTTTATTTGATTCATTTTTGCCATGAATTTTTCCCATGAATAACAGAGAAAGACTGCGAGTCAAGGTAATATTAATAGGAATTATCGTGGTGGCCGTTGTTCTGATTTTATCCCTGTATTCCAGGCAGATAATTGACGGAAAATCGTATACTCTAAAAGCGGACGAGCAATATGGCAAACCGTCATCATCTCTATTCGACCGCGGTTCGATATATTTCGAGTCCAAGAATGGCACGCGCATAGCCGCGGCAACCGTGGAACGCGGCTTTCTGGTCTATGTCAATCCGAAATTGGTCAAAAACGGAGCGCAGACTTATGAGGCGCTTTCACAATTCCTGAAAATAAATCGTGTGAATTTCACGAAGGCGGTTTCGCGCGCCGATGATACCTATGAAGAGATTTCGCATAGAGCTGACGGCATAACCGCGCAGTCGATAAATAGTTTGGAATTGAACGGCATAGGCACTAGTCCGGAATCTTGGCGTTTTTATTCCGGAGGCAGTTTGGCGGCGCACGCGCTCGGGCTTGTGGGGCAGAACGCGAGTTCTTCCAATATTGAAGGACGATATGGTTTGGAAAAATATTATCAAGATATTTTGAATAGGAAGAATAAAGGGACAGGCTTAGGAGTTTTCGCGAAGCTTTTCACGAGCGTGCGGGATACTGTCATCGGCAGTTCGGAGAAAAGTGGAGATATCGTGACGACTATTGAACCGACTGTGGAAGGATATTTGGAAAAAGTCTTGAATGACACATATGCCGAGTGGCATCCGGATGAAATAGGCGGCATAATAATAAATCCGCAAAACGGAGAGATTGCCGCCCTCGCCTTGTTGCCGACATTTGACCCCAATAATACTTCGGAAATAAGGGATCCAAAGATTTTTTCCAATTCATTGGTCGAACATATCTATGAGATGGGTTCTATTATGAAGCCTCTTACTATGGCTATGGGTTTTGATTCTGGCAATTTCTCGCCATCATCCACATATGACGATACGGGTACGATGGTCTTGGATGGGAAGACGATTGGAAATTATGACAGGAAAGCTCGCGGTATTACCGGCATGCAACAGCTTTTGAATCAGTCTTTGAATATTGGCGCGGCCACTATAGCTCTCAAAGTCGGCAGTACCACAATGTCCGACTATTTCTCGAAATATGGTTTGGGAGAAAAGACCGGTATTGACCTGCCCAATGAAGCCACTGGAATGATAAAGAATCTGAAATCAGGCAGAGAGATTGATGTGGCGACGGCGGCTTATGGGCAAGGGATTTCAGTTTCACCGATTGAGATGGCGCGCGCGCTTTCCATTTTGGCGAACGGAGGATATTTGATAAAGCCGCATTTGGTGAAAGAGATTGACGATGTTGGCGGCGGTATCTTGAAGATTGATTCCGCGAAAGATGGTCCGGTATTGAAAAAACAAACCGTTACGGATGTTACGAAGATGCTTGTTGAAATAGTCGATACGGCTCTTAAGCATGGCGATATTAAGATGGAAAAATATACTATTGCCGCCAAGACCGGCACGGCGCAAATCGCTGACCGCGTTAATGGCGGATATTATCCTGATAAATATCTCCACTCTTTTTTCGGATATTTTCCGGCATATAATTCACGGTTTCTTATTTTCTTGTATCAAGCATATCCGAAGGGGGCGCAATATGCTTCGGAGACTTTGACTAATCCATTTGCTAATTTGACGAAATTCTTGATAAATTATTACAATATTCCGCCGGATAGATAGTGTGTTAGACTATATTCATGCGGATTCTGAAGAAAATACTGGTTTGGATTTTGACGATTGAATCTCGACTGATTATCGGTAAATATAAGCCTTTTATTGTGGCAATCACTGGTAGTGTGGGAAAAACATCCACCAAAGACGCTATTTATTGCGTGTTGAAAAACCGTGAACGCTATGCCAGGAAAAGTGATAAAAGCATGAACAGTGAAATCGGTTTGCCATTGACAATCATTGGCGCGCCGAATGCTTGGCATAGTTTTTCCGGTTGGCTCCGAAATATCATGCTTGGCGCCAAGATGATAATAAATCGGGTCGATTATCCGAATTGTCTTATTCTGGAAATAGGGGCTGACCATCCCGGCGATATAAGGAAGGTGGCGAGATGGTTGCATCCCGATATTGTGGTTATTACGAGAATTAGCAAAACGCCCGTGCATGTGGAATTCTTCAAGTCTTCCGAAGAAGTATTCAAGGAAAAAGCTTTTCTTGCGAGAGTGGTCAAAGATGGCGGTACTCTCATTTTATTCGCCGATGATGACAAGGTTATGACTTTGGGAGAAATACCGAAGGTTCTGAATGCGACGAAGAATATGAAAGACAAGAAAATAGAAGTATTAACTTTCGGTATTGATATGCCGGCAACCGCGCGCGGAGAAAATTATATGGGCTCGATTCAATCTGGCATTTCATTCACTCTTGATTTAGCAGATGAAAAAGTACCTGTGTCTACTCATGGCGTTTTGGGAAAAGTCTATTTGTATTCGCTTCTCGCGGCGGCTGTTGTCGGCAAAGTCAGGAATATTCCGCTGGCGGATATTGTTAAATCTTTGAATGGATACGAAGCTCCGAGAGGCCGCATGAATATCATTCCCGGAATTAATGGTTCAATGCTCATAGATGACACATACAATTCTTCGCCGGACGCGGTTATGTCGGCATTGGAGACATTAAAAGAATTAAAAAGTGAAGTAACTTCAAATGCCATCAAAGAAGATTTCGGCTTGGTAAATCTTTCCAATATTCCCATAGGCCAAGTCAGCCACAGAAAGATTGCCGTTCTTGGAGACATGATGGAACTCGGCAGATTCTCGACCGATGAACATAGAAAGATTGGCAGAGAAGCGGCGGGTATAGTGAATATTCTTATTACAGTTGGTCCACGAGCCCAAATGATAGCGGAAGAGGCCCTAAGAAGCGGAATACCCGCCGATTATGTGAAATGTTTTGATTCTTCTTCGGACGCCGCGCCATATGTCGCGTCCATTGCCGGCGCCGGCGATATCATTCTAGTCAAGGGTTCGCAATCGCCTCGTCTCGAAAGAGTCACGAAAGCATTGTTGCGAGAACCGGAAAAAGCCGATAAGCTACTTGTACGGCAAGAA
>CAYIQG010000033.1:0-4163 GCA_964365535.1 uncultured Candidatus Saccharibacteria bacterium
GGACCTTCTCCCGTCAAAACTGAAAAGGGTTGGCTTGTTCTATATCATGCGACAAACAAAGTAGAACCGCATAAATATAAACTTGGAGCGCTATTACTAGACATAAATGACCCAAAGAAAATACTGGCACGATCTTCGGCTCCGCTTCTTACATCTGAAACATGGTACGAGAATGACTGGAAGCCCGGAGTCGTTTACGCCTGCGGCGCCACTGTTAAAGAAGGAACGCTGTATGTATATTATGGCGGCGGAGACAAACATGTCTGCGTGGCGCATACGCCTTTGAAGGGACTTCTGGAGTGGTTGCTCCGATACGGAAAAGTATAAAAAAATGTTCACTATCACTCGCTCCGAACACAATCCAATACTTTCTCCCACAAGAGACCATCCGTGGGAAGCATCGGCGGCTTTCAACGGTTGTCCCATAATTCGTGACGGCAAAACATATCTCATTTACAGAGCAATGTCAGAACCGCAACTTCTGAAGGAACCGCATATCAAGATGTCAGTGATAGCTCGAGGAATATCCGAAGACCGCGTGCATTATGGAGACCGCAAAGTGCTTGTTCATCCCGACAGCCCATTCGATAAGTTCGGTTGCGAAGACCCGCGGGTCACTTTCCTGGACGGAACCTACTACGTTTTCTATACCGCTCTCGGCGGCTATCCTTTTTCGGCGGACAATATTAGAACCGCCGTGGCCCTAAGCAAAGACCTGAATACAATCACGGAGAGGCATCAAGTCACGCCATTCAACGCGAAAGGCATCGCCATGTTCCCCGAAAAGATAAACGGGAAAATCGCCGTATTACTCACTATGAATAGCGACCTTCCCCCTTCGGAAATATGTTACGCGGAATTCGACGAACCGGAAAATATGTGGAAAACGGAATATTGGAATGAATGGCTCAAAAATGTTGACGCGCATAAAATCCACATTCGCCGCTTGCCGACTGACCACTTGGAATTGGGCGCGGCACCCGTAAAGACCGACAGAGGTTGGCTCGTCGTATACGCCCATATTCAAAGATATGGAGCAAGCGATGTGGTATTCGGAACTGAAATAATCTTGCTTGACCTCGAAAATCCGCGCAAAATAATCGGCAGGACAAAAGGTCCTTTTATGGTTCCTGAAGCTTACTATGAGAAAGTCGGCCAAGTGCCGAATATCATTTTTCCTTCCGGCGCTCTTATTCAGGGTGACAAGTTGGAAGTTTATTATGGCGCCACGGATACATATTGCGCTTTTGCCACGATACCGCTCGATAATCTTTTAGACAGTATACTGGAACCGGAGAAGGCGCGCATCGTCCGTTTTCCGGGTAATCCGATAATATCCCCGCGCCCCGGAGTTTTCTGGGAAGCCAATGGAACAATAAATCCGGCCGCCATAGAACTCGATGGCAAGGTTCACATATTGTATCGCGCCGTGTCGGACATGAATGTTTCCACGATTGGCTACGCCGCGTCGCATGACGGACTTTCGATAGATGAAAGGTCCGACAAGCCGATATATTTCCCGCGCGCTCCATTCGAAAGGCGCGCGGACGCCAGAAGCAACTATGGCTGCGAGGACCCGCGTATTGTCAATATAAATGACCGTCTGTACATGACCTATACGGCATATGACGGAACAACGCCCAGAGTAGCCGTATCATCCATTGATAAAAAAGATTTCTTAGCGAAAAAATGGAGCGCGTGGTCGGAACCGCAAGTTATAACTCCGCCGAATATCGCCAATAAAGATTCCGTGATATTATCGGAAGCAATCGATGGCAAGTATTTGATTTTACATCGAGTCGGAGAAAATGTTTGTGGCGAATATATTTCATCGCTGGATTTCACCAAAGAAAGAATAAACGAATGCATAGAAATATTAAATCCGAGGCGCGGGATGTGGGACGGAGGAAAAGTTGGTATTTCCACCCCGCCAATCAAGACGAAAAAAGGCTGGTTACTCCTATATCACGGAGTATCTTGGAGTACGACATACAGAGTCGGCGCGGTTCTTCTCGACCTCGAAGACCCGACAATCGTGAAAGCTCGAACCGCCATTCCTCTATTTGAGCCGAAAGAAGAATATGAACGCAAAGGCGTGGTCCCTAATGTCGTCTTCCCTTGCGGTCTGGTCGTTCGCGGAACTACCGCGTATATGTATTATGGCGCGGCTGATTCTGTCATTGGGGTCGCGACAATCAAAATGAGCGCGCTTCTGAAAATGCTCGAAGTCTAGTGTAAATATCATGACCATAGATAATTACGATTTGATAATCTTCGACCTTGACGGCACTTTGACGCCGAGCAAGTCGCCACTTGAATCTGAAATAGCCGAACTATTAGTCAAGCTCCTTGCCAGAAGAAAAGTCGCTGTCATTTCAGGCTGTGGCTATACGCAGTTTCAAACTCAATTCTTAAATAAGTTTCCAACTTCATCCGATTCGTTTGCCAATTTACTGCTTCTTCCGGTTTCGGGAACGCAACTTTATACCTGGCGCGGAACATGGTGCGAACAATACACCGAACATCTATCTTCAAAGGAAAAAGAAAAGATTATGGCCGCGCTCAATGAATCTCTAAAGATGGGCGGCTATATTGAACCGGAAAGAATCTACGGACCGATTATTGAAGACCGCGGTTCGCAGATTACATTTTCCGGCTTAGGCCAACGGGCTCCCCTTGTTCTCAAATCCGCGTGGGACCCGGGAAGAGCAAAACGGGAAAGAATCGCCGAGATTCTTCGAAAAAAGATATCGGAATTCGATGTGCGTTTGGGCGGCGCCACTTCAATAGATATTACAAAGAGAGGCGTGAATAAGGGATACGGCGTGAGAAAACTCGAAGATTTCCTGAAAATCACCGCTGACCGAATACTTTTCGTCGGAGACGCCTTATTCCAAGGAGGCAATGATTATCCCGCCAGAGCGACTGGCGTGGATTGCATTCAAGTCAAAGGGCCTGAAGAAACAAAGGAGCTTATTCGCGGATGGTTATCATAATATTAATATTGTAGTATAGTGGCATTATAGAAACATATGTCACGACATCAATATTATTTCGACCATGCCGCAACTACGCCGCTTGACCCGGCAGTGCTAAAAACTATGATGCCGTACCTCATGAAGAAATACGGTAATCCATCAAATCTCTATGCCTTGGGCCGTAAAGCAAATCACGCTATCGCGGAAGCGACTGAAATCATTACCGATCTTCTCGATTGTCGGTCGGATGAATTCGTATTTACCGGCTCGGCGACTGAGGCGGATAATTTGGCGATTCTTGGCGTAGCAAGAGCTAATAAGTATAGAGGTAATAGAATAATCGTTTCTCAAATAGAGCATAAGGGGATTCTTTCCGTATGTGAAGTCTTGAAGAAAGAAGGGTTCGATATTGTTGAATTGCCCATAGGGAAAGATGGGCTTGTTTCGCTCCCTGAATTGAAGAAAGCCTTGAATGATAAAACGATTTTAGTTTCGATTACTTATGCCGATAGTGAGACCGGGACAATTCAGCCAATCAGAGAAATCGCCGATATGATCGCCCCGCCGCTTCCGGCAAATGATAATTTGATGGCGTCAGCCGTGTCGCGCAGTCGGGAACAGTCTTCCGAGGAGCGAAGCGAGCGAGGAAGAGCTGTTCCCGACAGAAGCGACACGGGTATCGCTAAAAAATATCCCCTTTTTCATACCGACGCGTCGCAAGCCGCCGCGTATTTGAAGATAAATGTCGGGAAACTCGGAGTTGACCTTATGACATTGTCCGCGCATAAACTCGGCGGACCGAAAGGCATTGGCGGCCTTTATATTCGTCGAGGCACAAAAATTGACCCGATTATTCATGGCGGCGGCCAGCAAGGCAGATTGCGTTCAGGCACGGAAAATGTACCGGGTATTGTCGGTTTCGCCGAAGCTATGCGATTGAATAATAAACACAAGAAAGTTCAATCAACAAGGATAAAAAAAATGCGTGATATTTTGGAGAAAGGCATATTCAAGTCTATACCGAAAGTTGTCTTGAATGGCCATCCGATTAAGCGCTTGCCAAATTATTTGAATATTTCAATTCTAGACATAGAGGGCGAAGCCATGCTTCTTCATCTCGATGAACTCGGCATTATGGTTAACACCGGTTCCGCTTGCAATTCGCAAAGTTTGGAACCTTCGTAT
>CAYIQG010000033.1:4263-5421 GCA_964365535.1 uncultured Candidatus Saccharibacteria bacterium
CAGACGCCGCATTTTTTGAGAAAAAAAGTAAATTGATATGAAAAAAAAAATTAAACCCGATGTTGTGAATAAATATTCCGGTGACGCTTGGGCATATTCGAAGATTGTGCGCAGTCATTTTTTCAAACCGCGTAATTTACTTTGGGAAAATCCAAAAGAAGCCAAATATGACGCCGAGGGTATTGTTGGGAGTCCTGTATGTGGAGATGTGATGCGAATATGGATAAATATAAATCAAAAGAAAGATAAAATAACTGCTTTCAAATGGCGAACATTCGGCTGTGCTTCGGCAATCGCCGCTACTTCCATGCTTTCGGTTATAATTACCGAGAAGGGCGGAATGAAGATTGATAAGGCATTGGAGATTCGCCCGCAAGACATAATGAAACGGCTTGGCGGACTCCCAGACCGCAAAATTCATTGTTCCGTTCTGGGCGATAAGGCATTACGCGCGGCAATCAATGATTGGTTCAAGAAAACAAAACAATTCAAACGAATAATAGTCGAGGGCACGCAAGTCATTGACCCTAACACAAAGGTGACGGAGGCAGACATTGAGGAAGCGGTTCTGGAAGGTGCGATTACATTGGAAGCAATACAAAAAAGGACGAAGGTTGGTATAGGTTATCCGGAATGTATTCCAAAGGTCGAAGAACTTATCAAATTTTACCGTGAAAAATATTTTGGAAAAGAAAATTGAAAAAGTGATAAAAAAGATACGACCTTATATCCAAATGCATGGTGGCGATGTTTTCTTGGTCAGCGTCAAAAAAGGCATAGTAACACTCCAAATTACCGGCGCTTGTACACATTGTTCTTTGGCTAATTTAACTTATAATAAGATGTTAGGAGGACTCTTGAAAGAAGAGGTTCCAGAGGTAAAAGAGATAATTTTAATCAAATAACCACTCATAAAAATGTCAAATACAAAAGAATACGCGAGAAACAAAGAGGGTTCTAATATTGGAAAAATAGTCATAAACCGCGACCTATGTATCGGCGCGGCTTCTTGTATCGCGGTATCCGGCGCGACTTATGAACTGGATAATGAAAATAAAGCGGTGGTAATTGGTGCCGACGCCGTGGACGATGCGACGCTCATGATGTCCGCCGAATCATGTCCGACAAAAGCAATACTCCTATTCGATAAAAGTGACA
>CAYIQG010000034.1:0-4066 GCA_964365535.1 uncultured Candidatus Saccharibacteria bacterium
GGCGTGCGCGAGGCTGGGCAAAGTCTCGGCGCTCTCCTCTGTGACCTCGGCTATGAAGTTTTTATTTCTTTTAATTATCCATCCCTCATTCGCGGCGGGCATAACTTTTCGCGAATAAGTTTTTCCGAGGGAAAGGTCTGGTGCGACCACGAAAGACTGGATGTTCTCATTGCTTTGAATGAAGAGACCATTCAAATTCACAATAATGAATTGAATGAGAACGCGGTGATTTTCGCTGATTCATTCGAGCCTGATGATATTAAGGAATTTGGAGCAAACGCGGTGATTGTGCCGATGTTAGAGTCTTCAAAAGAGCTCGGCGCGCCTCCGATTACTCGGAATTCCGTCGCTTTGGGCGCGACTTGTTATCTTCTCGGTTTACATTTTCCGCAGATGCAAAAAGTTTTGCAGGAAGTATTCAAGGAAAAAAGGCTGGAGGCGAATATCAAACTTGCAGATATCGGTTATGAACATTTGAAAAAGATGAATTTTCGGCATTCGAAATCGTCAGCCCCATCGCTTGGGCGGGAACAGTCGAGCAACGAAGCCGACACCTCCCGACGAGGCTTAGCAGCGCGGGGCGATTCGCCTCGGAGGGAGGTGGTCGGCGAAGTAAGCGAGACTGTTCCCATGAGAAGCGATGGGGGGTTATCAAAAGAAGTTGTTGATGGAAATACGGCATTTGGCAAAGGGCTGGAAGCGGCTGGTCTCGATTTCTATATCGGATATCCGATGACGCCAGCGACGGGTATTTTGCATTATTTGGCAGGTAATCAAAACAAATCAGGAGTTAAAGTTATTCAGCCAGAAAGCGAACTTTCGGTAATAAATATGGCATTAGGAATAGCGTATGCCGGCAAACGAGTGGCGATTGGTTCAGCTACTGGCGGTTTTGCCTTAATGCAAGAAGCTTTTAGTTTTGCCAGCATGGCTGAATTACCTCTGGTAATCGCCGTTTCCCAGCGTCAAGCTCCGGCTACGGGTGTGCCGACATATTCAAGCCAAAGTGATTTGCAAATGGTTATCCATTCAGGACACGGAGAGTTTCCTAGAATTGTTATTGCGCCGGGTGATGCCGAAGAAGCATTTCTCGCGGGCGCTAATGCCTTAAATCTGGCTTGGAAGTATCAGTTGCCAGTAATTGTGCTCTTGGACAAAATACTTTCAGAACATTCGGCGACTAGTTTGCTTGATTCAAAGAATATTAAAATAGAGCATGGAAAGGTTTCAGATAACATGGATGGTAATTATGGCCGTTATGAAATTACTCCCGACGGGATTTCTCCAATGGCATTTCCAGGAACATCGAACACCGTCGTAAAGATTACCGGTTATGAGCATGATTCATCCGGGATTACCGCCGATGAAGCCGATTCGGTAAAAGCGATGATTGATAAGAGATTTGCCAAGACGGAAACGCTTTTTAAGGAATTGTCAAACCGCGAGACTGTCAAAGTTTACGGCGATACGAATAGTAAAAATATAATCGTATTTTGGGGCTCAACAAAAGGACCAGTTATGGAGGTGGTCAAGTACTTGAATAAACCCGTGAAATTAGCGCAGATATTATGGGTTGAACCGTTTGATATTGAAAAAGTAATGCGAGAATTAAAAGGCGCCGAAAAGATAATCAATATTGAATGTAATCATAACGGTCAGATGGCGGCACTTATTCGTGAAAAGACGGGGATTGAAGTAACGGATAATATTTTAAAATATGATTCGAGGCCCTTTGAGGTGGCAGAGTTGCTGAAACAAATAAATGAAAAACTCAATTAACCTAACAACAAAATCGAAAATAACATGGTGCCCGGGTTGCCCGAACTCGCAGATTCTGGTTGCTTTGAGACAAGTTATTGAAGATATGGTAAAAGATAATAGATTGAAGATTGAAAATGTCGTTATGGCGGCGGGAATTGGCTGTCACGGCAAAATTACCGACTATTTGAATACGAATAGCTTTACCGGACTCCATGGTCGCGTCATTCCGGCAATGACGGGAATCAAATGCGCCAATCCAAACCTAACGGTTATCGGCTCTTGCGGAGACGGTGATGCGTATTCCGAAGGTTTGGAGCATTTAATACATGCCGCCAGGCGTAATTCTGATATTAAAATATTTATCCATGACAATCAATTATTTGCTTTAACTACCGGCCAAGCCAGCGCTAGAAGCCCGAAAGGTTTCAAGGGGAAATCAACCCCTTTTGGCAGTATTGAAGAGCCATTCAACCCCTTGCTCGCAATGCTCGCGGTCGGCGCGACCTTCGTGGCGCGCACTTATGCCGGAGACATTCAAGGCACAAAACGAGTGATACAAGCCGCCGTTATTCATAAAGGCTTTTCATTTGTCGATATTATTCAGCCGTGTATCACATTCTTCGATACCATAGACTTTTTCAAGGAGAGAATATTTTGGATAGATGAAAAAGAGCCAGTTAATGATTTGAAAAAAGCGATGGAACTGGTAAATAGAGACAATGACAAAGTACCGCTTGGAATATTCTATAATGTGGAGAAGGCGACTTTTGAGGGGCAAATACATAATATATGAATTTAAACAATTTCTTTAATCCAAAATCTGTAGTAGTTATCGGAGCTTCATCCGACAAAAACAAGGTCGGTTCTGCGGTTATGTCCAATCTTTCGGGATGTCGGACATCCCGACAAATTTATCCAGTGAGCATCTCCGAAAGTGAAATTCTAGGACTCAAAACATATAAGTCGGTTTCGGATGTCGGACTTCCGATCGATCTCGCGATTATCGCGGTTCGTGCCGATATCGTTCCGCAAATACTCACTGAATGCGGGAAAAGGGGAATAAAGAATGTAATAATTATTTCCGCTGGATTCAAGGAAATTGGTGAGGCTGGCAAGATATTGGAAAATAGCGTGAAAGAGATCGCAAATAGATTCAAAATTGCCTTGCTTGGTCCGAATTGTCTCGGAACTATCGATTCACACGCCGATTTCAATACTTCATTCGGCGCGAAAAAACCCATTAGAGGCAATATCGCTTTTCTTTCCCAGTCCGGCGCGCTTGGAACTTCGGTTCTCGACATGGCGATAAAAGAAGATGTTGGATTTTCCAAATTCATAAGTCTGGGAAATGAGGCGCAACTATCTGAAATCGAATTCCTTGAATATTTGGCGGTAGATGATAATACAAAAGCAATTCTTATTTATCTAGAGAAACTTTCGGACGGCAAGAGATTCATGGAATTGGTTTCGGAAATTACAAAGACAAAGCCGGTTGTGGTTTTGAAGGCTGGAAGAAGCGAAAGAGGTATGGAGGCGGTTATGTCGCATACCGGTTCGCTTGCGCCGGCGGATTCTGTTTTCTCGGCGGCTTTGAAACAGAGCGGCGCGATTGCCGTGGAATCCATTCGTGAATTCTTCAATATGGCGAAACTATTCCAGCTTGGAATTATGAAGCCTCTCAAGAATCTGGTAATTCTCACGAATGGCGGCGGACCTTCCGTCGTTACCGCCGACCTCATTGATTTATCGCGTTCACTTTCATTAGTCGAGCTTTCAGATTCAACCAAAGAAGCTCTCCGAAAAGTTTTGCCAAGTATGGCGGCCGTGGGAAATCCGGTTGATATTATTGGCGATGCCTTGAGTTCCAGGTATGAGGATGCTCTTAAGATTTTAGTTGATGAAAAAGGAGTTGACGCGATTATCCTCATGCTTACTCCGCAAATGATGACGAAAGTTGAGGAGACGGCGAAATTAATTGTTCAATATAGGAGCAAGAAACCTATTATTCCTGTTTTTATTGGCGGTCCGACGATTCAAGCAGGTCTTGAATATTTGAAGCGGAACGCATTGGTTAATTTCAATTTTCCCAAAGATGCTGTGGAGGCTTTGGATAATCTTGCTCTTTGTCATTCCCGCGAAGGCGGGAATCCAGGAAAGTCTAGTTATACTAAATCTGTTTCGGATAAATCTTCACGGGTTTCAGTTTCCAAGATGATGGACTTTGTCGAAATGACGAAAATCCTAAATGAATACAACATTTCACTTACGGGAATTCTTGTAAAAGAAAAGACCAAATTAATCAGTG
>CAYIQG010000034.1:4166-5362 GCA_964365535.1 uncultured Candidatus Saccharibacteria bacterium
GGAATCTTGGCGGAGGCTATTAAAGACACTTCGCTTCGCATTGCGCCAATCAGTAAAGATGAAGCTTTGCAAATGATGCGGGAGATTAAAGGTGTAAGTATCTTGAATGGTATGCGTGGCGAAAAACCGGTTGATTTCAACGCGCTCGCCGATATTATCGCGAATCTTTCACGGCTTGCCACCGAGCATCCGGAGATAAAAGAAATTGACCTCAACCCGGTGATGGTTACGAACACGGAAGCGGTAGTCGTGGACGCGCGGGTGATGATTTAATCCAATAATCTTTTTAAGTCGAAACTTACATCCCCCAACTCCTTATATTTCTCCGATACATCCACATTATTTTCAATAAGTTTCGCTATTGTCGTAAGTTCACTGGTACGATTGATCATCGTTGCTCCAACTAGCTCTTTCCCGACAATTAAGATTCTCGCGTATGAATTTATTTCCGGCGAGCCACGCTGTATTATAATACGGTCTGGACCGGGGCGAGCGTCACCGATGAAAGCAATACTTATGCCAACTCCTTGGGTGGTGTAAAAAGAGACGAACTTAAAAGGAGTTTTGGTATTAGGAGTTGAATTTGAGGTCGAAGTTGAAACCATATTTAATCCCGCAATTCTGCCTTGTTCTTGAGCATTAACCCAATTACCCAGCTGAATATTTTCTTCAAGAATGAGGTCTCTGTATTCGGCGATATCACCAGCAGTATAAATGTCGGGAATATTAGTCTCTAAATATTCATTTGCCAAGATTCCGTCTTTAATATTCACGCCGGCAGATTTCACCCAATCAAGTAGCGGTGGCACAATACCAATTCCCGTAATAATCATTTCGCATGGGATTTTTGTGCCGTCTTTTAGAACTACGCCCTCAACTGATTCATTACCAATAACTTCCGCGACTTCCGCGTTCTTCACAATCTTAATTCCAGCTTTTGTAAGCGCTTGCTCAATCATTAGTCCCGAAGCTTCATCTAAAGTAGGTTCCCAAAAATACGATTCACGCAGAATCATTGTTGTTTCCAAACCGGCTAGCTTCAGTAAATCTGCCATTTCGAAACTGATAAAGCCTCCACCTATTGTTACCGCGCGCTTTGTATTTTTAATAGCACCCATAATAGCTTTGCCATCCTCTAGGGTTCGAAGAGAATAAATGCCTTTCTTATCAGCGCCGGGTACATTCCAGGGTCTAGT
>CAYIQG010000035.1:0-5326 GCA_964365535.1 uncultured Candidatus Saccharibacteria bacterium
GAGAACAAAAAGGAAGTAGAGGATTACATTAATAGAACCAAAAATGAAACTGAAATTGAGCGCACTGATATTAAAAAAGATAAAACTGGCGTTGAATTGAAAGGTGTAAAAGCTATGAATCCCGCAAATAATGAAGAAGTGCCTGTTTGGATAGCAGATTATGTTCTAGCAGATTATGGTACTGGCGCTGTAATGGCCGTGCCGGCACATGATAAGAGAGATTTTCAATTTGCCAATAAGTTCAATTTACCTATAAAGGAAATTGTGCTTGCAGATAAGCAAGAAATGATTTTGAAATTTGGTAAATCAATTACAAAATACAAATTGCGCGACTGGGTTTTCTCTAGACAACGGTATTGGGGCGAACCGATTCCAATCATTCATTGCGAGAATTGCGCGAAGTTGAATCCTTCAGGGCATGGAATAGTGCCTGTGCCAGAAAAGGATTTGCCTGTTAAATTGCCGAAAGTAAAATCGTATGAGCCGACGGGAACGGGCGAATCGCCGCTTGCCGTTATTTCCAAATGGGTGAATGTCAAGTGTCCGGTTTGCAAAAGTCCGGCAAAAAGGGAAACAAATACTATGCCGCAGTGGGCGGGTTCATGCTGGTATTACTTGCGTTATATGGATACGAAGAATAGTAAGGCTCTAGTTGACCAAAACAAAGAGAAATATTGGGCGCCAGTAGATGTGTACATAGGCGGAGCCGAACATGCCACGCGCCATCTCATCTACGCGCGATTCTGGCACAAATTCCTATATGATATCGGCACGGTTTCGACGATTGAGCCGTTCATAAAGTTACAACATGTCGGACTCATCATGGGTGAAGACGGCAGGAAGATGTCAAAACGGTTTGGTAATGTTATCAATCCGGATGACCTCGTGAAAACTTTTGGCGCTGATACTCTGCGAATTTATGAAATGTTTATGGGACCATTTGACCAACAAATCGCGTGGAATACTAATAGCATGGTTGGCGCGAGAAGGTTTGTTGAAAAAGTCTGGCGATTGAAGAAATGTGTTGTGCAGAAACAGTCTCGAAACGAAGCCGACACATTTCCACGAGACTTAGCAGAGCGGGGCGATTCGTCTCGTGGAAATGTGGTCGGCGAAGTAGGCGAGACTGTTTCTGCTAAAATCGTGCATCGAACGATAAAAAAAGTCACGGAAGACATAGAAGCGATGAGATTCAATACCGCCATAAGTGCTTTGATGATATTGGTAAATGAATTTGAAAAAACACAAACAGTTTCCAGAGAACATTATGAAATATTACTGAAACTGCTCGCGCCGTTCGCGCCACATGTGGCCGAGGAGCTGTGGATAACTCTCGGGAACAGAAAATCTATCCATATCTCTGAATGGCCGAAATATAATTCGAAATTAATCGTTGACAATGAGGTTATTATAGCCGTTCAAGTGAATGGCAGAGTGCGCGGAACATTCAAGACAATGAAAGATACAAATGATGAAGATATGAAGAGTAAGGCATTGAATTTGCCGGAAATTCAAAAGCGGGTGAGCGGAAAAGAGATAAAAAAAATCGTGATAGTCAAAAATAAAGTAGTCAGCATAGTTATATCGCAGTAAGAAATAGAGCTATTGTATTTCGTAAGGATTGGAGTAGTATATTCACAAAAGTCCTTTTTATGAACACAAATACTGGTATGGAGCAGGCTTTCGGCGCATTTCTTCCACAAGCCATACCGCAGGATGAATTGACCGGTAAAAAGCCAAAACGAAATATTAGAAAACATTTTTGCGGGAGGTGTGGATGCAAGCTAAACAGCTATAACGATGGCAGTAGATGCGCGCCGTGCGGAGGTAGAACCCTCGCAAAATTTTTCAGTAAACTATGAGTATCATTCGCGAAGAATGCAGACCAATATTCTGCGTTCTTTTTTAATTTTGCGCGACCCCTTGACTTACAAACGACAAGGTGATAGAAATATAGACATTAGCATAGATTATTGGTATTATTTAATTAACAAATATGGCTACTACAACCGTATCATTCAAACCAAAACAAGTCGTGAAGAGACTATTGTCATCGCTCCCGGATCGCGCTCGCGATATTCTAGTTTTTCGTTATGGGCTAGGCAAGGACACGCATAGGATGACGCTGGACTCTATTGGCAAGAAATACGGTATCACGCGCGAACGCGTGCGCCAAATCGAGAATTATGGCATAGACCATGTTCACAAATCCGAAGAATATAGTCAGGAAAAAGCGACCTTTTCGGAACTTGAGGAACTTCTGCATTCGCTCGGTGGCATAGTAGTCGAAGATGATTTCCTCGGACATATTTCGAAAGACAGGAGCCTGCAAAACCACGCTCATTTCCTCCTAGTTGTCGGCGAGCCATTCAAGAAACTGAAAGAAGATGATGATTTCCGCCATCGTTGGCATGTGAACGAAGAGCTTGCCAAGAAAGTCGAAGACGCTCTCCGAAAATTATATGGCAGTCTAAGTACCGATGACCTTTTGCCGGAATCCGATATGGTCAATAAATTTTTGCATCATATTGAAGATATTTCGGAAAAATACAAGAATCAGGAGGTAATAAAGCGCTGGCTGGCGATATCGAAGAATGTCGGCAAGAACGCGCTCGGAGATTGGGGCGCTTCTAATTCCTCGAATATCAAGACAAAAGGAGTACGAGATTACGCTTTTCTAGTAATTAGGAAACACGGTTCGCCGATACATTTCCGGGATGTGGCAAAGCAGATCACCCAAGTTTTCAATAAGAAAGCGCATGTCGCGACAACCCATAATGAACTGATAAAAGATAAGCGCTTCGTCTTGGTCGGCCGCGGCCTCTACGCCCTCGCCGAATGGGGTTATATGCCGGGCGTGGTGCGAGATGTTATCCGTATTATTCTCGAGAAGAATGGCAGTGCTATGACGAAGGAAGAGATTATTAGTAAGGTGATGAAAGAGAGGTATGTGAAGGAGAATACTATCGCCGTCAATTTGCAGAATCCGAAATATTTCAAGCGCGATAAGGACGGTAAATATTCGATAGTGCCGGCTTTATAATTTAATCAAAGTGCCACCTTGTGTTAGAATATCGTCATGACCGTCTCACAAGCTATAGCTCTTCTAACGGGGAAAATTCAATCGGATCTTTTGGTCAATGTTATAAATATTTTAATTACTATCGCGCCAATCTTTTTGGCGGTAATTTTGTTCGTAATATTTTGGGACTTGTGGGTAAATTATGTTCGGTCCAAGCAAATATTCACGACAAAATATGTTGTGCTTGAATTGAAGTTGCCTAAGGATACATTCAAGTCCCCCCAGGCGATGGAAGTTTTCTTGCAGTCTTTGCACAATACATCTGATGGTGGTAAATATGTGCAATATTGGAAAGGTGAAACAAGGCCGTGGTATTCTCTTGAACTTGTTTCCATTGAGGGTACAGTCAAATTCTTTTTGTGGGCGGAAGAACAGAGAAAAGCTGGAATTATGTCCGCATTGTATTCACAATTTCCTGAAATAGAAATACGAGAGGTTGAAGATTATACTAGAAGCGTGCATCCTGACCCAAAAGTAACGAGAATATGGGCGGGTGAATTCAAGTTTGCGAAGAAAGATCATTTTCCAATTAAGACTTATATTGATTACGGTCTTGATAAAGACCCAAAGGAAGAATTTAAAGTCGACCCCATGCTACCACTTCTTGAATTCCTTGGCAGTGTGCCGGTCAATCAACAGGTATGGATACAAATACTTATTATGGCGCATAAACAGCAGAGGAAGTTGAGTGACTGGTTTCACAAAACAGATCAATGGGAGGATGGAGCGAAAAAAGAAGTTAATGAAATTTTAATGCGTGATCCAATTACGAAATCCGCGGGTAAAAAAGATGAGATGACAGAAATTACAAAACTTCCTTCAATATCAGAAGGAGAAAAAGAAATTGCTAAAGCTATAGAAAGAAGTCAGATGAAGCATCCATTCGATGTCGGTATTCGTGCTTTATACATAGCGCCAAAAAATGAATTCAATACACCCTTCGGTCTGGGTGGAATCATTAGTAGTTTCAAGCATTTTTCTTCGAATAATTTAAATGGTTTTAAACCGAATGATAAAAAATGGCATCCGAAACTCGATAATCCATGGCAAGATTTTCATAATATGAGGCGCAATCGTTACGGAAGACTAGCACTCGACGCCTATAAGCGCCGTTCGTATTTTTTTCCGCCGTTCAAAGGCGTACCAATGGTCATGAATACGGAAGAATTGGCGACTATTTATCATTTTCCGGGTTCTGTATCGGCAACGCCAAATCTGACGAGGGTTCCATCGAAAAAAGCCGAAGCGCCGGCGAATCTGCCTGTTTAATGAAATTATATATAACAAAATATCGAACTGCTCTCATCTCAATCGGTATCATAATAGCCGGGTTAATTTGTGGCGTAGTTTTCTACTCAGTCGCGCCTGGGAATTTTCCGATAGGTAAGATTATCTCAATTGAAAAAAATATGACGGTTTCGCAAACGGCGACTAAGCTGAAAGAGAGTGGAATTATCAGGTCCGCGTTGTTCTATAAAATCTATGTTATTTTACTTCATGACGGGAAGGGGGTACGAGCGGGGGATTATCTATTTGACCAACCGCAATCCATATTAAGAATTGCCTATAGAACTTCATATGGCATTCAAGGACTGGAGAAACTAAAAGTCATGATTACCGAAGGGGCTAGTTCGAAAGATATTTCCAGAATTCTTGCGAAAAATATTCCAAACTTCGATGCGAAAAACTTCTTGGATTTAGCGAAGAAAGAAGAAGGGTATTTATTCCCGGATACATACTATTTCAATCCGAATGTCGCGCCGCGAGAAATTGTTGATGAGATGAAAGGAGTTTTTAAAAGAAAGACGGCTACAATTCAAACGGAAATTATGATATCGGGAAGGCAAATAGATGATATCGTGAAAATGGCTTCAATCGTGGAAAAAGAGGCCAATAATGACAATGACAGACAGATAATAGCGGGAATTTTATGGAAAAGGATTGACGCTGGCATGCCGCTCCAGGTTGACCCGCCTTTCTATTATTTCTTGAATAAAATTTCAAGCCAGCTTACTCTGGATGACCTAAAAGTTGAGTCGCCTTACAATCTCTATTTGCACAAAGGTTTGCCGCCAACGCCGATTGATAATCCCGGTATGAATGCAATCCTCGCGACTATTCAACCAAAAAAAAGCGAATATTGGTTCTATTTATCCGACTCAAAAGGGAATATGCATTATGCGACGACCTATGATGGACATTTGGCGAATAAAGCGAAGTATTTGTAGTAAAAATCATCCATAA
>CAYIQG010000036.1:0-5319 GCA_964365535.1 uncultured Candidatus Saccharibacteria bacterium
ATTCCTAGAGCAAAAGGCGGCAGAAATACGCCGAGCGGTTGTTGAAATGCTGATTAAAGCGAAATCCGGACATTTAGCTGGTTCACTTGATATGGCTGATATTTTCACTTATTTATATTTCTATGCCCTGAAACATAATCCAAAGAAACCGAATTGGGAATATCGAGATAGATTGGTTCTTTCAAATGGTCATATTTGTCCTGCTTTGTACGCGACTATGGCGCATGCCGGTTATTTTCCACTTGAAACTTTGAAAACTTTGCGCAAATTCGGTTCGCCTCTGCAAGGTCATCCGCATCGCGATTTTCTGCCAGTGCTCGAAACATCCTCAGGACCTCTTGGCTCAGGACTTTCACAAACAGTTGGCATGGCTTTGGCTGATAGGATAGATAATGGTAAAAGTTCTGGCAAACAATTCTATTGCCTGATGAGCGATGGCGAACTGGATTGCGGCAATTCTTGGGAAGGCGCGATGCTTGCCGGCAAAGAGAAGCTACAAAATTTAACTGTAATTGTTGATAGGAATAATATTCAAATAAGCGGTTTTACGGAGGATATTATGCCTTTGAATCCATTGGTTGATAAATGGCGGGCGTGGAACTGGCATGTGCAGGAGATTGACGGGCATAATTTTACCGATATTGACCGCGCGGTCAGTGAGGCGCGTTCTGTTTCCGATAAACCATCGGTTATTATCGCTTATACCATTCCTTCAAAGGGTATTCCGGAGTTTGAAAGAAAGTGGCAGTGGCATGGAAAAGTGCCGATGGCGGAGAAAGAAATCGAAGCAGCGAGGAAAGCGGTAGGAATTATATAGGTCAGACATATGTATCGGAATATACATGATTAATTCAGAACAAAAACTTAACCCCAAACTATTCGACAAAGACATCGAGCGTGTTTCGATGCGCGCGGGGTTTGGCGAAGGACTTATCAAAGCCGCGGAAAGAGATAAGAGGGTGGTGGGACTTTGCGCCGATTTGGCGGAGTCTGTGCAGATGCAGGCATTCAAGGAAAAGTTTCCCGACAGATTCATCGAAGTGGGCGTGGCGGAGCAAAATCTGGTGACGGTCGCGAGCGGCATGGCGGCGATGGGAAAAATACCTTTTGTCGGTTCATATGCGGTTTTTAGTCCCGGCAGGAATTGGGAGCAAATAAGAACGACCATTTGTTATAACAATGTGCCGGTGAAAATCATTGGTTCGCATGCGGGCTTGAATGTGGGGGCTGACGGTGGTAGTCATCAAGCACTTGAAGACATTGCTTTGATGCGTGTACTGCCAAGAATGGTTGTTATTTCACCCTGCGATGCTATTCAAGCAAAGAAAGCGATAATGGCAATGGCGAAGACTGATTCACCAACTTATATCAGACTCGCCAGAGAGAAATCGGCGGTTATTACCACCGAAGAGACGCCGTTTGAGATAGGGAAGGCGCAGATAGTTTATAAGTCAAATGGAAAATTAGATGTTGGAATAATTGCCACAGGCGCAATGCTGTATCGAGCTTTATTTGTGGCCAAAAGGTTGGAAGAGGAAGGAAAAAAAGTCGCGGTGATGAATCTTTCGACAATAAAACCGCTTGACGAAGACGCTGTCATAAAATTGGCGCATGAAGCCGGAGCATTGGTAACTATCGAAGAGCATCAAATTGCCGGCGGAATGGGCTCGGCGGTCGCGGAATGTCTCGCCAAGCATTTTCCAGTGCCAATAGAATTTATTGGCGTTAATGACCTTTTCGGCCAGAGCGGTACGCCGAAAGAATTATTCGAAAATTACAATATGGGAGAAAAAGATGTTTACGAAGCAGTCAAAAGGGTGATATTAAGAAAATAAAGAGCCACTACTCTCTTGAGTTCAGTGGCCCTATGATTTTTCCGTGGAATCAACTCAACGGTAAATCGAGTTGTCGATTGCTACAGGTTGAATTGAATTGTTGATGGCTCTCGAGTATCAATTGAGGATCAATCGCATCAAGAATCATACCACATGCTTTCAATGTACCTTCGGTTGTTGATTCCGGAGATGATTCACCGTCATGTTTGATACCAGTGTGATGTTCTGGTCCGCCGTGTTTGAAAGGAGATGGCGGTATCTCAATGATGGGGTTCCTCATAAGCTATACCTCTAGATGGATATTAGCATTTTTTTTCTTAACAAGATATAGTGTGATTTTATGATTAATAATTCATTCAAATTATCATCCACTCCAAAACTTCTATTGAAACAAAAAGAAGAACAGATGGAAGTTGCCGTGACGAAATTGGATTTTGAAACGGCCGCTTTGATAAGAGACGAACTTGTTGTTTTGCGAAGTATGCTATAATCATCGGCATGGATTCATCTTCATCGGCAACATTTCGATTCAAACAAAAAATATTGATAATAACCGGAGATGGTTCCTTCGGTGAGCGTCTCGCGGATGTGATAAGAAAGGGCGGTTACGAAGTGAATTTAGTGAAGAATGGCGTGGAAGGAGTGAAAACAATATATAACACTTTGCCACATCTCGTTTTACTCGATATTGTCGTGCCGGGAACCGAAGGTTATGAGATTTTAGCGCAAAAGAGCAAGGAACCGATGCTAGCGAAAATACCGGTTTTCTTCATGTCCACTCAAGGGATTCCGATAAATATGCGCCGCGTGCCGGAAAATAGCGTCGCTGAATTTATTCTGGCGCTACATAGCCAGTCTGATTATATTTTGGAAAGAATAGATAGATATTTCAACAATGAAAGGGGTAAACAGCAAAGTCAAAAGAGCGGTATGATTAGCGCGAAAGAAATACTTTGGGTTGAGGATGATAAGCTCATCGGTAATATTTTGTCGAAGAAATTCATATCTTCCGGATTTGATCTAGTACTCACGAAAAGCGGCAATGAAGCGCTCGAACGCCTGAAACACACGATTCCCGATATTATTATTATAGATATTGTCTTGCCGGGAATGAACGGGCTTGACCTTCTCCAGAAGATTAGATTGGATCTTCAACTTAAGAAAGTCCCAATTTTGATTTTGTCCAATTTGAGCAAACCGAGCGATATAGAGAGGGCGAGAATTTTAGGCGCCCAAAAATTCTTGGTCAAGGCGGCTGTTTCTCTTGACCAAATCGTCGCTGAAGTCATGGCGATGTGCGGAAAGTGAATTGTTTTCACTGAACTATTTCCAATGAGTGTTAATATATTCCTCCGCTTCACTCATGGAAAATGGTTGAGTAGAATTGCCGACGCGGACGAAAAATTCCTCTTTCTTATCACTGTTATGCAAATAAGCCGGCTTGTGGCTCCTTCTTACGGAAATTACGCAAATATCTTTGTTGTTTAATTTCTCGAATTTCGCGTCAATATATTTCGTGACCGGCAATCCAATCATCGTCTTTATGAGCATGCTTAAATGGTTTTCAAATCCATCTCTGTTCTTTTTCGGCAAAGCCTTGTAATCATTTTCAAGCCCGATAACTTCCGCGGAATCATTCACGCCAATTACAAGAGTGCCGCCATCGGCATTAAGAAAGGCGACAATAGTTTTCAAAACCATTCTCTCCATCTCTTTGCTAACTTCGCCTTTTCGCGCATCATATCTAAGCGTTTCTTTGAATTCCACGAAAAGTCCTTCGCCCTCCTCCAATAAAGCATTTACATCGCGCGAAAGCAATCTCCCGGATGAACTGTGTACCATCTGTTTTATTATATGCATATACTCATCCACATTGGAAACGTTCTTTATTTTCGTTATCCTATTATTTCCATGTTCCAGAATGATAGTCGCGTGATTCATCATTCGACTAAACGGGGACTGGTAAGTCTCAACGGAAACCACTTGAGACAGACTCACTGATTTGCGATGACGAAATAATAGTCCCGACTTCTTGGTTATTTCATTATCGGTAATTTCGTAATGCGAGAAATACCAATCTAGGAATAGGGAAGATATGTACACAATCTGAAATATGGAGAACGCCACCATGAGGAATATGCGATAATTCAGATAATTTTCCAAACCCCATGTTATGTATGTTTGTTCGTAATTTCCGGCAAGCGATATGACATACAAAAATATCGCCGCCACGAATTCCATGGCGACCACATTGCGCAGAAAAACAAGAGGTCCTTCCTTGATGACTATTTGGCGCATGACGCCATCATTATAGCATAAGTTGTATATCAATGATTAACTTTCGTATTATTGTGGTAAAATCACGGTATGAATCGCATGATTCGCATAGGCGTCCTTCGCGGAGGACCAAGTTCTGAATATAAAATCTCTCTTAATACCGGAGCGAATGTTTTGCGCGCGCTCCGAGAAAAACATAGCGAAAAATATCATTCGCATGACTTGCTCATAGATAACTTCGGACAATGGTATTTTGATGGCGTGAAAGAATCAATTCAAGATATCTTGCCCCGAGTTGATATGATATTCAACGCTTTGCACGGCTCATATGGTGAAGACGGTAAGATTCAAAATATTCTTGAAATTCATGGCATTCCATTTACTGGTTCGGGTTCTATGGCTTCCGCTATAGGCATGAATAAATCGCTGACCAAGAAAGAATTCATAAAGCATGGAATAAAGACGCCGTATGGTAAAATCCTTTCTTCTAATTCCGTCAAAACAAATACGGATACCGTGGTGAGAGAATTATTCCAAACCTTCATATTGCCGGCTATTATAAAACCTGTTTCAGCCGGTTCCTCCGTTGGCGTCTCGCTCATCCGGTCTTACAAAGATTTGTCTCGAGCTTTGAATACCGCTTCCAAACATGGCGATGAAATTATAATAGAGGAATTTATCCCGGGCATTGAAGCGACATGTGGAGTTATAGAAGGTTTCCGTGACCAAGAATTGTACGCTTTGCCTCCCATTGAGATTCGACCCATGACTGCTTTCTTTGATTATGAAGCAAAATATCAAGGTAAGTCGCGAGAAATAGTGCCGGCATCTTTTTCTCATTCATTTAAAGAGAAGCTCATGGAACTGGCGAGAAAGATTCATCGCGCTCTAGGTCTGTGCCATTATTCTCGTTCAGATTTCATCATTCACCCCAAGAGAGGAATATACGCTCTTGAAGTGAATACTCTGCCTGGGCTTACCGATGAATCGCTTATACCGAAGGCGCTTCGAGCGGTCGGCAGTGATACGCATGAATTCGTTGACCATATTATTCAGTTGGCGCTTAATCGTGACTAAGTTTCTCAATTCGTTGAATAATTATGGTTTTTCCGCTATAGTTTCCGTGTGTTCAATGGGGCCTATGGTCTAGTGGCATGACGCGGCATTCGCATTGCCGAGACCCGAGTCCGATTCTCGGTAGGTCCAC
>CAYIQG010000037.1:0-5287 GCA_964365535.1 uncultured Candidatus Saccharibacteria bacterium
AAGTATCGCGCAAAAAGTTGAGAAATTGATCAAAGATAGGGAGTCACGGGAATATATTATAAGAAACGCGAAAAAAATGGTGGAAGAAAAATACGGTTGGGGGAAAATCGCGGGGGAGATGAAGGAAATATTTGAAAATGCTCACACATTATAAATATCTAATTATTGGTGGCGGCATTGCTGGCACGACCGCGGCAGAAACTATTCGTCAGTACGACAAAGATGGGACTTTGGTAATATTGAGCAATGAATCACATCGCTTGTATTCTCGAATTGTTCTCTCCAAGCCGGAATTTTATGAAAACGCCGGCGCTCCTAGAACTTTATTTTTGAGAAAGCCAGAATGGTATCCGGTAAATAATATTGATTTATCGTGCGATGAGACAGTTATCGGGCTTAATACGAAAGAAAAAAGAATCAGTCTCGCTTCAGGTAAATATATAGAATATGACAAACTTCTTTTGGCCATAGGCGTGCAACCCTTACCTCTTCCTGGACTGGAATCATTGGAAGCTAAAAATATTTTATATCTCCATAATCTTGATCAAGCAAAAGAAATACAGAAACATATTATTGATTCAAAAATTGTCTTGGTGGTTGGAGGAGGTTTTATTGCTATTGAGTTTTGTGACCTTCTAACTAAACTAAAAAGGGAAGTTATTTCTGTAATTGCCTCCCCGCGGTATTGGCGGTCTACTTTCGATGAAATCTCTTCGCGATTTATAGAAAATGCTCTTAAAAAAAATGGCATAGAAATCTATACCGAGTCATTGGTTAAGGAAATTATTGGCAAGTCAAGAATTGAGGAAGTAAATATTTGTAATATAAAAACAGGCAAGCAGACAACCATTTCTTGCTCGACAATAATAGCCGCTATTGGCACGCGTTGTGATTTGGATTGGGTGAAAGAATCTGGAATAAAATGCAATAAGGGTATTTTGACCAACGAATACATGGAAACGAATATGTCAGATGTCTGGGCGGCGGGAGATTGTGCCGAATACTTTGATCTTATCTGCGACCGGCATATAAAGCTCGCAAACTGGACTAATGCCAGAACTCACGGTAAAATTGCCGGAATGAATATGGTTGGTAGGCGCTCTTCGTATCGAAAAACAACCTTTTATTCTACGGAAAAATTAGGTTTATCCATTTGCTTCGTTGGCGATACAAGTCCTCTTGGCGAAAACAAAAAAACTATTTCTCGCGGTTCATATGAACATGGCGCTTACACTGAACTTCGGGTTGTTAATGATCGAATCGTCGGAGCAACGATGATTAATATGTCCAATGAACTTAATTCGTTAGTCTCTTTGATTGAAAATGGGGTTTTGATTGGAAATCATTTAAAAGAAATTGGTAATCCAAATTTTGATCTTAAATTTATAAATAAACATGAAAAGCAATAAATATTCCATAACTATTGATTATGAAGCTTGTATTGGCTGTGGTCTTTGTAATGAAATAGCGCCAAAAATATTTACTTCTGACGAACAAATGAAAAGTAAAATTATTGACAATGCTCTAATAGACGAAGAACTACTCCTTAAGGCGGCCGAAGAATGCGCATCTGGCGCCATTATCATTATCAATAATGAAACAGGTGAAAAAATATGGCCTAAAGACGATTAGACGACGCGCTTTATATGATTCTTAAGCCAAATAAGCATTTTGGCTTCTATGGGGAATTTCCAATAATTATATTTAAATCTAGGAAGAAGTAACGGCCTAAAACATTTTATAAACATAAATTTTAAAACGCTTCTCGGTGAATGATTGCCCAATCCTCCCCAAGTTTTATTGTACCAAATGAATGAACTCAGTTCGTGTATCATCTCATATTCACGCGGATTTTTGAGCCAAGGTATATGGGCTTTGCTCCAAAAATAATTGCCCCAAGCTTCTAAATTTTGCGGCTCTTTGAATCCCAATTGCACTGCTTGTTTAAAAAGATTCGTGCCCGGATACGGAATATAAACCCAAAGAGGATAAATAGCTGCTTTTGGATTGATTTTTTGAATTTGTAAGATTAAATCAATAGTCTCCTGCCTTTCCGCGATGGTTTCCGTTGGCCAGCCAATAACGAAAGATAATATCAGCTTCAAATCTAAATCTTTGGCGACTTGCACGGCCTTCAAGGTCTGTTCTTTAGTGATACGTTTTTGTATGACTTCATTCAAGACGCGGTTGGAACCGCTCTCACAGCCGACACGAATTTCACACATGCCACTTTCTTTCAGTCTTTTCAGAAATTCATAATCAAAAGCGTCAATTCTAGCGTCAATGGAATATTTGATCTTCATACCTTTCTGTTTGATAAGCCCGGCGATTTTGAGCGCTCTTTTTTTATCAACTACGAAATTGTCATCATGAACAATGAAGTAATTTATGCCGTATTTTTTGTTAAGCATTTCAAATTCGGCTACAGTCTTCTCGACATTTCTAGAACGCCATTGCCGCCTATTGAAAAATAGGTTATAGCAAAAACTACAAGGAAAGGGGCATCCCTTGCTGGAATACATATTGAGAACTCTGTTGGACGGCGATTCGCCGGGCGCGACCCATTCATCTGGCGCGTTGGACAGCACTCTTACATATCTTTCAACGTCGACAAGATCCCATGCCGGTGTAGGCAGTTCATCCATAGGTATAAATTCTTCCATACCGTGATTGATGTGAATGTTTTTTTTCTTATCTTTCCAGCCGAGGTTGGCGATTTGATTTAGATTAATTTTACCTTCGATAGCGTTTAATAGCCCCAACAAAGTCTTTTCGCCCTCATTAATCACCACAAAATCAATGTAAGGGTTAGTAAGCGTTTGTTCGGGGAAAAATGTTGGATGTATGCCGCCGACGACCGTTTTGACTTTGGGATATTTTTCTTTTATTTCCTTGCACGCATATATAACCTGCTTGATACAACTGCCGGTTAACAGACTAAAACCGACGATGAGAGGTTTCGTTTCTTTTATTTGATTGAAAAGATATTTCGGAGAATCAAAACGCAAATCAATAATTTTGGACTGGAAAGCTGGACGGATATAAGCGGCTAAACTAATAAGCCCAAGCGGTGCGTAAATGGTATCATTTAGGCCGTTTTTCGGCTGGACTAAAATTATTTTTTTCATATTTTGATTGTAGCATTCTGCAAATACGCGAGCAAACGAACAGACTACTTCATAAAGTCTAAAAAGTGGCGGACGAATACAAGGCATTACAAAATTCCATGTACTTTGCTAGACTGTTAATCATGAAAATACTGGTTGCCACAGGAATATATCCACCGGACATAGGAGGTCCGGCGACATATTCAAAATTGCTTTTTGATGAGCTTCCAAAAAGGGGAATTGATGTTTTCGTGGTTTCTTTCGGACGAGTTAGAAAATATCCAAAAATAATTAGGCACTCGATATATTTTTTTATTGTATTTGTAAAAGCCTTTTCAGTTGATATTATTTTTGCTCAAGATACTGTCAGTGTTGGTTTTCCTTCATTGTGTGTCGCGAAAATTCTCGGTAAAAAGTTTTTTGTACGTGTGCCTGGAGATTACGCATGGGAACAGGCGGTACAAAGGTACGGAATATCCGATTCTATTGATGAATTTCAGAATAAGAAATATTTTAGGCATGTTGAATTCTTGAGAAAGGTACAAAAAATTACGGTAAATAATGCGGATAAAGTTATTACGCCAAGTATGTACTTCAAGAATCTTGTTTCTGGATGGGTGAAGAATCGAGGTAAGGTTTTTTGTATTTATAACGGAATTGATTTTTCAGATATTCCAGAGCCTAACAATAAATATAATTCTAAGACTATTATTTCCGCTGGCCGTCTCGTTCCATGGAAAGGATTTCAAACACTAATTGGAATGATGCGTTTTCTTCCTGATTGGAAACTGTTCATTGCGGGAGACGGACCAATGAAAGATGAACTCGAAAGCACGATTATAAAAGACGATGTTAAAGATAGGGTATGTTTGTTAGGACAGATTCCAAGGAAAGAATTAATAGAGAAAATACAAAAAAGCGATATCTTTGTTTTGAATACCTCTTTCGAAAGTTTTTCGTTCCAAATAGTGGAGGCTATGGCTGTTGGCACGCCGGTTATTACCACGAATATTGGTAATCTGGCGGAAATTATTGATAATGAGAGAAGTGGAATTTTGATAGCTCCGAATGATGAACAGGTGATCATTACCAATATAAAACGCCTTTCATATGATTTGGCCTTCCGAAATAGAATAGTTGTTGAAGCAAAGGAAAAAGTCAAAATTTTTTCAATAGAAAATACATTGAATAGTCTTATTGAACAAATGCAAAAACCATGAAGCTACTCATAATATCAACTGATAGAAAAATATTTGAAGAAGGAAGCGCTGTTAGAGTGCGGGTGTTTGAATACGCCAAAGATTGGGGAGAGGTGCACATCATCGTATTCACAAAAAAGAATATGAGATTTACCGAAATTTGCATTGCGCCGAATTGTTGGGTGTATCCGACGAATAATTTTTCACAGTGGTTTTATGTGTTTGGTGCCATGAAGTTAGGCAGATTCATCTTAGAGCGGCGGAATATTACGAATATTACTTGCCAAGACCCGTTTTTAACTGCCATGTCGGGGATCTCTCTTAAAAGACAATACGATATTCCTTTGGAGATTAATCTACATACGGATATTGGAAGTCCGAATTACGCGAAGACGATTGGGAATAAGATTCGTAAGTCACTAGCGCTTTCATATTTACCGAAAGCGGATTCGATAAGGGTTGTTTCAAGTAGGATAAGAGATTATCTAGTTAAGACAGTTGGTATTGATCAATCAAAAATTTCAATAAGACCAATTACCGTTGATGTTGAATGGATAAAGAACGCGCCAGTTATTGAAAGTGCCGATCTTCATGAAAAATATCCACAGTTTGAGAAGATTATTCTCATGGCTTCAAGGTTGGAGAAAGAAAAGAATATTGAGCTGGCCATTCGCGCGTTCGCGGAAGTTTTGAAGAAATTACCTAAGACTGGGTTAGTAATAGTTGGCGAGGGTAGGGAAGAAACAAAATTGAAGAAATTATCCGCGCGGCTTGGAATTGAGAATTCTGTGATATTCGGGTCATGGGCAAATAAGGAAACAATTGCTTCGTATTACAAGACCGCGGATATATTCCTGAATACTTCACTTTATGAGGGATATGGCATGACTCTAGTCGAAGCGCAAGCAACTGGATGTAAGATTATTTCAACGGATGTTGGAATAGCGAAAGAGGTGGGGGTGATGATAGTAGGGTATAATG
>CAYIQG010000038.1:0-3421 GCA_964365535.1 uncultured Candidatus Saccharibacteria bacterium
ATGAGCGAATACTACAAATCCAGGAAGACGCGAGGGCTTTTTGACCCTGCTGGTAAAGAACCATATCGAGTCAGTCGGTCTAAGATAGATTTGTTCATGAACTGCCCGCTTTGTTTTTATCTCGATTGCCGTCTTGGAGTGGCCCGACCGCCTGGATTTCCATTCGCGCTCAATTCCGCCGTGGATGCGCTCTTGAAAAAAGAGTTTGATATTCACCGCGCGAAGAAGGAGCCACACCCTCTTATGAAAGCATATGGTCTTAAGGATGTGATTCCATTTGAACATGAAGATTTGAATCTTTGGCGGGAGAATTTCAAAGGTATTCGATATATTCATAAGCCGACAAATTTGTTGGTTACCGGCGCCATCGATGATATTTGGATAAATAAAAAAGGAGAGCTTATTATCGTTGATTATAAGTCTACGAGCAAAGAAGAGAAGGTGACATTGGATAAAGAGTGGCAGATCAGCTACAAGCGTCAAATGGAGGTATATCAATGGCTTTTTCGCATGAATAGTTTTAAAGTATCTTCGACTGGGTATTTCGTCTATTGTAATGGCAAGACCGACCGCACAGCATTTGACGCAAAGTTAGAATTTGACATAGATTTGTTACCTTATACTGGTAATGATTCTTGGGTGGAGGTGGCGCTTACTGATATCAAAAAATGTCTGATGGTAGAAAAGCCACCTGAATCAAATGGAGTTTGCGATTATTGTGAATATCGCAAGGCGGCTCGTGATGTGCAGAGTGAAATAAAGAAGAATAGCGCGCTATTTACCTAATATTGGAATAGTAATAGTGCAGATCGTACCTTCATTTTCCTTACTATTCATCGAAATAGTCCCATGAAGTTCCTCGTTCATTATTTTTTTCACGGTAATGAGACCAATACCCGTACCTTTTGATTTTGTCGTAAAAGGATGGCTGAAAATATCATCGATTTTATTTTCCGAAATACCGCAACCGTTGTCTTTTATAATAATTTCAATTTTCCTTTTATCTTTTGCGGCTAAAATCTTGACAATACCGCTCATATTATTTTGTTTATATCTTTCCATGGAAGCTATACACGCGTCGAGAGCATTTGAAACTAAATTCAAAAAGAGCTGATGCAATCTGAACGGATTTAGTTTTATTGAAATAGGGTTAAATCTACCAATAATTATCTCTATTCCGGCCATTCTGGCCTTGTAGGCAAGCAAATCATAAACAGTCGATAATTCCGTGGCAAGATCGGCGCATTTATCCGTTTCGGTTGTTTCAGTTGTCGCATGCCTAATACTATTCATGAATGATTCCATTCGTCTGGAAGCGGCAATGGTTTTATTAATCATATCTCTTGTTTCATCCGATGAATATTCCGATTCGGCGGTCATATTCTCGATAAAAAGCGTCAAAGACGATAGCGGATTCATAAGGTCGTGGAAGAGCCCCCGCGACAATTCGCCAAACCTCGCGTTTTTCTCCAGTTCCATGCTTCTCATCCGTTCAGATTCTATGAGTTCTTTCGTTCTTTTGCGTATAACGTCTTCGAAAATATCGCGTTCACCCGCTAATAGTTTTTCAGATTTTCGCGCTTGTTCGATTGATTTGTTTATTTCTCTATTATGAAGCCAAGCCATTATGCAAACGAGTGTAAGAACCAACGCATACCAAATAAAATCTATCATAATATTTGTTCGCTCATACCCAAGCTCTGCCAGAACTTGGGTATGAAGCGAAACTATTTCATTTCTTTATTGAGAAGATTCGCGCCATGATTATCACAAAAGATGGATTATTAATGGTTATTTCGACTCATAACCATGGGAAGCATATCAAATGAGTTATGAAGGAATGTTCAAAAAAGTATGAAAAAAGGATAAAAAAAGAATGAAATTTTGTTAAAAAAAGTATGAAAAAAGTATGAATTTTTTACCGTCATTTTAATATCAACCTCCGTATCTTCTCCGGCTCATCAATAACATACCCTCTACCTTGAACATTAGCTATTAGTTCCGGTCTTCCTCTGATTGCGATTTTCTTCCTGACATTGCGAATATGCGCCTCAACGGTGTTGGATAAAGGGTCGCTATCGGCTGTCCAAACATGTTCGAGCAACATAGCTCTGGAAAGAACGGTTCCCGCGTTTTGCGTCATATATTCGAGCAAATTCCACTCTTTACGCGTTAGCCTAATATTCTTCTTTCCTCTTTTCGCGGTTTGTTTTATGGGGTCAAGCATAAGGTCGGCTACTTGTAGCGGTAACTTCTTTACTTGTGCCGGGCGCCGCGCTACCGTTTTGATTCGAGCTTTCAATTCTTCTATTGAAAAAGGTTTTGTCATATAATCATCAGCGCCTTTTTCAAACGCGGAGACTTTTACCGGAATATCGGAAGTAGCGGATAGGAAAATAATCGGCGTAACCCTGCCGGCTCGGCGGATTTCTTCGCATACTATCAAGCCGTCTTTTTTCGGTAGGGAATAATCTAGTATAATCGCGTCATATTCGTAACTTCTCGCTAAGAATGACCCTTCCGCTCCGTCTTTCGCGATTTCAACCGTATATGAATCGCTGGCGAGTCCATTCTTGACCATATCGGCGACGGCGCGATCGTCTTCAACGACTAGGATTTTCATAATGCGGGCATTATAGGGTATATTATGCTAGAATGCCAGCCATGAAATATATTATCGCCGGTCTCGGCAATCCGGGAGAAAAATACGAAAATACTCGTCATAATGCGGGTCGTATCGCGCTTGATTATATTAGGAATGAATGCGAAGAAGAGTTTGAATTTGATAAGAAGTTAAACGCGTTGGTCGCGAATGTAGAAATCGGAATTGGCAAAAGCAAGGTAAACACGACTCTTGTCGCCCCGGAAACATTCATGAATAATTCCGGCAAGGCTGTTGGACAACTGGTGAAAAATAAGAAAATGGCGGAAGGACTTGTTGTTATTTACGATGATTTCAATCTGCCTTTAGGACGGGTGAAGATTTCTTACAATCGCAGTTCCGGTGGACATAATGGCCTCGAATCTATTATCAAAGCCGTGAAGACGGAAGCGTTCACGCGTATTCGCATCGGCACGGCTCCGGCGAATTCAAAAGGGGAGGCGAAAGTACCGCACGGCGATGATAAAATCGAGAAGTTTATTCTAGGTAAATTTAAGGAGGATGAATTGAAAGTTTTGAAGAAAATTGCAGAGAAAGCGTCGAATGCCGTGGAAATGATTGTGGCAGATGGGCGAGAAAAAGCGATGAGCGTCTTTAACGCGGGCTAGCCGTGGCTTGTCATTCCTATTTGTTATTTATGAACCAGACTGCCTTATGATATAATAAATAATAATCAAATCATGAACTATAAAAATCTCTGGTTTTTCAGCGTTCTTTTGGGAGTTCTTAGTATCTTAGCAATAACAGGCTTGCCTTCAT
>CAYIQG010000038.1:3521-5251 GCA_964365535.1 uncultured Candidatus Saccharibacteria bacterium
TTTCCCGCGGGTAATTACCTTTTGCGCATTGTAAATGGAAATGGGATTAGCAACTCGATTCCTCTTGACATTACAAGTTGTGCGAAGCTTTCCGGAAGCGGTCCGCAAAAAATCGTATTTTTGCGCGGAAATAATGTCTCTGATCCAAAAGAATTTATGACATTGACAGCCCAGATTAAGGACGATTTGTTGCGATATGATCCTTTTATGACCCTTAAGGACACATTTTCCTTTTATGCGGATCTGAAAAAATATGATGATTCAAAATTTCTGAAATTTCCAACAGGTAACCCCGATTTTCCCGTGATATTTGGGCTTGACGCGAGTACTAATGTAATTTCTTCCAGTTGCGCAAACGATTCCCCGGAAACTGATATATTTCTCTTCAATGACTCAATAATTTTACCGGCCTGGACTTTCCAGTTCGGAAAAACAATTTTCCTTAATCTCTACTATGTTTCGGGCTCGGCAGGTATCGTCTTAGCTCATGAACTGGGCCATTCAATTGGAGGGCTTCAGGACGAATACATCAAATCAGCGCGGGGCGACTTGAATAAACCTTATTATAACTGCTCCCCAAAGCCTTTGCGCGACTATCGGGGAACTGATGGAATCTTGTATGGTTCAAAGAGTGTGGCTGGGTGCATGTATGAGATGTCTACCAACGGATTCATACCGGAAGTATACTATCGCCCAAGCCAAGATGGAATTATGGGTCAATCAGAAATGAACACGAATTGGGCGGACATGAGCGCAGATAACTACATGTTTAATGTCATAGACTGCGGTTATATCATAACCGGCCTAAAGAGTGAGCCGTTCACCCGGGAAAATATTTCCAAACATTGGAACGAATGCCTCACGATGGAAACCTTGAAAGAAGGTATACCTCCAAAAGCATTTGTACCCAAAGTCAATTCAATCACCGTAGCTAAACGTGTCTCACAAAAAAACCGGCCATATTTGCTGGCATTCCTGAACAAGATGACTTTTACCGATGTTCTCCAGCAACTAGCCGCGGTTGGGCAGACTGTGTCTATTTCCGCAGATACCAGAGATATTATAAATATCTCCGGCTCAGGCTTTTCTCAAACCGACAATATTTTACAGCTCACTAAAATCTCCGACCAGAATAAAAAATATTCTTCTTATGACATCTCTTCTGCTGACACCGAGAATATCTCTTACTCCATTCCTCCAGAAATTGAGACCGGTTTATATACTTTGAAAGTGGGGGCGGAGAATAGCGGCTGGACCGATATTATCGCCACTATCAATATCAAAAATACTCCGATTCCGTATCCGTATGACCTTGTCGCCGTCTCTGACCAAAGCGGACAAATTTCTCTTTCTTGGAAGAATTCTACTCTGCCCAATCAGACAGCAATCATAATAGAACGCATAGACCGGTCAAAAAATCCCAAATTGAAAATTCTTCCGAGAAGAATCTTTTTACCCGTGGGCGAGACATCATATATTGACACCGATATAATCGTCACTGAGACATGGTACTCTTACAGAGTAAGTAATTATATTTCTGACCCAAATGACCCTATTACGCGAATAATAATGAGAACGGCTTATGTAAACGCGACGAGTTTACCGCTCGGTCAAATTAAACCCGCGTCAATAGCTCAGCCAATTACAGCGCCCCCATCGACAGTTACATCGTCTTCCACATCTTCACCATTCTCAACGACTTCACCCAATCCTTCTCCGTCTCCAACCCC
>CAYIQG010000039.1:0-5176 GCA_964365535.1 uncultured Candidatus Saccharibacteria bacterium
TCGGCGCGCGCGTCGGATGTTTCGAGCTCGAGCATAGTTGTTCCGGCAATATAATCCTTTGCTTTTCTCATCTCAGCCGGAGAAACCAATTCCGTCTTTAGTCTTCCACATTCACCAAGAATTCCCTTTATTGCTTCCTCCACGCGCGAATTATCGACTCCGGCGGAAATAGTCAGCACGCCATGGTCGGTGAACGGGTCATGATTCGTTTTGACATAATAACAAATACCGAGCTGGTCGCGCATTTTCGAAAAAAGTCTGGAGCTCATTCCCCTGCCGAGAATCGTCGACAGAACTTCCATGGCTGGAATCCTTTTATCTTTGATAGGAAAAGTCCTCATGCCGATAACAAGATGCGTTTGGTCGGTTTTTTTGAATGAAGTTTTTATCCGCGGGATTTTTTGCGATTCGGTTACTTTCAGTTTATCTTTCATTGAATCTGTTGAAACGGAACTAAACGCCCGTTCTATTTTCTCTATCATTTCTTTTTCATTGAATGAACCGGCGACAATAACTGTTGTCGCTTTGCTCACATAATGATTCTTTCGATATGAAACGAGTTCATCTCGCGTGAAAGACCTTACAATGTTCTCGGTTCCGGCAATATTCCAGCCAACCGGCTGGTCGCCATAAACAAGCTCCATGAATATGTTATGAACATGCTTTTGCGGTAAATCTTGATACATGCGGATTTCTTCCACAATGACCCCCTTCTCTTTTTCCATTTCCTTCGCGTCAAATAACGGATTCAAATACATATCAGATACAACATCTAAAATAGCATCGGCGTGCCTCGCGTCTGCCTTGGCATAATAACCGGTATATTCTTGCCCCGTGAACGCGTTATAATGCGCGCCAATACCGTCCAATTCTCTGGAAATATCTATTGCCTTCGGCCTTTTTGGCGTTCCCTTGAAAACCATATGTTCCAGAAAATGTGATAGCCCACTCTCTTTTTTCGTTTCGTATTTCGAACCAGCTCCTACCATTACCAAGACTGTCACTGATGGATTATCGGCCATCGGGACAGTAATGACGCGCAAGCCATTTTTCAGTATTTTTTTGGAGAATTTCATGGGGTTACTATAACACAGATAAACTCATGTTCTAAATCAAGTCAGCTTTTGAAATCCCTGCCTGTCTAATAATTGACAATAAAGTTCCTTTCGGCAAATCCTTCGTATGCATTGGCACCGTCACCCTTTTCTTTGCAAGAGGATGAAAATAAATATTATGACTTCCGCTTGTACGGTCAAGAACGAAACCGTGTTCAAGTAATATTCCAATTATTATTCGTGGCGTCAGGGTTGGTAATCTAGGCATATTGAACTTCGAGAGGAGAAATATAAGTGTTGATATCATTCGGCACTTTCTCTCCGTGGGCAATCATGCTAGCAAGGTAAAGCTTAATAGCATCCAATGCCATTCTCTTCGCTTCAATTAGCGTTTTTCCAAAGGTGATACAACCCGGCAATGAAGGAACAGTCACAGTATAGCCGCCCTCTGGTTCGGTTCTAATTACAAGATTATACATTGTGCGAAAAGGGTTTTTCCTCATAAATAGCAGTATATCATATAAATATCTAAAAACTAGTTGAAACTAGGAAATTCTATTTTTTAAATAATCGGCTAGTCCTTTTTCCTCAACCCTCTCCTGCTTTCCACTATCTCGGTCTCTCACCGTTACTCCGTTCCCTGTCTCAATAGTCTCAAAGTCAACAGTCACGCAATATGGCGTGCCGATTTCATCTTGTCTGCGATAACGCTTGCCGATATTGCCGTTGTCGTCAAAAGTAGTGGCAGGGATTTCTTTTTTTATGACCTTGAATATTTCTTCGGCTTTCTTGACTAGTTCCGGCTTATTCCGGAGAAGTGGAAAAACCGCGACTTTATAAGGTGCAATGGATGGAGCAAGTTTTAAATATGTTCGAACTTCACCGCCTAGTTCATCTTCAGTATATGCATCTGTAAGTATTGCCAATACGGTACGATCTAAACCAAACGATGGTTCAATACAATGCGGAAGAAATCTCTCCTTTGTTTCTTCGTCATAATAAGACAAATCAACTTTACTAAACTCTGAATGTTGCTTCAAATCGAAATCAGTTCTGTATGCCAAACCATACAATTCATTTCTTCCAAAAGGAAAATCAAATTCAAAATCAATCGTCCTTTTCGAATAGTGGGCGCGCTCGTCATCTGGTATTTCGAGCTCATGTACTTTCCCCATATTCAAGCCAATATCTTTCATAAATAACTTCATCTCATCACGGAAATGTTCGAAGGTTTTTTCCCATTCTTTCGGACTCACAAAATACTCTATTTCCATCTGCTCAAATTCTCGTGCGCGGAAGAGGAAATCACGGGGCGCGATTTCATTTCTGAAAGCCTTGCCAATCTGCGCCATGCCAAAAGGTAATCTAGGATGCCGTGAATCTAGAATATTCTTGAAATTCACGAACATTCCTTGGGCCGTTTCCGGTCTTAAATATGAAATTAATGTTTCATCCTGAACCGCGCCGACATGAGTCTGGAACATCATATTGAATTGTTTCTCCGCGCCAAGTTCTCCACCACAATCAGGACATTCTTTTTTATTTATAAGCTGGTCTGAACGAAAACGGCATTTACATTTCTTGCATTCTACCAATGGGTCAGAGAAACCACCTACATGCCCGCTCGCTTTCCACACATTCTGGTTCATGAGTATCGCCGCGTCCATGCCGAACATATCATCACGATTTTCGACAAATCGTTTCCACCAAGTCTTTTTTATATTATTTTTGAGCGCCACACCGAGCGGGCCATAATCCCAAGTCCCCGCTAAACCGCCATAAATTTCCGAGCCCGGAAAAACAAAGCCTCTTCGCTTGCAAAGCGAGATTATTGATTCCATCATATCCGTCTTTTTTGTCATGAAGATATTCTATACCAAAACTATCCAATCACCAAGAAATTATTTCACCACTGTCTCCTGCCCATCTTTGTATGTAGGGTCTGTACTAAACCTCGTCGTCAAATAGCTTTGGACACTGTCGGCTGTCGCTCCGGTGAAGTTATCAACGCCAGTAAGAGCGGCATCACCAATAATAGTCGGATAACTGCCGATTTGATTGACGCTCGGCTCCATGGAGATTTGGAAATAAACTTCCTTTCTCTGTCCCGAGTTTGCCGTATATGTGCCAATAGTTCCGGCATTCCAAGTTATCAGTCCAGAATCTTTATTGATAGCGATATCTTCAGTTGAAGGATTTATTTGACTTGTCCATTTGACATACGGCGGCAATTTGGCCGTAACAACCGCGTTATTCACGATATTCGCCGTATTGTCGATAGCCCATACAATCGTATAAGTTGTCGGCTTTTCCGCTTGGGGCGGAATGGGACCGGTATTCATGAAAGGGCCAACCGTCCGAACAACCCTGCCCGACAAAGAAATATTGGTTCCTATCCTATCAGTACGATTCACTATGGCGGTAAGAGAATCCGCGACACCCGTCTCTTGGGTGCGTCTGCCGGAGACGCTAGCGGAAAACGATAATGTTGGATTTATAACGGGTCTGCCGGGTACGCTCAAATCTCGCGGCGTAATAGTGAACGAAACATTACCGCTCTCTCCCGCGCCAAGAGACGCGAGCTCAGGGGTAGTTTGTTGATTCCATATTATATCATTGGTAGCGGAACGAAAATATCCCGTTCCCGATTGAATTAAAGTCTTGTCATAGGCCGTACCGGATAACTTCACGGCTATTTCGGCATCAGACACGGCTTGCGGCAAATTGTTGAACCATGTTATCTCTACTCGCACAGGTTGATTGAAATCGGCCACTGCGTCACCGGCCATGGTATCGCCGTCAAGAGAAATACCAACGGTTATAAACGGTTTTTGAATGGCAATTTCTTGAATTACGGACATATATTCCGTGCCGATAGTATTGAGGCTCTTAGAACTCTGCGCGCCAACGCTGAAACGAAACACGCGCGTGTCGGTATCTTCTCCTTGGAGTTTTCCGTGAATGGTTATTATTTTACGACCGCCCGGTGGAATATCTCCGATTCGCCATGTGGTATTATCCGCTGAAACTTTCAAGTTAGATGATATATATGTGAATCCGAATGGGTATGAGCCGGAAAGCAGAATATTCTTCAGCACTTCCTGCGAATTCGATTTAATATCCACTTTTATATCGAATTCCTGCCCGGATGTTATTTCCTTGAATGAGGAAACGGCCAAAACTACCGGCGATGAATTTATGAGAATATCATAAGATTTCTCCTTCGTAAATGACGATGATGAACCTTTGACTTTGTATGTAACATTGGTGACTATCCGTTTTTGGGTATTCTCTTCTCCGAAAATAATCGCTTTTACCGTCTTATGGGCGCTTTGTCCCGTGGCAATATCTCCAATAAGTTCACGATATGTCGTCAGTTCTTGCGTTGGGTCGTTCGGATTTGTCGCGCCGGCGGGAAAATCCACGGACAGATCCACAAGTTGTAAATCTATATTGTTCTTATTAGTGACGGTGATATCGAAAGACACGGGGGTACCGCCGGGCACTGATACGGGGCCATTTATGGAAATATCGATATTATCCGCGGAAATCAAATTGGCGCCATTGAAGAAGATATACGCGCCGATACCGACGGCTATAATGCAGAAAATTCCTGAAAATATGAGTAGTTTGGTGAAAAATGACATGGAATGGTCTTCGTATTCTTTATTTAGTATTGGCTTCAATGACTCCTCTTTCGGTCTATCCCATTCGCTTTTGACTTCCGTTTCGGTATTCCCGAATCGAAGCTTGCGCCGCGTGCGTATGTCCGGCGTCGTCCGTGAATAGAGCGATTCTTTCAATTCTTCTATGCGGCTATTGTCATCTATTGGCACTTGTTTATTTTATCACAAATGAGACTCTTTTAGTGCCTTATTTATGTGTTTGTTTATAATTATTCTTTTACTTTCCAATTCATCTAACATTTGAGCGGTAATATCATTGGACTTTAGGTATCCGTCTAATTTGGCGTCTTCACCAATATAGCCAAGTTTATGAAGTATTCGCGCCACAGTGAGTGATTCCAATGTATGTATTTGCTCTTCCGTAATATTATTTACATTCAGAAATTTAACGCATTCGAAAACACAGTCGAATAATTCTAGATGCGCTTCTTCGCC
>CAYIQG010000040.1:0-4990 GCA_964365535.1 uncultured Candidatus Saccharibacteria bacterium
CTATGCGAACCCTCCATTAACTAATCACCACCTCCCACTCGCCCCACCCCCTCCGGACATTCCTCCGCCAAAACCGCCGAAGCCTCCGCTCCCTCCGAACCCGCCGTGTCTGCTATTACCTCCGCCAAAAAACATGGGGAAGAAACCGTTATGGCCGCCGGATTTCGGGGGATTCTTCGAGATAAAATAGTCAAATATCAGGCCAAGAATAGTGAGAATTACGATTGAACCGATGCCGACAAAGATAAAACCCCAAATAAGACCGATAATCGCGCCGATAATTGAGCCAATCGCGCCGCCCAGCCACCACGATTTCGTTTTGCCAAGAATCTTGGCGAATACATTCAAGAAAATAATAACAATAAAAAATAATGGGGTAAGATTTAGATTTGAACCAGATGAATTGCCGGAATTATTGGCGCTAGCATCTTGCAAATACCGCGCGGCTTCCGGGGATTTGGTAATAACTGCCACGACCGCGTCGACTGCTCCACTAATTCCCTTCGAATAATTGCCAGTCTTAAAAGCGGGAATCATCACATTCCTCATAATAATTCCCGATTGAATATCTGTAATATTTCCTTCCATACCGTAACCAACTTCAACGCGCGCTTGCTTATCATTCGGAGCGACCAAAATAAGAAGGCCATTATCTTTTCCCTTTACCCCGATTCCCCATTCTTGGAAAAGTTTCGTGGTATAAGTTTCGATAGTCTCATCGTCCCCTATTGAAGGAATCGTCACAACCGAAACTTCCGCGTTCGTTGTTTGTTTCAACGATTGAAGCTTTGTTTCTATCGCCTGTTTATCTTGTGCGCTCAAAACATTCGCGAAATCATTCACGAAACCGGTCGGTTGCCCTGGACTAACATACGCCAGCCCTATTAGGGGCATGAAAATAATGATTGCGGTGAGAATAATTCTGCGCATTAGAACTGAACTTTCAGCGCGTTTTCCGCGCCAGATTGCGCTTCAAAGTAATTTACATCATCAAAGCCGAACATCGAGGCGATAATTGACCTCGGAAAACGCTTGATGGCAACTTCATAGGCTTTCACGCTATCGTTGAATCGCTGACGTTCCACGCTAACGCGATTTTCCGTGCCTTCGAGCTGGGTCATCAGGTTCTGAACCGTATCTGCCGATTTGAGCTCCGGATAATTCTCGATAACCGCGAGTAGGCGGCCGAGAGATGTCTCTACTTGGCCGGCGGCAATTGCCTTATCATTCACAGTCTGCGCTCCGGAATATTTCGTTCTGGCATCAGCGAGAGCCGTGAAGACGGTTTGCTCTTGAGCCATAATGCCTTTGACCGATTCAACCAAGTTCGGGATAAGGTCAAAACGCCTCTGATACTGAGTTTCAACTTGTTGCCACTGCGCACTCGTCGATTCTTTCATAGTCACAAGACTATTATAAGCGGTAAGGCCATAGAACAGCGTGATTACCGCTATTACTCCGATAATTATTAGTGTTTTCTTCATGATTGTTTTTGTATTAATTATTTCTTAATCGGAGCGACTGTCGTCTCATCTTGGCCTTGAGGACCAGTGACAAAGGCAAAAGATTTTACCATTTCTATGAAAGCCGTATCGGCACTGTTAACAATCGCTTTATTATTATTCGTCGCTTGGGTCGCTTGCGAACCGGTCAAACCGCTGTTCGAAGGGGATTTCGTTATAGACTGAAGCGAAAACATATAGCAAATGCTTCCTTTTTGCAGAGAATACATGCGGTTGAAATATGAGAGGCCTTGAACCGTGTTCGACATGGAAATCGTATTGAAGGACAAATCGCTGACCTTAACAGTTGAGCGATTTTTTATCGTGGTAACCGGCGGAAATTCGCAAATCGCGGAAATAACTTGAATATTTGCCTGAAGATTTCTAACCGTTGAGACTTGAGCCTTGTCAAGGGGAACAACGAAGGTGATTCCGGAATTTGTCTCTCCCTTTTCCCAAACGCTCGGATACTTTACTGAAAATCCAAGTTCGGCATTCTGATATTCGGAGAGAGAACTAGACACATTGGTTGTTTCAGATACTAATACTGGGGTAGTGGTCGAATTATCGCCATAAGGGGATACTATTGGAGCAGGAGTTTTAGAAGAACGACCTATCCAAACTATAGCGATGATTATAATAACCGCGATAACGGCAATAATTATGCCATTTGACTTTTTGTCTGTATTCATATTAATAAACTATGCTTTTTAAGCTAATAATTAATTATTATTGCGACATATGGCACTATAACATAAATAGAAAAAGCGCGCCAACCGACCATTATTTGTCAAGCGCCTTATGAGATGATATAGTGTATCCATGAACCGCATATACATTAAAAACTTAAAAGAAAGCATCGGCAAAGAGGTATCTGTTTCCGGCTGGGTAGATGTCAGGCGCGACCACGGCAAACTCATTTTCATTGATTTACGCGATATGACCGGGAAAGTACAGTCGGTAGCTTTGCCGAATAATAAAGAAGTATATGAAATTGCCGGTAAGGTGAGGTCGGAATGGGTTGTGCGCGCCGAAGGCATTGTCAATAAAAGACCGGAGAAAATGATTTCCAAAAATAAAGAGACTGGTGAGATTGAACAAAACGGCGATATCGAAATCGAGTTGAAGAATCTAGAAGTCTTGAATGAAGCCATGACTCCCCCATTCGATGTGAGAAGCGATGGTTCCGACATTAGCGAAGAAGTTCGTCTCAAATATCGCTACCTCGATTTGCGCCGGCCGAGAATGCAGAAAAATATTCGCAACCGCGATAAGATCATTTCATTTTTCAGAGATTATATGCATAAAAATGATTTCGTAGAAATTGAAACACCAATACTCATGAAAGGAACACCAGAAGGCTCGCGTGAATATGTTGTTCCTTCAAGACTTGAGAACGGCAAGTTCTATGTGCTTCCGCAATCGCCACAGCAATTCAAGCAACTTTCCATGGTTGCCGGCTTTGAAAAATATTTTCAGATCGCCCGTTGTTTCCGTGACGAAGACACCCGAGGAGACCGCCAGCCGGAATTCACGCAACTGGATTTCGAAATGTCATTTGTCACGCAGGAAGAAGTCTTGCAATACACTGAAAAGATGTTTATTGAATTCATTAAAATTTTATATCCGAATAAAAATATTACGCAAACTCCTTTTCCACGCATCACTTACGCGGATTCAATGAAAAAATATGGCAATGATAAGCCGGATATGAGAAAAGATAAAAACGACAAGAACGAACTGGCTTTTATATGGGTCATCGACTTCCCTATGTTTGAAAAAGACAAGGAAGGTAATATTGGAGCCGCTCATCACCCTTTCTGTTCAATTAAAGATGAAGATATTGACAAATTTATGTCTGGTAAAGACCTACTTTCCGTTCGGGCTAATTCGTATGATTTGGTTCTCAATGGATATGAATTGAGTTCTGGCAGTATTCGTATTCACAAAGCCGATATACAACAAAAAGTTTTTGAATATCTGAATATTTCTCCTGAAGAACAGCAAATAAAATTCGGTCACATGTTAGAGGCGTTCAAATATGGCACGCCTCCTCATGGTGGCTTTGCTCCTGGTATTGACCGCATAGTCATGCTTCTTGAAAATGAACCTAATATTCGCGAAGTCATTGCATTCGCTAAAACAGGTGAAGGTAGAGACCTTATGATGGGTGCTCCCGCGGAGATTACCGAAAAACAAATGAAAGAATTGGGTATTGAATTGCGAAAAAAGAAGTAGTTATCCATGATTGATAATTGATTTAGATTGTTATTGAGTAATCTCTGGATGCGCCATTAAGTATTGATTCTTGATATAAATACCAAGAGTTGGGGCGGTATTGTTCAAGTTTCGTTCTGGATTGTTATAAAGAAAAATCTTCAAGAAACTCATGTATTCATTCTCTGAAAGAGCGAAGACTGATTTTATCGCGGCAGTTTCAACATCATACTTGAGTTTGGGACTTTCACCGCCAACAAAACCAAAAAAGTCATCTTTGTGATCTTGAAATACCTTGTCGAATCCGAGTTTCTGTATAAATTCTTCCCCAACCTCTGTCAGAGAAAATGGGCTATATGCTTGAATCTCCGAAACATTGAAATCAGAAAATTTTTTGATTAGAAAATCACTGATCACTTTTAGATTGGTTTTTATTTTATCAACTGTAATCTTTAAATCATCGAGTATTTGCAGTTTCCTGCCAATATAAATAAACCCCACCACCATCGAGGAAAATCCTATAACAGTAATTATGTTTATAACACTATCCATGCGTCTATTATAGACGAAAGATTAGTGCTTGAACAAGCCCACAAATCTGTTTTATAATTACTTTTTATTCATCCACGCGTGTTTTTTCGCCAGACGCTTCTTTGTCTTGCGAGACCGCGAAGTGCGATTTTTCTCTATTCCTGTTGCTCTTTTTGCCATAATAGCCAGTATAGCATACTTTTCGGGAGGTGAGACCTCCTCTAAAGGAGGTCTCACCTCCCGAAAATCAAAGTTATACACATGTCAGGTCGAATAACCATGGGGAAAATAGTGTAAAATATATAGCAATATGCAATCCCCGAAAACATACCGTGAAAATCGGCCATGGGGGGAGTTTGTTGAGTTTGCGAGAAATACTCCCTCGACAGTCAAGATTATTACAGTGAAGCCAAATGAGGCAACCAGCCTTCAGCGGCACAAATTACGAGATGAATTTTGGTATATTATTTCCGGAAATGGATTCGTAACAATCGGAACGGAAAAAATAGAAGCCAAAGCAAACTGTGAATACTTCGTGCCAAGGGAAATAAACCATCGCATTGAAGCCGGTAATTTGCCTTTAGTTTTGCTCGAGGTTTCAACCGGGCAGTTCGACGAGAATGATATCGAGCGATTTGAAGACCGATATAATAGAACATAAATAAAATGGATGATGTTATAAAAGCAATAATAATTTCAATCATATCATTCGTTCTCGCGCTTATCGCGCTTTGGTATGC
>CAYIQG010000041.1:0-4863 GCA_964365535.1 uncultured Candidatus Saccharibacteria bacterium
TTTCATCCAAAGGAGATTGTTTTGAAGGGGGTTATGCTCGCGAGGTCCTCTACACAGTGCCCAATATCATACTATATAATCAGAATCCTCTACCACTTAAGAATAACAAGGAGGCAACATCCGAAGTCGGCAATCTTTCTCTATTCGCAACACAGACATCTGATACTTCACCTGTTTCCCAAGAGGACAAGAATCTATATCCTCCTCAGACAAAAGATGCGTCACTGTCGGTGACAAATACTCAATCGGCACCTATACCGGAAATCATTGCACCGACTCAATCGATACAGACAAATAATACTTTAGAATTTGAAATCACCATAGGTGCTCTCATCATTGTTATACTTGTTCTCGTTCTACGCAAGCGTTAACTTGACTCATTAATTGGCGATTTAATGCTTGTTTTGCACTTATTATAGATGATTCACTAATTACCAATGAGTTTAATTCCATATAATCGATTTCATAGACTGGTAATATTTACACTATCGTTCTGTATACTGGTCTTATTACTACTTGGGTTTTTGGCTTTGATTTTTAGCCTAAAAAATCCAAATATTTTCAAGGGGAATACTATGGAAGACGCTATTTCTCCGGAAAGAATCGATAATATTGCGCTAAAAATTCAAAATATGACTCTCGAACAAAAGATCGGGCAAATGTTCCTAGTGGGTATATTCACTGATAATAGCAATGCCACGCTCGAAAGACTTATCACAAATAAAAAAATCGGTTCAATCATCCTGCTTAATTCAAATATTAAAGGTAACGATGTGGCGGATATTACTGAACATTTTCAATCGGTCGCTTCTACGACCAACCAACCATCCTTACTGATTTCCGTAGATCAAGAGGGTGGAATAGTTTCTCGTATTATGGACCCTGATTCAGATATCACCGCGCAATTTGAAATACAAAATCCGGAACAAGCTTACAGCGTAGCTCTAGCACGAGGTAAAGAACTTCACAGAAAAGGAATAAATGTTAACTTCGCCCCCGTGCTTGAATACATAACAAATCCATCTTCGTTTTTATATAACAGAATTTTTCGAGGTTCGAAGGATAATATTATCTCTTATGGAGAAAACATGGTCCGAGGTTATCAAGATGCCGGAATAATATCGGCGATAAAACACTTTCCAGGACATGATAATACATCAGTTGATTCACATAAAAATCTACCTGTTTCAGAAGTAGATAGTAATAGTCTTGCTGAACACACTCGTGCTTTTAAAGAGGTTATTGAAAGAGGAAAACCATCAATGGTTATGACCGCGCATGTTTTATTTCCGAAGATTGACCCAGTATATCCCGCGACCTTATCATCTGTATTTATCGGGATATTACGAAATGACTATAAATATGATGGGGTTATTATCACTGATGATATGAATATGGGGGCCATTACAAAGAATTTCGGAATTGAAAGAAGCGCATTACAAGCGGTTCAAGCCGGTAATGATATTCTCTTGTATGTTGCGTCAACGGAAACGATCAACCGAGCATACGAAGCACTTCTCGCGGCTGTTCGAAGCAGTCAGATTTCCGAGGAAAGAATCAATGAAAGCGTTTACAGGATTTTGAAATTGAAAGAGAAAACATAAATCCCCGCATTATATTTAACTCAAGGACTTTTTCTGTTCTCTTACTTCAAAAGGTATCTCGAGAACTTTTTTAAATTCATCTTGATTTGTCCATTTTATCTCAATCTGGTGCACATAATCTCCGGCCATGCTCGCTAACAAACCTTGCATAGTAATTCTAAACCTTAATCTTCTTATACCCTTCGGAAACTTAATGGGACTTAGTATCTCTTGAAGATTCTTCCCGTCTGGATCTATAGTTATTATTTTTATGTCCGCGGCTATCTCTTCGTCAGCTATTCCAATATCGAGTGTTCGTCTCAAAAGTAGGATTATTTCATAAGGATGCATGAATAAAAGAGTCTTCTTTTCTGACTTTTGTTGAATAAAGAAATCTGCTGGAATATTGAATTGATCGATAATATTAAACAATGAGAGGTTATTTCTCTCCTGATCAATTGAAGAAAGACTACAAAGCAGACCCCATACACATTTGACGTGTTCTATGTAACTATTTTTTTCTTTAGGATGTTCAATCATCGTTTATGCTGACACGAATTGATTTTCCTTTTTGTACTCAGGAGATTTAACAGATAACCCAAGACTCTCATTATCGCTTCCACGCGCTGATGCTACTTCACTATAACCAAAGAGTTTTTCATTAACGGTATAAATACTAATTGCATGCTTCGAAGCATCTAGTATTTCGACACCTAATACATCGCCATTCTTGGCACAGTCAAACAAAAGCCAGTTTTGCTCCTTCTTTGTATGAGCAATCTTTCCTTGTTTTATCGATATATATTTTGCGTCTACTTTCTTATCATATTTAGTTTTCATAGTATGCTGTTTTTATTATAATGTTGTTTTCTTCCCTTCTACAAACAACTTCTAAGAGCTTACCGCTACTACTTAATCCTACTTTAATCATTGTACCATCAGATTCGGTTTTTGTAACCCTTCCATTCTTAGCAATTTTTTTGGCTTCGTGGACGTCAATTTTGCGCTCTAATAGTCTGTATTTAGCATGGTCTGTTAGTACAATTTCAGCCATAGGTAGAGATTATACAGATTTCTATAAAGAATACCATCATTTCTAGTTCGTATAATATAATTTCATGTAACCTCGCAGGATTTTCCAACCTCCTAAGCTTTTTACCTGTCAAATATAATAAAACTCCTCGAACACCCTTTTATACCTATTCACCGCCTCCTTCGCCTCGTGATGATTCAAGCTCATGGCCGACCCTTCATGCGCTATTTCGTTCCTCACCTTATGCGCCTCCCATGCGTCATCGAGCGTGGCGAAATCTCCCTTGGCGACCCTCTTCAGTTTCTCGCCGACGCTCTCGCCGCGATAACCCATTCTATTTAAAATATCGTCAAGAATAATATCGGCGTCAATTATTGCCTGTCTCCAATCATTCGGATTATCCGTGGCAATATGCGTCTTCACGCTCTCCCAGCGTTTCGCCATTATATTATCGCCAGCCGGAACGTCTTCGAAAGCCGGCACTACCTTCAAGTTCATTGTCTCTTTCTCTTTCCCGCGAATATATTTCAACTGTTCAACGCAATAGATTATTCCAATAAGAAAGAAAAGCGATAATACCAGCGAAAATCCAATGAAAAAACCGGCAATATTCTTTATCCATTCCACAAGAGTCGGATAAAACGCGGTAATATTATTCAACAGAGAATTCATGATATGTATATTATATACTGTTTTGTCATTCCCGCGAAGAGGTATTTATTTTTCATAGCCGAGAATTTTGTCTGAATGGAGTATAAATTGCTAGAAATATTGGCGACACTGTCAGGAGCCAATATTTCTTGCAATTTAACGACATGAGTCTCGCAGGCTATAAAAAATAAATACCTCTTCGCGGGAACGACATCGCTCCTAATTTTCACCTAAAAACTCCTTCCCCGCCTCAAATAAAGTCGCCTCATCGCCATGTCTTGCCATAAGTTGCAAGCCGATAGGCAAATCTTTGTCTCCTTCTTTGGAAAAACCGCATGGAATGGAAATCGCCGGAAGACCAGTCAAATTCGCGGTAACCGTGAAAATATCTTCGAGATACATCGCGACCGGGTCATTTGTTTTCTCGCCGATTTTGAAAGCCGGCGAAGGCGCGGTTGGCGTTGCGATAATATCAACTCCTTCAAATGCTTTCAGAAAATCATCGGTAATCATTCTACGCACGGCATTGGCTCGATTGTAATACGCGTCATAATAACCAGACGACAAAACATAAGTTCCAAGCAAAATCCTGCGAATAACTTCACGCCCAAAACCGGCTCTGCGAGTTTCGAAATAATCATCAATACCGTCTTTGCCGTCAATATGTAATCCATACTTTACTCCATCGAAGCGCGCCATATTGGACGAAACTTCTGCCGGCATGATGATGTAATAGGCCATAAGCGCGTATGAAATATTCGGCAACTTTATTTCTTTTATTTCATACCCTTTTCCCTTGAATAAATCCAGCGACTTATTAAAATTAGCGAGAACTGATTTATCAATACCATCGCCTTTCAAGAAATGTTTTGGCACGCCTATTATCGTTTTTATCTTTCCTATTCTTCTCTTTGGATAAGTATCGTCGCCAATGGTAGTGCCGTCTTTCGTATCTTTGCCTCGAATAGCATTGAAGACGATTTCGCAATCGGCAACCGTTTTTCCAATAGGTCCTATCTGGTCCAGAGAAGAACCCATAGCCATAAGTCCAGAGCGGGAAACCGCGCCATAAGTCGGCTTCAATCCGACTACTCCGCAAAAGCTGGCTGGCTGGCGAATAGAGCCGCCAGTATCGGAACCAAGAGCGAAAAGAGCTCCATTCATGGCGACAGCCGCCGCCGAGCCGCCCGATGAACCACCCGCGACTCGTTCCAAATCATGTGGATTTTTCGTTACGCCAAACGCTGAATTTTCCGTCGAACCGCCCATGGCAAATTCATCCATATTTGTCCTGCCGAGGAAAACCACTCCTTCTCGCGCCAGTTTCGAAATAACAGTCGCGTTATAAGTCGCGTGATATTTTTCCAGAATTTTAGAAGCGGCGCTGGCGACTTTTCCTTTGAATAAAATATTATCCTTGATGGCGCAAGGAATACCGGTCAATAATGTGGCTTTGCCGGCTTTTATTTTTTCATCAGCCGATTCCGCCGCGTCAAGTGCGTCTTCATATACTTCCAAATAGGCGTTTATAGCTTTATTTCTCTTTTTTATTTCATCTAAATATGCCTGTGTCAATTGCGCGGCCGTATACTCACC
>CAYIQG010000042.1:0-2159 GCA_964365535.1 uncultured Candidatus Saccharibacteria bacterium
AGCCATCGTCCACGGTCATTATGGCCGACTAAAAACATTCTTGGGTTACCAACTGAATCAATAATACTGTCCATGGCGATAACAAGCCATTCGTCTTTTGGTTGGTCGGGATATTGGAATCGAAGCTGTGGGCCAACTTCTGCTGGGCATTTTGCTAAATGTATTTTGTGTGCAGCTTGGCAAATTTGGTCGAAATTGGCTCCGTTTTGAAAACCCAACTCTCCGACAGTTTTAACCAACAGACCTACTTCAATTTCTCCCGATGATACTTTGAAGGCTGTTTTTTCAATGATGTCATTGGCCCATTTACCAATCTGCATACCCTTGTCAGTAATAGCCAAACATAACGCATCAACACTCATTCCAAGTCGGATTGTCTTCAAGTCCCAGCTCATTACATGTTCCTTTCAAAAAAGTTATTAATTAAGAGGGTGCTCCATATCTATTTTGTAAGATACATTGAGACATAAAGATTGTCAAGTTTTTGTGCGTTCTTCAGAGATTTGATTGATTTATAATTTCTATTGTATTAACATATAATTAAGCATAAGTTTAAAAAACGAAAATATATGACAAACATTGAGTATGAAGCAAAATTCACTAATATAGATAAAGACAATATTAGGGGAAAGCTTAAGCAACTCGGGGCGCAGTTAATAAAGTCGGAATTTCTACAGAAAAGAATAGCTTTTTATTTACCAAAAGGACATGAAATAAATGGTGCATGGGCACGAGTACGAGATGAGCAGGATAAAATAACCATGAGTATTAAGATTATTGATGGTGTGAGAATTGAAGATCAAAAAGAGATTTGCTTAACTGTTGATAGTTTTGAAGAAGCGGTAAAGTTTCTAATAACTCTCGGTTGCTCTAGAAAATCCTATCAAGAAAATAAAAGAGAATTGTGGAAGGTGGGTAATGTAGAAGTTATGATTGACGAGTGGCCGTTTATTGAACCATTCATAGAAATTGAAGCAAGCTCTGAGGAAAAGGTTAGAGAAGTAGCTGATCAACTCGGTTTTGACTATGCTCAAGCTATTTTTGGTGCAACTAGTGTTATTACTCAGAAGAAATATGGTCTTTCCGAAGAAGTAATAAACAGTACCCCTGAAATATCTTTCAGTATGAAAAATCCGTATTTAAAGTAAGAATATTGACAGGTTACAAAATTAAGTATAAGTTAAATTAGTATTCGTTCTTTGAAAAAACAACTTAATCTGGAGGTGTTTCGTGAATGGAAAACTTATTGTATTAACAGGACTTGATGGCTCTGGGACTTCATCTGTTGCTGAAGAATTGCATAAATTGGACGCTACTTCTAGCATTACTAATTCTATCGTTTCTCCCTATACAATCTGTAGAGATCAAATTAATAAAGTTGTAGGAGAAATTTCTCCTGCAGCTCATTATTTGTTTTATCTCTCTGCAACTGTATATACTTCCTGTCTTATTAAAAACCAACTCAAAAAAGGAAATGTATATTGTGTGCGATACCTTGTTGACACGGTGGTTTCTCACAGGGTTGCTGGGTTACATGTGAACCTGGAATATGAAAATGCATTCGCAGAAAATAATATTGAATATATTACCCCGGATGAATTTCAACAAGCGAAAATGGGTAAGTTTATTTTGAACCTTGTCACTGGTCAGCAAAAAAATAAAGACCGTGAAGAACTTATTAGTATTATCAATGATTTTGAAGGTAAGGAACTCGATTGTGTCGTACTTGCTTGTACTGACTTACAATTGCTTATTCCACATCATCCGACAATTAAGATATTTGATACAATGAAGATATTTGCAGATGCAACTGTTCATAGTATCCTAGAATCCTAAAGAATAGAAATAACACATGGAACAAATTAATTGACCCGAAAACTATAAGCAATATTTCGATTAGGGAGAGGTTGGGGAAAGAATTATAGAGAGGTCTTTATTTACTTATCAAAACACCCTTTCTCTTAAAACCTTTAACCCTTTTTCATAAACATGAGGAAAAACACTAGGACCTCCCCATGAAGGGCTTATTATAGCGACGATGTCACCCTTTTTTAATTTAGTTGGTTTAAGATATTTCATAGAAAGATATATCGGTATTAAAATGATAGCATAAGCCTATAATCGAGAGAAGTCATGAAAGTCTATAATAACCCAAAATA
>CAYIQG010000042.1:2259-4783 GCA_964365535.1 uncultured Candidatus Saccharibacteria bacterium
TTGACGATAACGGCGAAAAGAAGAAAATTGAGCATCTGGAAATACGAAAGATTTATTCAATTGATGAATTTGTTAAAAAGGCGCAAGAAACTGGTAAATGGGAATATGTCAGTTCATTCAGTGATTTTGATATAGAAAGGAAGCCATATAATGAAGGGAGGAATATTGTTGTTTTGAGGAGGAAATAATCATGTACTCGAATTAATTAAATGACCGAATGTGACATTCTCAAAATTATAGAAGATGATAAATGGATGATGAATATTTTGCATATTGCTGAAAAATTAAATTTACCCGATTGGATGATTAGTGCTGGATTTGTAAGGAATAAGGTTTGGGATTATTTACATAGATATAAAAATGAGAAAGTTTTGACCCGCGATATTGATCTCATATATTTTGATAAAGATAATATTGATGAAAATAAAGATATAGAATTATCAAAAGAAATAAAAAAGAAAACTGGAGTAAATTGGGAGATTGTAAATCAAGCTTATACTCATACATGGCACAACAGGGAGCCATACAAAAACACCGAAGAAGCTCTCGCAGATTGGGTTGAAATACCGACTTGTGTTGCCGTGTCTATAAATAAAAATGGAAATCTTAGACTTCATGCTCCGCTCGGTATTGAGGATCTTGTGAATTTGATTGTTAGGAAAAATCCAAGATGTTCAGATTCCGAGTCGTATAAAGACAGAGTAACCAGCAAACGCTGGAAAGAAAAATGGCCGAAACTGAATATTGTAATGTAATTGTCAAAATAAACATGTAGTTAATATTCTGTTAGTATGTATATATTATGATAGAAATTGAATTAGAGAGGACATATCTAGTGAAGAAATTACCTAAAGGGTTATCTAGTTTTCCTCATAAGGAAATAATTGATATTTATATTCCTGTGAAAGCGGATCACCCCGTATTAAGAATACGCAAGAAAGGCGATTTATTTGAAATAACCAAAAAACAACCGATTCATTATACTGATTCATCGGAACAAGAGGAACACACTATAAGATTAAGTAAAGAAGAATTTGATCCTTTGACTCATATTGATGGTAAAAGAGTACGCAAAATCCGATATGATTTTGTATATAAAGATGTTAAAACCGAGATAGATGTTTTCAAAGATGATCTTGAAGGTTTAGTACTTGTTGATTTTGAGTTCACGGATCTGAATAGAAAAAACTCTTTTAAAATGCCGGATTTCTGTCTCGTTGATGTGACACAAGATAAGATATTTGCAGGCGGAATGTTATGCGGGAAAAAATATTCTGATATTAAACCACATTTAGATGAGTTGGAGTACATTGGTCAAACATTAGTCAAATAATTGATCTAATAAATTTCTTAAAGTTTCCAAATTTATCTAAACTCTAGTCTGAGTCATTACCCTCTACGAATTCCGTCTGTCCACATCTCTAGTCCCACAGCCAGCTCGTTTTTGGTCTTGTCCAAAACAAAGTATACAGTATACAGTGTACTGTATACTTGTCATAAAATATGATATAGTAGGATTTATGGAGACAACAACCGATAAGATTATTGAATACATGAAGTCAAAAGATCAGGTAACTCCTGCTGAACTTTCGAATTATCTCGGCATCAATCGAGCGGCTACCCACAGGCAGATTAATAAGCTCATGCGTGACAATATTATTTACAAAATAGGGAAGTCGCCTAAAGTTTTTTACTTGCTTACTGAAAAGAAGAAACTAGTTAATACGGTTCACATTGACCCAGAGCTGAAAAAGCTTATTGATGATAATTTTCTTGTCATTACTCCCGCAGGTGAAAGAGAAGAAGGCTTTCACGGCTTTGAGTATTGGTGTGACAAACAGAAACTACCTGTTGATAAAACCGCTCTTGAATATAAAAAGACTCTTAGGAAATATATTCCGTATAAAAAAGATGGTCTGATTGATGGAATGTACAAAATAAAACATACCTTCGATGAAGTATTTGTGGACAAAGTTTTTTATCTCGATTTTTATAGCATCGAACGATTTGGAAAAACTAAGCTTGGTCAAATACTTCTTTATGCGAAACAGAGTCAGAATAAGATTCTTATTAGGGAATTAATTGACCAAATCAAACCTCAAGTGATATCTCTCATTAAAAAATTTGAAATAAATGCCGTTGGATATATACCTCCAACAGTTAAGCGTGAGACTCAACTTATGAAGGAACTTGAACGACAACTAAATCTTTCCATTCCAAGCATAAATTTGGTAAAAGTAAAAACGCCAGTTACTGTTCCACAAAAGACGCTTAATAGGCTCGAAGATCGTGTCGAGAACGCGAGGGGGACTATTATTGTTGATGATGCGAAAAAGTATAAAACTATTCTACTTATTGATGATGCTCTTGGTTCCGGAGCAACTCTCAATGAAACTGCCAGAAAGATAAAAAATCAAAAGCTGGCTGAAAATATTATAGGTCTTGCTATTACCGGTAGCTTTAGCGGTTTCGAAGTAATTAGTGAGGTATGACGATTTTTTTGAGGTGTATTTTATTTAATTTC
>CAYIQG010000043.1:0-4558 GCA_964365535.1 uncultured Candidatus Saccharibacteria bacterium
GGTCAAAAATCGGAAAGTCTAATCTTGGAGCCATCTCTCGGATTCGAACCGAGGACCTTCGCTTTACAAAAGCGTTGCTCTACCAACTGAGCTAAGATGGCACACAATAAACACTGCCTCTTTATAAAAGTAACAACTTTCTAGCCTATTTGCAAACTAGATTTTCGGAGTATTATTCACCCCCTATCCTCCTCAAATAGAACGAAACGCCGTGATTGGAAACCTCACCCTTGCCGCGAACGGCGTCAATGAGCTTTTTCCCATGCGGATTCTTGAGAACGCGATGTTTGATTTCAACATATACATTACGAATGCGCAATAGAACATGATAGGCGGCGAGATGCGCTAGAGCGATGAATGTATGCTTATTCACGAATGAAATCCATCTTTTCAAAGTCTCGAAAATAACCGTAAAAAGGTGGTCTGTTCCCGCTCCGATTTTAGATACGACTGATTGTTTACCCCCATTTACCTCGCGTCGCTTGAATAGGACCATCATAATCATGGCAATGAAAGACGCGTAGAAGATTGTGATGAGGGTGTACATAAGTTGGATGTTAGGGGTCAGTTGTTGATTGTTAGTATGGACATAATATCCATTATGTTTTTAATGAGAAATTTAACCTTCGAGAATCTTGAACCTCTTGAACCTGCCGACTGCCATCTTCTCGCCAAATTTCTGTGAAGCGGCGTCCACAAGCCCTTGAATGGTAACTCCTGGATTCTTGATGAATGGCTGATTCATGAGCGCCATCTCGCCGAAATACGCGTTTAGTTTCCCTTCCAAAATCTGCTTCCTGACCGCCTCCGGTTTGCCTTTGACTTCCGCCTCGAAAACGCCGAGTGCGGTCGCGCGGTCGGTTTCGCTTATTTCATTCATATTCAAATACTTCGGATTGCTGGCGGTAATATGCATGGCGATATCGCGCGCGAGGGCGATGAATTCTTCATTATTGGAAACGAAATCGCTCTCGCAATCAAGCTCGACGATTGTCCCGACATTTCCGTTAGAGTGAATATAGGCTTGAATGGTTCCAGCCTTGAATGTTCTATCTCCTTTCTTAACCGCGAATTCACCGCTTTTCTTGCGCAAAATTACCAAAGCCTTTTCCGCATCGCCACCGGCTTCTTCAAGCGCCTTTTTGCACTGCATTATGGAAATGCCAGTTTTGTCTCGGAGTTCTTTTATTTGTTCTGTGGTTATATTCATATTTGTCTTTGAATTATTCGTCGGTTTATTCATTTCCTCGCCAACATTCACTCTTTCAACTTTCTGACTCGTATTCGCCCGTTTCATCTTCTCCTCAATAGTACCACTTTCTTTCATTTTATTCCTGTCAGAAAGCGGCAATTCAGTTTGCAAGGGTTCGTCATCCTTGCGCCTCTTCCAAAAAAGAAATGGGCTTATCATATGAGAATAAATTAAGCTTTCCTGTCCATATCTTTCTTGCCTTCTTCATACGCCTTTACGATTTCATTGATGAAGAATAGAATGCTCAATTTTGACGCGTCATTGCCGACTATTGGATATTTGACCGGCAGAATATTACAATCGGAGCTTGCGAGGGCGACAACCGGGATTTTCATATTCACGGCTTCATTAACCGCGCTTTTCTCATGCCTTGGGTCAATGATGAAAAGAGCATCCGGTAACTTTTTCATGGAAACGATGCCGAGAAACATTTTCTCGAGCTTGGCGATCTCTTTGTCAATAAGCATCCTTTCGCGCTTGGTGTACTTCGCCAGTTCGCCTTTCTCACGGTCTGCTACCAATTTCTCATAGCGGTCAATGCGCTTCCTGATTTGGCCGAAATTTGTCAGACTTCCGCCTATCCAGCGCCCATCAACATACGGCATTTCGAGAGCTTGCGCGCCGGTCTTCACGGCCGATGAGGCCTCTTTCTTGCCGCCGACAAAAAGTATGGTTTTTCCCTCTTTAGCGATAGTAGAAACGACTTTCTTCACGGTATCGAGCAGGTTTACGGTCTTCTCAAGGTCGAAAATGTCCGTGCTATTTTTCGTGGTGAAAATATACTCGGCTACGGACGGATTGCGGCGCGACCTGCCGAGCCCGAAATGGCATCCGGCGGCAAACATCGCGTCTATGGAAGGATTCGTGGTTGTTGACATCGTTTCCTAAAGCTACCAAAAAGAGACAGTGAAGTCAATGCTCTGTGCTAGATGAGTACATATTACATATTCAATAAATTACCATGATATAATGTCCTCATGAAAATCGCTACATTTAATGTCGAATTCCTCTTTGACGAGGGTGAGCACAAGCATTCGGGCAAAGAAAATGCGCGAAGTAATAGATGAACTGTTTACAAAAGATAAAACTGCTCAAATTGCAGTTATGGGCGATTTCAATTCCCAAGAAAGAGAAACTCCCTTCCGTATCATTTCAGGTGAATTCGCGACTCATGACGATGCACTCATTTCAATAGCCACAACGATACCAAATGAAAAGCGATACTCATTCATTGGTGAACATGGACACAAACTCATTGACTACATACTAATCTCAAAATCACTTCAGTCCGCCGTGAAATCATTCAGTATTTTGAATGAAAAATTGTCATATCACAGCAACAAGCCACCAACTCCAACTTATGTTGAAAGTGATCATGCTCCACTGGTGGTAGAACTAGTTTAGTATCACATAAAATAATTGAACCCAAAATCTCGCCTTCCCGCATAAGTCGAAGATTAATAATCAATGTACTGAATTCCCTATGGATACAAATCCGGAGCTCTTAAAACTAATCGAATGGAATGCCACAAAAGCGCGCATTCAAATATCAACGACTACAATGCCTCAATTTCCACAGAGGAAACAAATATGGTGGGCAAGTATTGGACAAAATATTGGCGTTGAGGCTAATGGGAAAAATAATCGATTCGAACGACCTGTACTTGTTATTTGTGTTTTTAATGCCGACTCATTACTGATTGCCCCTCTCACCAGTAGAGTCGGCACTCATAAATTCTTAATCAGATTCGATTATTTAGGACAAGGAAAATCCATAAATATCTTTCAATTGCGTACCTTGAGCTCAAAGAGATTTTCTCGAAAGATGACTGATATATCAGATTTCGATTTTGAACGAGTGCTTTCTGCTATCAGAAACCATGTCTTCACAAAAACGGAAACCCCGACAAGCGGGGCTTCCTCGAGTCCCCTCAAGGAGGACGAATAGGTATATTCTAATTCATTCATACACAAAGTCAAGACTATACATATGGTATTTTTCATTATGTAAGATCAAAGGCTAGTATCACTCCTCCTCCCCTCCGCCCGCCTTCCCCGTCCTTTCGAATTCATGTAGCGCGTCAATAATCGGCTGAAACTTGCCTTTCATTATTTCCGGCAAGCCGTGCCAAGACTCTTTGATGCGATGGTCGGTCACGCGGTCTTGCGGAAAATTATAAGTGCGAATTTTCTCCGACCTGTCCCCCGTCCCAATCTGACCTTTGCGCTTTGCGGCAAATTTCTTCATTTCTTCTTCTTCTTTTAAAACTTCAAGTTTGGCGGTAAGGAGTTGTAAGGCGCGCTCGCGGTTCGCGTTTTGGCTCCTCTCCACCGTCGAACGGACATCGAGCCCCGTTGGTTTGTGGATAATACGGACGGCACTTTCAACTTTGTTGACATTCTGTCCGCCTTTACCTCCCGCTCGCGAAAATTCCATTTCAAGGTCAACAGGATTGATGGTAAATTTCGATTTCTTGCGAATAGGCAGGATAGCGACCGAAGCGGTCGAAGTGTGAATCCTGCCCATCTTCTCCGTTTCCGGCACGCGCTGAACGCGATGCACGCCGGTTTCCCAACGTAAATCTTTGTAAACATTCTTGCCACGAATCTCAATCGACAAATCTTCCGCGGGTTTCACTGACCAGCCTCGCGCTTCGGCGTATCTCTTATACATATCGAGAAGCTCACCCGCGAAAATAGACGCTTCATTTCCGCCAGCGCCGGCGCGCGCCTCCAGAACAACCTCATTTATTTCTAGACTTTCGGCTTCTTCCTGTTTATTCTCTTCCGCGACAATACCATTCATCTGTTCTTCCAGAGATTTCTTTTGCTCCACGAAGGAAGCGATTTCACCCAAAACCAGCTCTCTCATGGCTGGGTCTTTCTCCGCCATTTGCCGCGCTTCATTCTCTTCTCTTACCAGCTTTTCATACAAACTAGCCAAAAAAGCCGTCTTGGGATTGTTTTTATATTCATCAATATTCATAATCGCGATCTATTTTTTCGCCTTCGCCTTCGCTTTTGACTGCCTGGTCTTGAATTTCTCCACGCGGCCGGCGGTATCGATAGTCTTTTCTTCATTTGTATAGAAAGGATGAGAGGCACTGGAAATTTCAATGCCATGCAGAGGATATTCTTTGCCGTCAGTCCATTTCGCGGTTTCTTTTGTGACTATGGTTGAAGGTATGAGGAATTTCGCACCGCTGGAATTGTCGGCAAATATTACTGGGCGATAGTTCGCGGGATGTATGTCTTTTCTCATAAATTAAAAGATAACACAACTTGAATCGTCGCGCAACTTTTGCA
>CAYIQG010000044.1:0-4556 GCA_964365535.1 uncultured Candidatus Saccharibacteria bacterium
GATGAATCTTTAACTACACTTCCAATATCTCCATCAAATTTATAATAGACTAATGCTCTATCTCCCATTGAACGATACATATTCGTGGAAAAAGTAAGTCCAGAAGATACTCGAGCTTTATCTCTCGCGCTTTGTAACGCGACAAGAACTACGGAAGAAAGCATGCCAATTATGGAAATAACAACCAAAAGTTCGATAAGAGTGAAACCTCCTTTTGTTCTAGTTGGAATGAAGCCTTTGGCTTTGTAAAAAGAATTATTCATGATAGATATGTGATTATCAAATAAGTAGCCAGCGCGTTGGCGATGACCGTGATAACGAAAATCCAATAAACAGACTTTGGCAAAGATTGAGTGTTTTTCATGGAAAATATTTCAATGAGACAAAGATAATGATAATGTTAATAATGACGACCACAATAATTATCTCCATCAAACTTTACGCTGGCAGTTATAATATTATTCGTTAAACATATATTATTCGTTAAACATGTTAATAATACCACGAATCACAAACCGCTAACAATCTTTAATTTCTCTTCGACTACCTTCCGCATCGCCAATTTCGCCGGTTTCAGATATTTGTACGGCGAAATTTCTTCGGTATCTTCGGAAAGCGACTTCATCAAACCCGCGCGGTAGGCGAGGCGAAGTTCGGTATTAACATGGACAATGGCGATACCGGCCTTGATCGCGCCGCGAATATCTTCAGCGGAATTACCGGAAGCGCCGTGAAGCACGAGCGGAATGGCGACCGTTTCCCCAATAAGCCCAATCCTTTTTATATTCAAAACAGGGTCTCCGCCTCTGATTATACCGTGAACATTGCCAACAGCTGGCGCCAACATATGGACGCCTGTTTCGCGAACGAATCTCAGCGCGTCTTCGGGCTTGGTCATATGTTCTTCTTTTGTAATCGCTCCCGCGGGGATTTCATTCAACATTTTAGAAGATGTTCCAATATATCCCAATTCACCTTCAATCAAAATATCACGGCCGTTCTTTTGACTACAACTTCGAGCATAATCAACGCATTTCTTCGTTATTATAATATTTTCATTCATGGGAAGTTGCGCGCCGTCGAATATAACCGAATCAAAACCAATGTCAATCGCCTCTTTCACTCTTTCGAATGAATATGTATGGTCGGCATTCAAGAATATGGCTTGACCACGCTCCTCTCGAATACTTTTTACAATAGCCGCTAATTGTCTCACGCCGACATAATCGCGTTCTCCTTCCGAAGCGCCGACTATTACGGGTAAATTCATTTCCTTGGCGGCATCGGCAATCGCCCAAATACCGTCAATAGTGCAAGCGTTGAAATGGCCGATAGCGGTTTTATTCGAAACAGCAGACTTGATATGTTCTCTTAGCGATAACATGGTATTATTATAGCATGTTTAGAAAGCAAATCGACTTCATGGCAATCGGCGATATTACTACCGACGCTTTCATCCGCCTGAAAGATGCCCATGTCAACTGCAAAATAAACCATACGGAATGTGAAATATGTTTACCATTCGGCGAGAAAATACCCTTTGAATATGTGAAAGTGATAAAAGCCGTCGGCAATGCCGGCAATGCCTCGGTCGCCGCTTCGCGATTGGGGTTGCGCGCGGCATTGGTCTCCAATATTGGCAACGACCAGAACGGAAAAGATTGCGTGGTTGAATTGGAGAAAAATAAAGTCGCGACTTCATTCGTGAAAGTCGATAACAATAAGCCGACGAATTATCATTTCGTATTATGGTACGATGTTGACCGCACAATTCTAGTCAATCATATCGCCTACGACTATCGCTTGCCGAACGGTCTTGCTGGAAAGAAAATAAATAGTTCTAATATACCGAAATGGATTTATCTGACATCGCTAGCCGCGAATAGTTATCCCTACCATATGGAGATAGCCGATTATTTAGATGAACATCCGAATATCAAACTCGCTTTTCAGCCGGGAACATTCCAGATAAGTTTGGGAATCGAGGAATTGTCTAGAATATACAAACGCGCCGATGTATTGGTTGTGAATCTTGAAGAGGCGCGCAGACTTTTGAAAAACAAAAACCAAGTTGATGTCTCGGTAAAGCCGCTTCTGAAAAGTCTTCATGATTTGGGCTCGAAATTGGTCGCAATTACCGACAATACCAATGGCGCCTATTTATTCGACGGCGACCACTATTACCACATGCCCATGTATCCCGACCCTAGACCGGCCTTCGAACGCACCGGCTGTGGCGACGCTTGGGCTTCCACCTTCGTATCGGCCCTCGCTCTCGGCAAAACGCCGCTCGAAGCTCTGCTCTGGGCGCCAATAAATCCAATGTCCGTGGCGCAATTCGTCGGCTCGCGAGAAGGATTGCTTACGCGCGAGCAACTGGAATGGTGGCTTAGTCGAGCGCCGGAGGAATACAAGCCAAAGGAGATTTAAGACTGTCATTCCTTGCCCGCCATAGCTTTAGCGAAGGCGGGCCATTCCCCTTTAATAATCGCCTGTCGCGCTTTTTTCACGAGATTGACGATAAAGAATAAATTATGAATCGAGAGTAATGTCGCGCCAAGCATTTCTTTGGCGCGAAAAAGGTTGGCAATATAGGCGCGAGTGTAATTCGCGCAAACATAACAAGAACATTTTGTATCAAGTGAACTGAAATCTGAAGTGAATTTTGCATTTGTCAGATTTAATCTCCCCTCGCTTGAATACGCCGAACCATTGCGCGCTATACGCGTTGGCGCCACGCAATCGAACGAATCTATGCCATTTTCTATTCCAAGAATAAGGTCTTCTGGTTCGCCAATACCGAGCAAATACCTCGGCTTGTTTTCCGGCAATTCCTGACAAACCCATTTTATCGCGGCGCCGATATCGCTTTTGTCGAATGAGCCGCCAATACCGAAACCGTCGAATTCCATCGCGCCAATTATTCTCGCGCTTTCACGCCTCAAATCTTCATGCCGTCCGCCTTGAACGATGCCGAAAAGCGCTTGTGTGTTGTCGTTCCTGTGATGCTTCAAACATCGCTTCGCCCATTCATGCGTCCTCGCCATCGCGATTTTTTGATATTCATAAGAGGCAAAAGGTGAAGTACATTCGTCGAAAGCAAAAATAATATCGGCGCGGAGCGCGTGTTGTATTTCTATCGATTTTTCGGGGGTGAAGCAATGCGTCGAGCCGTCTATTATCGACTTGAATGTCACGCCGTTGTCGTCAACTTTGGCATAAGGAATATTCTCATAATCTTGTTCCGACAGACAGGCAACGGAGCCGACACTTCCCGGAACGAGCCTTAGCGGAGCGGAGTGATTAATGGCTCGTGGAGGGAATGTGTCGGCGACGAAAGCCTGACTGTCGGTGGGCATTTTTATTGAAGATAACTTCCCAATCCCCTTCCCCCACGCGGCGCCAAGCGAAAATGCTTGGAATCCGCCGGAATCGGTAAATGTGGGTCCCGGCCAATTCATGAACTTACCCAAACCGCCGGCTTTCTTCACTATTTCTTCGCCGGGCTGTAAATATAGATGGTATGTATTCGCCAGAACCGCCTGCGCCATTACGGCATCACGAACGGATTCTGGCAATAAAGACTTTACCGTCGCCTTTGTCGCCACGGGAATGAAAGCCGGCGTCTCGATAATGCCGTGTGGCGTTTCGATAGTCCCAGCGCGCCCGAGACTATTCTTTAGTTTTGCTTGAATTCTATACATATGTCCGACATATGTATGTTATACTAAAACTCTATGAGCGACAATGGAAATGGAAACGCGATCACGCGCAAGGACATTCATGAAAGCGATATTGCCGGGCATCTTGAACATATCAACGCGGAATTCCGCGATGGCTTTGAATTCCTGAAACAATATCCGAAATCCGTCACCATATTCGGTTCATCAGCGGCAAAACCAGACGATGAAAGCTATAAGAATGCCATAGAACTCGCTTCTCGTATCGCGACAAAACTAAAATACACTATTATTACCGGCGGCGGACCGGGTATCATGGAAGCGGCGAATAAAGGCGCTTATGACGCAAAGGGAGTTTCAATCGGACTCAATATTAGCTTGCCCCATGAACGCTCGACAAACCCGTATGTTACCCGCTCGATAAAATTCAGTTATTTCTTCGCTCGGAAGACTATGCTTACTTTCGCCGCCGAAACGTATGTTTTCTTTCCCGGCGGTTTTGGCACATTCGATGAGTTATCCAGCATATTAACTTTGATTCAAACGGGAAAAATTCCGCGCGTGCCGATAATTCTTTTCGGCTCTGATTTCTGGAATGGATTCAAACAATTCATCTCCATGTATATGTGCGAAAAATACAAAACGGTTGACCCCAAGGATTTGGAGATTTTTGAAATTACGGATTCGATGGACCGCGCCTTGGAGATTATCGAGAAAGCGCCTCTATCGGATTGGTGGAGAAACATCAACTGAAGCTTCTTCTCTTTAGGATATAAACATAATGCATAATTAGAGTTTAACACTTCGCAGTTCGTTTCGCTCACTATTCGGTATCTTTGTCGCTTTATGTATTATTGCATTTATCTCTATCACAAA
>CAYIQG010000045.1:0-4226 GCA_964365535.1 uncultured Candidatus Saccharibacteria bacterium
ATGCCAACAATCAATCAGCTGACGAAGAGCAATAGAACTAGTTTCAAAAGGAAGTCAAAATCCATCGCCCTTACGCGCACATTCAATAGTATAAAAAACCGCCCGGTATTTTTTCCGGCTCCATTCAAGAGGGGAGTTTGCACTAAGGTGACGACGAAGACTCCGAAGAAGCCGAATTCCGCTATTCGCAAAATTGCCCGCGTACGCCTCACGAATGGCGTCGAAGTTACCGCTTATGTTCCGGGGATGGGACATAATTTGCAGGAACATGCCGTGGTTTTGCTCCGTGGCGGCCGCGTCAAGGATGTAGGCCTTCGATATTCCATAGTTCGAGGAGTTCTCGATTGCGCGGGTGTTGAAGCCAGGAGAAAAGGCCGCAGTCAGTATGGGAATAAGAAACCAAAGTCTATTAAAACCGCGTAATGTAAAGATTAAATACTATGAGACGGAAAATAAAAGTAAAGCGTGAATTGAAGCCCGATGCAATTTACGATTCTGTAAAAGTTTCGAAATTTGTGAACTATGTTATGCAAGAAGGAAAAAAGAATATTGCGCGAACCATTGTCCATGACTGCATGACGGCTATCAAGGAACAAGCCAAAACGGAGAATCCTCTAGGGATTTTCGAACTCGCCTTGAAAAACACGACTCCCGCCATGGAAGTCCGTTCACGCCGCGTTGGCGGCGCCAACTATCAGGTTCCTCGCGAAGTTCGTCCGGAGCGCAAACAAGCTCTTTCCATGAAATGGATTATCGAAGCCGCGCGAGGAAAAAAAGGCAAGCCAATGTATCTCAAATTGACAGATGAGATTATCGCCGCTTCCAAGAATGAAGGTGAAGCTGTTAAGAAGCGCGAGAATGTTCACAAAATGGCGGAGGCAAACAAAGCGTTCGCGCACTTCGCATGGTAGGTTTCAATATTTAATTTTTGAGATTTTATGCACCGCGACTACCCATTAGAAAAAGTTCGTAACTTCGGCATCATTGCCCACATTGACGCGGGAAAGACCACGACTTCCGAGCGCGTGCTTTTCTATACGGGAATGACTCATAAGATTGGCGAGGTGCATGAAGGAGACACGGTTACCGATTGGATGGAACAAGAGAGGGAGCGCGGTATTACGATTACCGCGGCTGCTATTACTTGTTTCTGGAATCCGACATATATGAGCGGAATTAAAGGCGCGGATGGTAAAAACGATATTTCCAAAAAAGTCCGTTTCAATATCATCGATACGCCTGGACATATTGATTTTACCGCTGAAGTGAAGAGGTCTCTGCGCGTTCTTGATGGCGCCGTCGTTGTTTTTGATGGCGTTGCCGGCGTAGAACCGCAATCGGAAACAAATTGGCGCTATGCCGATGAAGGCAATGTGTCTCGACTTTGTTTTATCAATAAAATGGACCGTATGGGCGCTTCATTTGAGTTTTCATACAAATCGATTCTAGAACGCTTGAGCAAGAAAGCTGTCAGATTCCAAATCCCCATTGGCATGGAAGGGGAACATAACGGTGTTATTGACCTTTTGAAGATGAAAGCGTATTACTTTGATGGAGAAATGGGCGAGAAGGTTCGTGAAGAAGAAATCCCAGCCAATCTCTTGGAAGACACGAAGAAATACCACGCGGAACTCATAGAGAAGATTGTTGAAAATGACGATGCGCAGATGAGCCAATACCTTGAAGGTAAGAAGATTCCCTTGGAAGAGCTAAAGAAGACAGTCCGTAAGGCAGTTATCGAAAACAAAATTTTCCCGGTTTTCACCGGTTCCGCTTTGAAAAATAAAGGTGTTCAGTTAGTTTTGGATGCTGTCGTTGATTATCTTCCATCGCCCCTAGATATGCCGCCGGTAAAGGGAATAAATCCGGAAACCGGAGAGGAAGCAATTCGACATGCTTCAGATGAAGAACCATTCGCCGCCCTAGCATTCAAGCTACAAAATGACCCGTTTGTCGGACAGCTGACATTCTTCCGCGTTTATTCTGGAACGATTGAAGCTGGTACTTATTTGTATAATTCCACGACTGGCAAGAAGGAAAGGCTTGGTCGTATCGTCCGTTTGCAAGCTAATGAACGCGAAGAAGTCAAAAAGGTTTATTCTGGTGAGATAGCGGCGGCGGTGGGACTGAAAGACGCCTTGACCTCGCATACATTCTGCGATGAGAATAATCCTATTGTTCTAGAGAAGATCAAATTCATGGAGCCGGTTGTATCTCTCCGTGTTGAACCGAAGACAAAAGCCGACCAGGAAAAAATGGGCATGGCGCTCCGTAAACTTGGCAATGAGGATCCGACTTTTAAGGTTTCCACGAATTCTGAAACTGGCGAGACAATTATTTCAGGAATGGGTGAACTGCATCTTGAGATTATGGTCGAACGAATGAAACGCGAATTTACTGTGGAAACTAATGTCGGTGAGCCTCAAGTAGCGTATCGCGAGACAATTCTCGGTACCGCGGAAGCTGAACATAAATATATCAAGCAGACTGGCGGTAAAGGCCAATACGGCCATGTACGATTGAATCTCAAACCTTTGGAACCGTGGCCAGAAGGCAAAAAGATGCCGAAAACTGTTCACCGTTTTGATGATTTCGAATTCGTAAACTCTATCAAGGGCGGTGTTATTCCGAATGAATTTATTCCAGCGGTTGAAAAAGGTGTTCATGAAGCTATGGATCGTGGCATCGTCGCTGGTTACAAAATGGTGAATGTTTCCTGTGAGCTGACCTACGGTTCATATCATGATGTTGATTCATCCGAAATCGCCTATAAAATCGCCGCTTCGCAAGCCTTTCAAGATGCCGCTAAACGCGCTCGCCCCGTTATTCTCGAACCGATAATGAAATTAGAGATAGTCGCTCCGGAGAAATACATGGGCGATATCAATGGCTCTATCGCTTCCAAGCGCGGTCAAGTCGAAGGTTCAGAGCCTCGCGGTCAAGTGCTAGCTATTCACGCGAAAGTTCCGCTATCGGAAATGTTCGGCTATACAACTCAGCTTCGTTCTATGACTTCCGGGCAAGGTAGTGCCATGATGGAATTTGACCATTATGAGGTGGTGCCGACGAATGTGGCGTTGGAAATTACGGAGAAGAGGAAATAAAACTGTTGATAACCCGTCCTTGTGTTTGTTGTAGGGGGGGTACACTAGTAGTTAGGTTTTAATTATTAGTTATTTTCATTATTCACTAACTATAAAATATGAAGAAATCATTATTTTCGATTATTATTCCACTAGCGATATTTTCGCTCGCGATTGTTATGATTGGTCCAATGAATGCACAAGCGACACCCGTTGCCACACCCGTCGCTTGTCCTTCAGGTTATACATGCACGCCAATAGCGCCACAGCCGGTGAATTGTCCGGCGGGGTACATTTGTACGCCGACTACGCCTACACCATCTCAAACTCCATCCCCAATTACAATTCCCCAAACACCAATTAATTCCTGTTATGTTTGGTCAACCAATTTGCAAATTGGCTCAACTGGCGCGGATGTTGTTGCGCTCCAAACATTGCTTATTGCTAATGGTTATAACATCCCGGATATTTCTTCAGGCCAAAGTTCAAAAGGATATTTTGGACAATCCACATTTTCAGCCGTGAAGTTATATCAAACTGCCAATGATATCCCAAACACGGGTTTTGTCGGACCTATAACTAGAGGTGCTTTGAATGGGTCGTGTAGTTCTATTAATCCCCCATCAATTTCTTTTATTTCTGTTTTTAGTCCAAATGGTAATATATGGGTAAGAGGCACGCAACAGAAAATACTTTGGACTAGTAATATAGGTAGTGACAGTAAGGTTGATATTAGTTTGGTAAGGGAAGGTACAAATGATTATTATGATATATCAAGCGTCTATAATAGAGCACTTAATACTGGTTCGTATACATGGGAAGTTGGAAAAACATCTGATCGTGGTTCCATGGATAGAGATGGTTCTTACTGGGTAAGGATTTGTACACCTACTCGTTCTGTATGTAATAGTGGCAATGGTAAAGTTACTATGATTACCTCTACTACGACTCAACCCTGCGTAAGTCCCAATGTGTGGAATGGTAGCACTTGCGTGCCGCCGGTAACTCCAATTAATACTTCTGGTTATCAGAAATTGCCGACCGACTCTAATATTTCCGGCACGGCTTCACTCGCAAGCGCCGATGAGGATAAAGCGTTCAAATGGGGCGCGGGACAGCAAATTCATGGTCCCGATTGGAAAT
>CAYIQG010000046.1:0-4196 GCA_964365535.1 uncultured Candidatus Saccharibacteria bacterium
ATGCGCATCATCTCCTGGAATGTGAACGGTCTCCGCGCCAATGTGAAAAAGGGCGGTTTTGATTGGTTCTTGAATGAGTCGCCGGATATTTATTGTTTGCAGGAAACAAAGGCACATCCGGATCAATTGGAGGAAGGAATAAGAAATCCAGATGGATATCATTCATATTTCGACCATTCAAAGTTGAGGAAAGGTTATAGCGGTGTCGCTATTTATTCCAAATTAGAGCCCAAAAAGGTGGAATATGGCTTAGGAAAACCAGAATTTGACCAAGAGGGACGGCTCCTTGCCCTATTGTATGAAAACCCTATAAAGGACATAAATAGACTCGCTCTTATAAATAACTATATTCCCAATGGCGGTGGCGGTCCGGATAGATTGGAATTCAAGCTAAAATATTATGATCAATTCTTGAAATATATAAATTCCTTTCGAAAAGACGGATATGAACTAGTTTTCTGCGGAGATATAAATACTGCGCATCAAGCTATCGATTTAGCGCGTCCGAAAGACAATGAAAACAATACCGGATTTTTGCCGATTGAAAGAAAATGGCTGGATAAATTTATCGAAGCCGGTTATATTGACAGTTTTCGACATTTCAATCCTGATAAAACAGGGGCATACACATGGTGGGATATGAAAACTTTTGCCAGAGACAGGAATGTTGGGTGGCGTTTGGACTACTTTTTTGTCAGTGAAGGGCTCATAAAACGAGTGAAAAAAGCTCGAATTCTAGACAATATTATTGGTTCTGACCATTGCCCTATTGATATTATTATTGAATAATTCTACGGCTCTATTAGTTGATGTTTTAGAAAATTGTCACCGTATTCTGCGTCTATACATGGGCCTGACCCATGTAATTTTAAGCAAAGTTAAACCGCGTCATTGGTTGCCTCTAGAGTGAGATAACATAACGCGGTTTTGAAGTCCGTTAAAAGGTACTAATGGCTTACAAGCCGTTTCCATGATGATTCGAAATCATTCCAACGGAAGTGCTATCCAAACTGTTCCTCTAAGGTAAGTGATGTTCGAGCTCTTGAAAGTAATAGCTCTTCTGGAAGAAGGCTTTGTATTTATTGAAGAGAGATGCATCACCTTTTGACCTAGCAACAGAAGGACGCGAAATCACACTACGGACTTCATGAAAAGGAGTGCGGCCTACCTCGCCGCGAGACACACATGTGAAAGAACAATTGCTCGTTTGGATAGGCGAATGGCGCCTATCACCTCGGACAACGAACGGGTCTGTGCGTAATTGTATGTCCTTTAGAAATAGTTGTAAAGGACATTGCCTGTGGATAACTATAGGACAAGAAAAAAGACTCCAATATTTCTACTGGACATGATACTTCTTTCGAATCTCTCCAACATTTTTTTCTTCTTCCTCAACTTTTCTTTCTTTACCAATTTCGCCAAGTTTTTTCATCTCCAATTCTGATAATTTAACTATATCTATAGCCCTTTTTTCAAGATATTCAGGAGTGTTCAATTTCGGTTCATTTAATATCTCACTGAACAAAGCATGGATAATATATCCAACTTTATGACCGGCGGGAATTTTACAGATTTCTATTATTCTATTCCCATCAATTTTGAGCATTTTTACGGAAATTGGGTCTCGTAGAGCTTCTTCAATCATGGCTCTGTATTTTCTTAATCTGTATGGATTTTCTTTTGGACGACCGGTTCCGACACGATCACAGATTCTTAGATTCATTAGGTCCCAAATACTATCTTTGCCGACATTGACAATCATGCGACGAACCGCTGAAAGAGTAATCTGCTCTGTATCAGAGAAAAACATGTGCCAACGAACTAAATTCGTTACTTTTTCTATGGTTTCACGTGAAAATTTCATTCTTTCTAGTATTTTGCGTGTTTCATGTGAACCAAATACTTCATGACCATAGAATGTTATTTGCTGCGTTTCACGTGAAATACCCTTAGTTTTTGGCTTAGAAATGTCGTGAAATAGGGCAGCCAGACGCAATTCAAGGCTAAAACCCTTGTCGGCGGCACATTGAAGACTGCGTAAAAGGTGCTCCCAAACATCATAAGCATGAGCTTGTGGCTGTGAAACTCCTATACCTTTTTCGAGTTCAGGTGTCACATGAAACAGTAATTTGGCGTCTTTTAGCCATTCTAAGCCAATTTTTGGATTTGGAGACATAAGAATCTTGACTAATTCATCACGCATTCGCTCTATGGCGATATCTTTCAAAATCAGGTTCAAAGATTTTATGGCTTCAAATGTATTCTTTTCTATCGTGAAACCAAGGTCAACTGCCAATCTTATTGCTCTTATCATGCGCAGGGCGTCCTCATTGAAGCGGTCACGAGGATCTCCGACCGTCTTGATAACTTTATCCTTTATATCTTGAAAACCATCGTATAGGTCAATTATGTCCTTTATAGCGCCATTTGAGAGAGACACAGCGATGGCGTTTATCGTGAAATCTCTGCGTTTCAAATCATCCTCAATATTTTTGCTGAATTGAACTTGGTCTGGGTGACGGCGGTCGGAATAGCTTGTTTCTAGGCGATACGGAGTTACCTCAACATTTTTCAATGTCTCGTTTTCGGTCAATTCGTTTATGACAACAACAGTGCCATAAATATTTTCATAGACTGTTTTTGGAAATAGCCCTTGAATTTCAACAGGATTTGCATTAGTTGTGATATCCCAATCCTTTGGCGTCCTACCTAAAAATAAATCTCTTACGCAACCTCCCACTAAATATGCCTGAAAACCCGCTTTTTCTAGCGTTTCTACAATCACGACAATATCCTTTGGAATAGAGCTATTTTGAGTTTGTTTCACATGAAAACTTTATCATAATTTGGGGTTTTTTGCCATATGCGGTAATATGGAGCTTGGTGAACATTGCGAAATGCGCCCGTGGTGAAATGGATATCACATCAGTCTTCGGAACTGATTTTGTAGGTTCGAGTCCTACCGGGCGCACCATAGTCGAGAAATTACATGTTTTGTTCATTTGCCTCGCTTCGCTCGGCGAGCACTTCGTGCTGTTGTTTCATGGAAAAATGCAGTTTCCGATTCAAGGATTTGATTACACTTTATATCCGTGTTATTATCGTCTGTAGTTTTAAGTTCTTGAAATAGAGCAGTAGTTATAGCCAAAAGATTCTGATTTCCTCGGTATTTTTTGGCTATGACTACTATTAATGTAATAGTCTTCTAGCAACAAACGAAACACAAAACTGAAAGGAACTGTCATGAAGACGGTAACCGCTGTCGTAGACGGGAAACTTACAGACGAGCAACTTGGAGGGCTAACTCGCCGCACAAGTGAAATTACTCGTCGTCTCAACGAGGAAACACTCAGCTATAGCTGGGTGATGAACAAACTCCAACGGGTGGTTGAAGGGAAAAATATCGCCAAGACAGACTGGGAGGTGTGGGAATCACTAGTTATAGGTAAGGGCAAACCTGACCTCAGTGATTTGAATATCAGTGATACAGCACAAGGCATTCTCGACGGTCGAAACTTTCCGTGGACTAATGAGGAAACGAAGTTGGATCTTGTCTGTTTTAATCACCGTGGATGGGAAGTTCTTATTTCCAACACTCATCCCTCTGTTCTGCACCGCGGAGAGTTGTACCAGTGTGCCCAAGAACACGGATATCGGCTGTGTCCAGCAGCACTCATAGTGCCTCTATATTGGATGATTGCCGACAAGTATTACAAACAGTGGGATGCCCCGAGTTGGGAGGTCGTAATCGGAATGGAACCTGTTTACGCTCCTGTATTTGGCAAATCGGCTTTGTTGATTGTGAAGAAGGAATTTGAGAAAGGTCTACAAATTTCTCTAATCCTTGCATCAATACCTGGTTCTATTCGCTCTTATACAGGAAACTATTGGCTCTTTGTCAATCCTCCTGCTCCTGCATAGTTCAACTTTCGAGATTGAATGTAATCTCGGACTCACAGAAATGTGGGGCTTTTTCGTATTCGCTCCTCTCATACTAAAATTAGTTTGTGCCAAAGAAAAAAAAGAAAAACTTGAAATTATCAAAGATCGTAGCCTCCGCCCGCTCCATTTTCGTGGGGGATCCCCGCCGCTTGCGACGGCGAAATGCGTTCGGACTAATTCAGGGGTAGTGCACAATATAAATATTTAGGTTTTACATATGTTTACTGAAGTCAGTTTTTAACTTGCAGATAATA
>CAYIQG010000047.1:0-4177 GCA_964365535.1 uncultured Candidatus Saccharibacteria bacterium
GTAATTGAATTTTTGACCGAAGACAAATCTTCTTTAGTCAATTCACCCAAATTTTCACTGCATTCTGGTCCGGTTACTTTTTCCTTATCTTCAGAAGTTAATTTCTTACCTCTCATTACGGCGTGAATAGCCAAAGCTACTAAATGTTTACAAAGCTCATCATTTTGACCGAGGTAGCATTCGCAGGTACCGTAATCAAACCTACGAGCTTCCACGAAAACTCTGTATGGCTTGCCGCCAAGAACAATAGCTGAATAACTTCTGATGCCTTCTTTGAATTTAGTAACTTTTCCACTTTCATACAAATCCACTGCTCTTTCGAATGTTTGCGGATCAGTGTCGAATTTGATTTTTTTCAGGGTGTAGGATGGGGGCATGGAGTTATGTCTGTGACTGATAACTAATACTTCTTTCTATTTTTTGAAGATAACTTTCTGTTTTTCGCACCCTCAATTGCTTTCAACGCCACTTCATCGAAATCAATATCCTGTTTTGCCTCAATTTGTTTATATTCATCAAATTTTTTCTCAGCGATTTCTTTCATCAATTCATGAGATATTTTACCTGCGTCTTTCAGGATATTTCTATCATTGATAGTCAAAAATCCATGCAATTTTTTTATCCAGTCCTTCATCGTCATAGGTATTCTACGACGAGCTTGTTCTGTGGCAAATATTAGATATTGTTCCACCAAAGCATTGAGTTGGGTTAATTCTTCCTTGTCATAATAGTTTTTAGCGATTACCACTTCCTCCTTTGTCGGTTTTGCCCCTCTGAAATTAGTCAACCCCAAATTCTTCTTTCCACTGTCTATTCTTTTAACTACGATTTCCGCGGCAGTATTTCCCGTAACCGCATAGTGGACTTTGTTCTGCACTGTTTTGAAAAATAGAAGACTTTGATCATTGGTGGGGTCATAATCCACGCTAGTAGAGTAAATATCGGTGATCTTTCGATAGAATCTCTTTTCAGAGCTACGAATATCAGCGATGGTTTGCTCAAGTTCTTCAAAATAATCAAATGGGAGGTCTGGATTTTTGAGCCTTTCGCTATCTATCACGAATCCTTTGACGACATATTCTGAAAGTCGTTCAGTCGCCCACTTGCGAAAGGTCGTGCCTTGCGAAGACTTAACCCTATATCCCACAGCGATGATAAGATCTAAATTGTAGTATTTGACGAGATATTCCTTACCATCGGCGCCAGTTCGTCGGAATTCCCGACATACTGAATTTTCCTCCAATTCTCCTTCTTGAAAGACATTTTGTATGTGTTCGGTCACTGTTGAACGACCTTTGTCGTAGAGGGTCGCGATGGTGTCTTGAGTCAGCCATACCGTATCGCCGTCAAAGCGGACATCGATCTTGATATTTCCGTTTTTGTCTTTGTATATAACGATTTGGGAATTCAGTCTTTTCATGAACTGATTCTACACCCAGACAAGAGAAGAGAACAGCTAAATTATTAGTAACGATATAATCCTAATATGTTTTCATTTCTGCGAAATTGCTGGCCGTCTGGGACGGTATCCGAACAATTATTAAATCAAATTAGCTAATAAAGGAAATTCCTTATAAGGTTGTTTGTGGGTTGTGGAACCCATATGTCCTTCGCCATGTCTAACAATTTGAGTTCCCCCGAGCTTATCAAACATAATCCTTCCTTGTTTATCATCGCAACCCCATGGATCATTATCAGAGTTTATAAAAATAATATCTTGTACATTTTGTTTTATTTTTTCCCAATCCAATTCAGATTTTTTTTCAGAGTCATAATTTTCTCTCAAAGATTCTGCGTAGCCGGAAACTAATACAGCTTGTTTGATTTGTATTTTAATTATTTCTAAAATACTGAGAATAAGTTGTGAACCAGACGAATGCCCAATAATAATAGTTTCTGTTGTAAATTTACCATTCTCTAATACAAACCAAAGCCAGTCTTTTATATTTGGCTTTTCAGCATTGGGAAGTTGAGGAAGCCACACTTCAAAACCTTTTTCTTCAAGTTTCTCTTTTATATATGGAAACCAAAAGTCAGTATTTTTATCTCCTGTGCCATGTAGAATAATTGCATTTCTCATATCTTAAATTATAGCAAATTAATTTGCTGACCGTCTGGCTCGATGTTGGAACCTCGTTGTTATAAGGATTCCTTAATTAAATAGAACCCTTCCTTATCACTCACTTTTTTGATAATAAAATCAAATCTATGAAAATCCAAACATAAATCAATATCTGCTTGTGGGACTCCAGCCTCATTTAGTAAAAATTGGTGTGCTGTGGTGGCTGTTAACTTACTTTTGATATATGCTTCATCAACCTTCTTGTCACTCAAAATATCTCTAATATAATATGCTAATAATATATCTTCATTATCATTTTCAGTATCGTGAGAAGTAGATATTAGAGACACTTTTTGAATATTATTATTCTTTATGTACTTTATGATACCACCAGCGATAACAAAACTTCCTACTAAAACTATCTCTGCATTAGAAGTATTTATTAACCCCTTTGTTCCGTTTGATGTCGTGTGAATAATTGTCTTGCCTGTAAAATCCACATCCACAACTTCACTTGGACCATTCCCAAAATCAAAGCCTTTTGGTTTTATACCTCCTCTTTCACCAACCAAAAAATACTCTGGGTTTTCTTTCTTTAACCTATACGCCTCATCTAAATCTAAAATAGGTATAATTTTTTCTGCACCATTTTTAAATATATATGCTTCGGTTGTGAAAGCACGAAATACATCAATAACAACAGCTAACCCTGTAGCCTTACCTGCATCTTTTAATGATCTAATTATTTCGATTTGCATCGCTTTTACTATACCAAAATTTTAGCAAAAAGTGTTGGCTGCGGGACTTGGATTCGAACCAAGATAACATCCTCCAGAGGGATGTGTCCTACCAATTAGACGATCCCGCAATAACAATCTATGACTACGAATACCTCAAAGAATACCCCAAAAAAGCGTGTAAGACAAGAAAAAAAATCGCTTAGGAAATAGATTCCAGAAGCGATTTGCACTGAGACTAAAACAAATTTCCGATGAGAGATACTAGTTTCGAGAAGGATAATATCTCCGCGTACGCGACCATCGTCCAAAAAGCGTTTGATATTATCACCACCGCGACGAGCATGTAGAATTCTTTTCGCGAGAATCCCCACTCGCCTTCTTTCCGCCTACTCAAGACCGCGTAAGGAGGGAAAAATTGCCAAACAATTACCGCGAACACGAGAATTCTGGCGCTTCCGCCCCTGTAATCACGCGCGAGTAGTTTCCGCGCGATATTGTTCACGAATTCGTTCGCCGACTTTACCGCGAAATTCACGTGAAGGAAATCTCGTCTGCCGCGGTCGTAAAACACCATGAAGACAAGCGAGACGAACAATAAGATGAGCGTGACTATCATGAACCCGCGCGCGGGTCCGTAGTGGTGGAAGATTAGCGGGTACCCGAAATAATACACGGGACCTACAAATAGCTTTTCCACGATTATTGACCGAGAAAACAAGAGTGAGAAAAACTTTTTTATAAATCCCCCTTTCTAGACCCCTCTTTTTCCATGTGCGGGTCTTATAAGAACCTAGCAGGAATAGCGACTCTTGGCAATTATCCGCGCGCTATGATAGCATGACAAATCATGCGTTACTTTATAGGAAATCTGATTCGTGGCGAAGCGGCGGAATACTACAAGGCGACTTGCGCCGATTTGGCATCTAGGTTCGGCGTGGAAGATGTATCGGCAATCGTCGCCCCTCATATCACGGTAAAGGCGCCCTTCGAAAGACATGAAATAGAGATGATAGATGATGTAATATCCATGGTAACGGAGGCGCCGGCAATTTCCCTTTCTCTATCAAAATGGAATCATTTTGGCGCAAGAACGATATTTTTGGACGCGATACAGCCTCCTTTGCCGTTAAAAGAATATATGAAAAGCGTCCTTTCGAAACTGCGAGCAATGGGAATAAGCCTTAATTCTCAAGAATTCGACCCGCATATCCACTTGTCGTTGGCGAGATTCTTGAAACCGGATCAATTCAATAATATCTGGAAATACCTAGAATCGATGCCCGCTCCGCAATTCGATATCACTTTCGACAATTTAACTATTTTTCAAAAAGAAAAAATCGAAGATAAGGCGTGGAAAGTCATGAAAACATTTCCG
>CAYIQG010000048.1:0-4167 GCA_964365535.1 uncultured Candidatus Saccharibacteria bacterium
GGGATGTAGCGACGCTATCCAAGATTTTGCGTCACATGGGGGCAAATGTTAGCTATGACAGTAAGAACAGGGTGATTGAAATCGATTGACAATCGATCAATAATCTTTCTGCCCCTTACGACTTAGTGAAGCAGATGAGAGCATCATTTCTGGTTATTGGCCCACTGCTCGCTCGCTTTGGACGAGCTGACATCTCTCTCCCCGGTGGATGCGCCATTGGAGCTAGAAGCATTAACATGCACATCGACGCATTGAAAGTGTTGGGTGCGGAAATTAGTCAGGAAGAAGGTCTGGTTAGTGCCAAATCTAGCAGGTTAAAAGGAGCAACCTTTCATTTTGATTTCCCGACTCATACCGGGACAGAAAATATTATGACTGCGGCTTGTTTAGCGCAAGGAACAACAACCTTAATCAATGCTGCTTGCGAGCCAGAAATAGTTGACTTGGCTTATTTCCTGAATAAGATGGGAGCAAATATTAAAGGAGCGGGAACCCCAGTTATTACGATTGGAGGTTCACTTTTTACGAGGATGGCAAGAAATTGTCGTCCTCGTTTTTTTATTATAGTATAGACACATGATTGACTTATACATAGTTAGGCACGGCGAAACTGATCTTAATAAAGATGGGAAATATTTAGGTAGAACAGATGTATCTTTAAATTCAACTGGAATCGTCCAAGTCAAACAATTGGCTGAAAAGACGGGCAAGTTGAACATCGATGTTATTCATTGTTCTCCTTTAAAACGAGCTATTGAAACAGCTGAACTTATCAAAGCAAAGTGTGATTGCGAAATCGTCATAGACGATCATTTTATCGAAAGATTAATTGGTATTTATGAAGGATTAACAAAAGAAGAAGCCAAAAATAAGTATCCTGATTTATATGAACGAAATATTACCAGAATCTTTGATGAAGCTCCTACAAATGGAGAGACGGTAAATGAGGTGATAAAAAGAGTATTTTCCGGTTTAGATGAAATAAAAAAACAAAAAAGATTTTCCAAAATAATGATAGTAACTCACGGTTTTGTAGCAAAGGTAATTAATAGATATTTTAATCCGGAAATATTAGAGAAAGATTTTTTTGACTTTTCCTTAACTAATACCGAACTTAAGAAGTATTCTTATAAGTAACTCTTTATTCACACCTCTTGTATTCCGCTTATGGTACAATACAAGCATGTCAGAACAACCTGTCACAAAGAAAAAAATCATGATAGTAGACGACGACAAATTCCTTTTGGATATGTATTCTTTGAAATTTTCCAAAACCGGCTATGAAGTCGAAACATCGGATTCGACCGATACCGCTTTGAAGAAAATCCAAGCCGGCTATACCCCCGATGTATTATTGGTTGATATCGTTATGCCGGGTATGGATGGCATCGACTTTGTGGCGGTCTTGCGCAAAGAGAAGTTGGTCCCGCGCGCGATAATAATCATGCTCACGAATCAGGGCACATCCGAAGATATCGGTCATTCGCAGAAACTTGATGTTGATGGCTATATCGTGAAGGCGACGACGATTCCCTCCGAAGTGCTTGAACAGGTGAAGAAGATTTGCGCGAGTAAAAAAGCGTAATTTTTACATTTTAATTTAATATCATGGACCATAAAAAAGAGATAGAAGAACTAACAAACCTTATTCTGAAAGAAAACGCTTCCGATTTGCATTTATCGGAAGGCCGCGTGCCCATCATACGCGCGGTTGGGAATCTTATTCCGCTAATGAAAAGACCGGTATTATCCAAAGCTGATTTGCAAGGATTCCTGAGAGTTTTTCTTACGGAAGACAATAAGCAATTGCTTGAAAATGACAAAGACGTCGATTTTTCTTATAGTTTGGCTAACGCGCGATTTCGCGGCAATGCGTATTACAGACAAGGCCATCTTGCTATAGCTCTCAGATTAATTCCAAAAACCGTTCGCACGCTCTCTGAATTGAACTTGCCTCCGATTCTCGAGACTTTCACTCGCAAACAGCAAGGTTTCTTTCTTGTGGTCGGACCTATCGGACAGGGAAAGACGACGACTATGGCGACTTTGATTGAGCTTATAAATCAGACGAGGACAGAGCATATTCTTACCATTGAGGACCCCATCGAATATCAATTCGAATCAAAGAAATCAATAATCGACCAAAGAGAAGTGCGCTTGGACACGCCTGATTTCAAAGACGCGCTTATCGCCATGTTCCGCGAAGATATAGATGTTTGTATGGTGGGTGAAATGCGCGATATCGAAACAATATCCACGGCTGTTACCGCCGCCGAAACGGGACACCTTATCTTCTCGTCTTTGCATACGAATAACGCCGCGCAAACGATCAATCGCATTATCGACTCATTTCCATCCGGCCAGCAAGATCAGATACGCATTCAACTCGCCAGTTCTCTAACCGGGATATTCTCACAGCGCCTTATACCCCGTATTTCCGGCGGACTCATACCCGCTTACGAGCTTCTTATCAATAATAGCGCCATATCGAATCTGATTTCCGAAAGACGCGTGCATGAAGTCCAGACGGTTATTGAAACAAGTTCGGGGCAGGGAATGATTGACATGAATCGTTCACTGGCGGAATTGGTACGGTCCGGCGAAATCACGGTGGAAAACGCCTATTTGAATTCATTGAATCCGAAAACACTGGAGAGAATGATATAATAAAACTATGCTATTCAATTATGAAGCTGTTGACCAAGCGGGAGCCAAGAAACAGGGCTCTATTGACGCCATGAATGTGGAAATCGCCATCTCTTCTTTGCAAAGGCGAGGTTTAGTAGTTACGAATGTCAAAGAAGCCGATGCGCCTTCTTCTTTTTTTGGAAAGAGATTTACCTTTTTTGACCGTGTTTCCACGAAAAATATAGTTATTCTGTCAAGGCAAATGTCAACGCTATTCGAAGCGCAGATTTCCGCCCTCCGAATTTTTCGTTTATTGGCGGCTGAAACGGAGAACGCGATTCTGGCAAAGAAATTGATGGAAATTTCCGATGATTTGCAAGCCGGTAGCGCTATTTCGGCCGCTTTGGCGAAACATCCGAAGGTTTTCTCCGAATTCTACATTAGTATGGTGAAAGCCGGCGAGGAATCAGGCAAATTGGATGAAACTTTCCTCTATTTAGCTGATTATCTGGATAGAACTTATGAATTATCGTCGAAAGTGAAAGGCGCGCTCATTTATCCGTCATTTATAATAGTAACTTTCGTTACGGTTATGATGCTCATGTTTACCATGGTTATTCCGAAAATAAGCGGTATTTTGACTGATTCCGGAGTCCCGATCCCTATATATACCAGAATTGTTCTGGGTATAAGTAATTTCTTGGTTAGTTATGGTTTTATTTTACTCGCTCTCCTCATAGTCGGCAGTTTCTTCCTCATTCGTTTTATCCGCACGCCGGCGGGGCGTTCGGCTTATGATAGATTCAAGCTTAGTATTCCGTATGTGAGCACTCTGTTCAAGAAATTATATCTGGCTCGATTCTCCGATAATATGGCGACAATGCTTGCCTCCGGTATTACCATGGTTCGCTCCCTCGAACTTACATCCAATGTTATAGATAATTCAATTTATCATGATATTTTGAATAGGGCCGTTGAATCGGTCAAAGGAGGCCAAACCCTTTCCGATTCTCTATCCGGCGACCCCCAAGCTATTCCCGGTATTATGACTCAAATGATAAAAGTGGGTGAAGAGTCGGGTGAACTCGGTAAAATCCTAAAGACTGTGTCTAGGTTCTACGCCAGAGAAGTGACCGTGGCTATTGATTCCATTGTGTCTCTTATCGAACCAGCCATGATAGTTCTACTCGGCGGCGGCGTCGGTATTCTCCTAGCTTCCGTCATGATACCTATCTACAGCATCGCGAACGCGCAGTAAGGGATTTTGTCATTTTCGTGTCGTTTGTCATTCCCGCGAAAGCGGGAATCTAGGGTTATACACTGGATTCCCTCCTTCGCGGGGATGACAACGCGTTATCCACATATGCACTTGCGCTTTATTTATCCCGTAATGCTATAATTGTCCTAACAACCTTATTTATTAAAAAGGTTTATTATTAACAGCTAACAATTATTAACAATATTTATACTATGAAAAAGTATACAAAAGGTTTCACTCTTATCGAATTGCTCGTCGTTATCGCGATTATTGGTATTTTG
>CAYIQG010000049.1:0-3830 GCA_964365535.1 uncultured Candidatus Saccharibacteria bacterium
TTCTTCGCCATTCTAATAAACTCCGTAAATAACGGATGCGGGACAAGCGGCCTTGCTGTGAACTCCGGATGGAATTGCGTGCCGAGGAAAAATGGGTGACTATTTTTTGTTCCCGCGCGCGGCAATTCGGCTATTTCCATGAGTACTCCGTCCGGTGATTTACCGGAAAATACCAAACCGCCTTTTTCCAATCTTTCAATATATTTCGGATTGACTTCATAGCGGTGGCGATGCCTTTCATGAATAGTTAGAGCCGATATAACCTTTTTATCATTTTTTATTTTGACTTTTACATTTTGAATTGCCCGCGAGTACGCTTCATTCGCAATCGTACCCTTCATCAATTTCGCCGGGTATTGTCCGAGTCTCATTGTTCCACCGTAATTTCCTTCCGCGATTTTCTTTTTCTGGTCCGGCATAATGTCTATAATTAAATATGGCGATTTCGGGTTTATTTCCGCCGTATGGGCGTTTTTCAATCCAAGAACATTCCTGGCAAATTCGATAGTCATGAGTTGCATGCCATAACATAGTCCGAAATACGGGATTTTATTCTCGCGGGCGTATCGTATAACATTGAGCTTTCCCTCTATGCCGGATTCGCCAAACCCGCCCGGAACGATTATGCCGTCAAATTTGTCGAGGATGGAATAATCGATACCGAAAAGAGATCTCGAGGCTGCGTCGCTTGGGTGGGAGGAGTCTCTCGAGGAGGAGCGAAGCGACGAGCGAGGGAGAGCTCCTCCCGCCAGAAGCGACGCGTTAGTAGATTTAGAATCAATTTCGAAATCCCGCGCGTTCACGGTATGGATAATTGGCCTTACATTCATGGCATAGCTGGAAAACTTTATAGCTTCGATAACGGAGAGATAGGCATCGGATAGAATAAAATCGCCGGTATTGAAATATTTGCCGACAATCCCAATATGAATTTCATGCTCATGATTGTTTTTGATGCCTTCCGCCATATTTTTCCAGGCCTTGAATGTATGGTCCGGCTTGGCAACCGGCAAATTCAAGGCCTTCAAAAGGATTTCTCCGAGATGGTCCTTCTCGAAATTGACCGGCACATCGTAAATACTTTTAATATCCGGCGCGGAAATGACTCTTTCTGTCGGAATATTGCATGAAACCGCTATCTTTTCCTTGCGCTTATGGTCGAGAGGCGCGGTCGCGCGCGCGATAATAAAATCGGCGTTAACGCCATAGGAAGCCAATTGGCGCGCGGCATTCTGAGTCGGCTTGGATTTCATTTCTCCCAAACTGCCGGGAGTTGGCAAGTAGCTGACCATAATGAAAATAACATCGCTGGGATGACGCATCTTGAGAACGCGCGCGGCTTCAATGAACATTGTGTTTTGATAGTCTCCTATAGTTCCGCCAATTTCAATTATGGAAATATCACTTTTATTAACCTTTGCGGAATGTTCCATCCTGCGCAAAATCTCATCTCTAATATGAGGTATCGCTTCCACGCATTTTCCGCCATATTGAAGCGCGCGCTCTTTTTCGATCACATGTTTATAAACCATTCCGCTGGTAATATAATCATCGTCCGCCAAATCGCGCCCGAGAAACCTTTCATAATTCCCCATATCCTGGTCCGTTTCCAAACCGGAATTCAAAACAAAAACCTCGCCGTGTTCGGTGGGGTTCATTGTGCCGGCGTCCACATTCAAGTAAGGGTCAACTTTCACCAAATTTACTTTTAATCCCTTCGCCGAAAGCAGTGTGCCGATCGAAGAAACCGCGATACCTTTCCCCACACCCGACATGACTCCGCCGACGACAAAAATATATTTATGATGCACCATGGGACTATTCTAAACTAAAAAAAATAATTGTCAAAACACCCCACCTGTAATTTGTACATTCAATTTTCCAAGACCGAGAATTTTGTCTGAGGGAAGTATAATTTGCTAGAAATATTGGCGACACCGTTAGGAGCCAATATTTCTTGCAAATTAACGACCCGAGTCTCGCAGGGCTTGGAAAATTGAATGTACAAATTACGGGCGGGTTTTGTATTTTATACTCTCAAATACCTCCTTGCCGCGATATAGCTCGACAAACCGCCGAGTACAATCCCCGCTCCCATAATGAGAAGAAAAATTTGAGAAAAATTAGCGATGAAATAAGCCGAGAGCACATTCACGACTAGTTGAAAATTCGAAGCGATATCCACTCCCGCCAAACGCAAAACCAGAGCGTCGCTCCAATAAGCAAAACTCGCCATTAAAATAAGCGTGATAATACCTCCTACTATGCCGTACATAATGCCAGAAACCACGAATGGACCGCGAGTATAAGTATTACTGGCGCCGACCAATTTCATAACGGATATTTCATCACGCGCGGTGTAGATGATAAGACGAATAGTATTAAAGACAACGATGATAGCCACCAAGACGAAAATTATAGCGACGATAAGACCGCCTTTTTCAACCGTTGGAATAATTCTGCTCAAGCGATCTATGATCAATTTATTTTCTTGATAATTTATTTTTTCTATGATCGGCGTGCCATCCGCATCAGTCGGATTTTTACTTTCCAAATAATTTGTAATACTGCCGTATTGGCCGGGGTCTTTGGCTTTTATATTAAGGCTTGCCGGGAACGGATTCACGCCTATTTCATCTAACCCTTGCATGATGAGCGCGTTATTTTGCCATTTTGTCTTGAATGACGCCAGCGCCTGATCGCGCGAAACATAAGTCGCGCTCGCTACCTCAGGCAAAACGCTTAGGTCTTTCTTTAACGCGAGAATATCCGATTCCGGCGCGGTTAACGCGAAGTAAACATTAATATCGACTTTCTCTTTTACATCCGCGAGTAATGTTCTTCCGAAAGCGCCGGCGAATATGAGCCCGCCGAAGGCGCATAAAGAAAGCGTGATAACCACGACAGCGGCAAAAGACAAGAAGCTATTGCGCCAGAAGTTGACGAAGCCGGTGCGCGTTATTCTTTTGAGTGTTGTAAATAACATGACAGTATTATAACAAAATTACAGCATATACTTACCATCCCGCGCATCCCTCACAACCTTGCCTTTTTCCATAGTGATAACCCTGCCTTTGACAGTATCAACGACGCCTTTGTTGTGAGTTGTGAGAAGTACCGTCGTGCCCAACTCATTTATCTTCTGTAAAATGCGAATGATTTCAAAAGTATTCGTCGGGTCGAGATTGCCGGTCGGTTCATCGGCAATCACGATATCCGGCTGATTGACGATGGCGCGCGCAATGGCGACTCTCTGTCTCTCACCGCCTGACAATTCGCGCGGAAAATTCCAAATTTTATGTCCGATATCGACAAGCTCTAGCACATGTGGCACATCCGCGGCGACTTCCGCGTCTTTCCTGCCAGCCGCTTCCATGGCGAAAGCGATATTCTCATAAACGGTTTTGTTCGGAATAAGCCGATAATCTTGGAAAATCACGCCTATTCTGCGTCTCAATTTTCCCATCTCTCTCTTATTCAAATGGCTGATATTGGCTGATTCCAGAAAAACAGCACCAGTCGTGGGACGGTCCTCGGCAATAAGTAATTTCATCAAAGTGGTCTTTCCTGCCCCCGAATGGCCGACTATTGTCACAAATTCCTTGGGTTCTACGCCAAATGTGACATCTTCGAGGGCAACCGATTTGTCGGGATATATTTTCGATACTTTGTCGTAATAAATCATTATTTTATATTATAGCACACGAAACACTCCTTCGCCGACACATTCTCTCCGTGAGCCATTAATCGCTCCGCTCCCCCGCCAGCTGGCGGGTCACTCCGAGAAGTGTCGGCTTCGTTTGTGTTTCGTGTGAATAACAGTTTTTGTG
>CAYIQG010000050.1:0-3708 GCA_964365535.1 uncultured Candidatus Saccharibacteria bacterium
AAAACGGCTGTCGACGCCATCGAAGGTCCTGTTATGGTTATTGCCGGTCCCGGTACTGGCAAGACGACGATTTTGACTTTGCGTATCGCGAATATTTTGAAAAAGACTGACACGCCGCCGTCGGGAATTTTGGCGATTACATTCACGGAAGCCGGAGTGAAGGCAATGAGGATAAAATTGCGGGAAATTATCGGCGGGCGGGCGGATGAGGTTGCCATATTCACATTCCATGGATTCGCGGCGATGATTATCGTCGATTTCCGCGATCATTTCCCGCATTTGGATGGTATGAAGCAAATGACGGATATTGACGCGGAATCTTTGGTTAGAAATATTTTGTCGGAGAACAAATATTCAATATTACGGCCGCTCGGTAATACCGATTTCTATATTTCAAGCATTTTGAAATCAATAAGCGATGCCAAAAAAGAAGCGCATACGCCGGAAATGATTAGAATTCACGCGCATGAACGAATTCAATCAATTAAGAAAGATGATGATTCATATTCAATTCGCGGTAATACAAGAGGAAAGTTGAGGGCGGAAGCAGAGAAGGAAATAGATAAATGTGAGAGGACTCTTATTTTCGCTGATTTATATTCAGAGTATGAGAAAAGGAAGAGGAAAGAAAAAAGTATTGATTTCGATGATTTGATTGTTGAATTACTCGTGACCTTGCGAAATGACATTTTACTTCTTCGTCTTCTCCAAGAACGCTATTTGTATATTCATGTTGATGAGCATCAGGATACGAATGATTCACAGAATTTGCTTATTAGAATGCTGGCCGAATTTTTCGACACGCCGAATGTATTCATTGTCGGGGATGAAAAACAGGCAATATACCGTTTCCAAGGCGCGTCCGTGCGGAACTTTCTGCAATTCCAGCATGCTTGGCCGAATATGCAGGTCATTGCTTTGACCGATAACTATAGGTCGCATCAAAGTATTCTCGATGCCAGTTTTGCTATGATTGAGAACAATTATGAGGAAGATGAACACAAAAATTTACGCGTAAAGCTTTCTTCTGGAATAAAAGCCAAGCCTAGACCTATTGATTTGATTTCCGGTAAGAATACGCAGGCAATTCAAGAATATTTGGCGGCAGAGATTGGTAATATTACGAAGAAAGAACCGAGAGCGACTATCGCTATTCTTACGAAAACGAATAAAGATATTGAGAGAATTGTCAGATTTCTCGAATCGAAGAATATTTCAGTCTCTTCAGAAAGGAGTATTGATATTTTCAATCATCCGGTTGGTTCAATATTTTTCGATTTGATTAGCTTTCTCGTAGACCCATCACGCGTTGATTTATTAGCTCGAACCCTAGCTGTTGGTTTGTGGGGAATTTCTTTTGATGAGTCTATTGGGTTGATTCAGGCGCTGAAAAGCTCAACTATTTCATCAGTTCAAGGTCGAATATCATTTGGTCAGAAATTCTCAAGACCGAACGACTTGGAAAATGTTTTAGAAGTAATGAGTTCAATTCACAAGTCCCTTGTAAATGATGGAGCTGTTCAAGCTCTGGTGAATATTGCCGAACTATCTTCATATCTGAAATTCATAGCCAACGACCATGCATCCGTGGAAGTTTGGCGCGGAATTGTGATTCTCTCCGAATCGCTTGTAAGAGAGAGTAATATTCAAGACCCAGTCGAGTTATTTAAGAAATTGTTGGCGTATAAAGCTTCGGCGGAATCGCGGAGCGTGAAAGTTCCGATCGGTACTCCGGACTTGAATGTGAAGGCGATGACGGCGCATGGCAGTAAGGGACTGGAATTCGATTATGTTTTTATTCCCTACGCTTCCGAAGAGTCTTGGCTTCCGCGCGCGCGAGGAAATTATTTTTCACTTCCAGCGAATAAGGTTGACGATAATAAAGGTTTAGACCATATTCGAGACGCTCGGCGGCTTTTCTATGTGGCGATTACGCGCGCGAGAAAACATGCGGTTATTTTGAACGCAAATGAAGAAGATGATGGCAGGATTCTGACGCCGCTTCGGTTTATCGGGGAGTTGGATCAGAGACATACAAAATCAAGTACCGCCCCGCCGCTTCTGGCGGGAGGAGCTCTCCCTCGCTCGCTTCGCTCCTCTGGAGACTCCTCCCACCCAAGCGGCGGGGCGAATAACGATAAACTAATCAATCTCGCCAAAAATATATTACTCACAAAAGGACTCTCGGTAACCGCGCTCAATCATTTCCTTGAATGCCCGAGTAATTTCCTATATCAGAGCATATTGAAATTACCGCAAGCACCGTCGGCATCGGCGGAAAAGGGAAATGCGATGCACCTCGCGCTTTCGAGAATTTGGAAGGGAAAAGATAGAGGTCTTGGAAATATTAAAAAAATTATTACTAAGTCAATTAAAGAGTATTTCACTTATTCATTGCTTCCGACATTCGAGAAAAATATTGTGGAGGAAGAATTACTTGAAAAGGCGCCTATTATGAGTAAGTCTTTGGCGGGTCATTTTGCGATTGCCGATGAAATACAAAAGCGACCCTCAAGGAGAGATCAAATATTCGCAGAAGCATGGAGTGAAAGCGATTTTATTGTAAATTATAAAGGCGAAAAGATAAAAATACCTATTCACGGCAAACTGGACGCAATCATCGATACTGGCAGAGATATTCTAGTTTTTGACTACAAAGCGCGCGGTAAAATGTCGGTTGCCGACATAAAAGGCGAGACGAAATCATCCCAAACGCGCGCGAATGGCGGGTATTTCCGCCAGCTAATATTCTACAAACTCTTACTTGAAAATAATTCTCGATTCAAAAATAGAAATATAGTACCGGCCCTACTATTTCTCACACCCGATAATCGCGGGAATTGCGCGACTGTAAGTATTCCTATTGAGAAAAGCGATATTGACGATATTAAAACGAAGATTCAATCTCTAATTGAAAGTGTCTGGAGTGAGCGAATCATCACCAACACTTGCGATGATAGGAAATGCGAGTGGTGCGGAATGAAGTCAATATGATTCCTATTTCACATCCGATAAAAGCGTGTCAATCGCGGCCTTGACTGTGGCGTATGGCTGCGCGCCATTCAAGGGAATCTTCGAACCGGAAGGAGTGATGATGATGGAATATGGAGTACCGATGACGCCAGCGTTGATGCCGTCAGTATAATCCGCTTCAACTTTGTCTTTGAATCTGCCGCTCGAAAGGCAATCATTGAATGAAACGGCGTCAATACCGGCGAATTTCGCTATTTCCGGTAATTGTTTCTGGTCAAGACCATCTGGGGTTTCGGATGTTACGGAAGGAGTTATTTCATAGAATCGTTTTTCAAAAACCCAGAATTTGTCATTACCACCAAGCCCTGCGGCACATTCGAGAGCTTGTGCTTCGTTGCCGGCATTCTTGTGAAGGATATTGCCATTTGCGTCTGGCTTGTCCAAAGGCCAATGGCGATATACCCAAGCGACTTTTCCGGAAGGTCCGTATTCATCCATAATTTTTACCATCGTTGTGTTGAATATTTTGCAATAAGGACAAGAGGGATCGGAATATTCCACAATCTTGATTGTCGCGTTCGGATTGCCGAGAATATGGTCGGCGGAAGTGACGGGTCTCATATTAATCTCGGCGATGGCTGATGTATTTTTTGTAGTAGAAGGAATCGGAGCCGATTTATTGACCCAAATAATCGCGACGGTGATAAGCGCGCCGGCTATTATTATGGCGCCTGG
>CAYIQG010000051.1:0-3597 GCA_964365535.1 uncultured Candidatus Saccharibacteria bacterium
TTTTGATAGGCCTGAATGACATTCGTAGGTAAACTCGCGACGATACCGGCAAAAATAATCAGTGACACGCCATTCCCTATGCCAAATTCAGAGATAAGTTCGCCAAGCCACATTAGTAACATTGAACCAGCCGTGATAATAATCGCGTTGAAGATAAGCGATCCAGTTGTAAGCGCCGGCAATACATTCTGGGACTGGAGCAACATAATAAAACCGATAGCGGAAACTAAAGATAGCGGCACCGCGAGCAATCGCGAATATTGAGACAATTTCATTCTGCCGGCATCGCCTTCTTCATGCATGAGCGCCTTCCATTTCGGGAACATCATAGTGAGAAGCTGGATAACAATAGAACCTGTAATAAATGGACCCACGCCGAGCATTACTATCGAAAGATTGGATAGGCCACCTCCTGAAAAGATATTGAATAAACTAAAGAATTGATTGGAAGCGAGAAGTCTGGAGAGGGCTGTGATATCTACTCCTGGAATAGGAATAGTCGCCATCGCGCGAAATAATACGAGTATTCCAACCGTAAAAGCTATCCTCTTTCGCAATATCGGATCCTTGAGCGCGTTTACGAATTTTTGCCAGAAGTTTTGCATGTTATTTTAATTAAAATTAAAGACTACACCTCGTCGCTTCTGGCGGGAACAGCTCTTCCTCGCTCGCTTCGCTCCTCGGAAGACTGTGTCCTGCCCAAGCGACGAGGTGTAATTTCCCCTTTTGCTTTCTCTATCTTCGCTCTCGCAGATACCGAAACATCACAACCTGAAATTTTTAATGCTTTCGTTATTTCACCATCACCAAGAATTTTGACAGCTGGAATTCTACCAGACCTAAGTGGAACCGCGCCCTTTTCCACTAGAATAGTTGGGGTAATAGCATCGCCAGACTTGAATATTTCTTCGAGAATGCCGAGATTTACAATAGCTGGCTTATTCGCAAAAGATTTATTCTGATTGACTCCGCGCCCGCGTAATTTCGGCAATTTCTTTATAATATCGCGCCATTCCGGGCGTCTCTTATTGCCCGCGCGGGCGGTCTGTCCCTTGCCTCCGCGGCCAGAAGTTTTGCCTCGTTTGCCTCCGCGGGCAACCGTCATTCTCTTCTTATTCTTATGAGTTCTTTTCAGTTGATTTGTTTGCATAATATTAATTAGCGGTCGTGGCTGGCGAAATTCGTCCTCTCAAAGTCGCTTTCGAAATTCTTGACAAGTTTCCAAGCGCGACAATCGTCGCTCTGGCGATGTTAACTTTATTCTTGGAACCAGACATGATTTTGGCGCAAACATCCTTTATCCCGGCAAGTTCAATAACGGCGCGAGCAGAACTACCGGCGACAACGCCACTGCCTCGCGCCGGGAAAATCTTGATAATAGCACTGCCAAATTTGCCTTCCACGGCATGAGGAATAACCATCTGCGCCGAAAGTGGAATCCTCACTAGATGCTTCTTAGCTTCACGGACGGCCTTTTCCACAGAAAGCGCCGTATCGGAACCTTTACCCAAGCCTACTCCCACGCGCCCTTTATGGTCGCCAACTACAGCCGCGACACTGAAAGTGAATCTGCGGCCGCCGGCGGCTACGCGCGTGACGCGGCGAATATCTATAGTCTTGGAGTCGAATTCCGGCTTAACGCGTTCTCTGCCTTCTCCTCCGCGCCCGCCTTCCCTGCCTCTTCCGCTTGAAGGTCCCGAACCATGCGGAGAACTACCCCTACTACCGCCTTTCCTCGCGGAATCACGCATGCGTCTTCCTGGGGTTATTTTTCCTCGAGTGACAACGGGAGTAACTACTGGAACAACCGCCGCGATATCATCTATAATGATTGGCGCCGTCGCTTCATCGGTGACAACAGGCAATGCAACATCATCAATGATATTTGGCACCGCGACATCATCGACAATTATTTGTTCATTATTTGTTTGTATATTTTCGTCTTTCATGATTATTCAAAACTCTAGCCCGCCTTCCCTCGCCCCCTCCGCCACCAACTTTATCTTCCCAGCATACAAATAACCCCCTCGATCGAATACTATCTTTTTTATCTTAGCCGCTATCGCTTTCTTCGCAATGCCTATGCCGACTTCCTTGGCTTTTTCCGATAAAGTCTTCCCCTTTGCGTCTCTAGAATCGAACGAAGCCAAAGTATGCCCTTTTGTGTCATCGATTATCTGCGCGTAAATATATTTATGGGATTTGAAAACAGAAAGTCTCGGCATTTCCTTAGTGCCGGAGATTTTCGCCCTGACTCTGGCATGGCGCCTCGCGAATTTCTCATTTTTTATTTGGATTAAACTTTTCATATTCTTTGAAATTTAAGATTTTACGCCGCTTTCTTGCCTTGTTTTCTTCTGATAACCTCGTCTGAATATCTGATGCCCTTTCCAAGATATGGTTCCGGCTTCTTCGTCGCTCTTACGATTGCCGCGAATTGTCCGACTTTCTCCGTATCAATTCCCGAGACTATTATAGTGTTCTTCTCGGTAGTTACTTTCAAATCCGCTGGAATAGGGATATTCACTGGATGCGAAAAACCAACAGCCAAGACTAGATTCTTGCCTCGCACATCCGCCTTGAAACCGATACCTTCTATGATTAGTTTCTTTTCATATGGCTTATTTACCCCGGCTATCATGTTTTTCAAATGAGAAGCATAAGTACCCCATAATGCCCTTGCTTGAAGGCTATCGTGGCCTAGCGCGAGAGTTATCGCCTCTTTTGTTATCTCTACCTTGATATCATCACGAAAATTCTTTTTGAGTTCTCCTAGAGGACCTCTCACGGTCATAATACCGCCTGAATAGATGGCTTCAGTTTTCGGCGGCAGTTGTATTGGTTTTTTCGCGATTCTTGACATTATATTTATATGAAGAATAAAACTACCAAATCCTGAATAATATTTCTCCGCCAACTCTTAGTTTCTTGGCTTCCACATCCGTCAATATGCCTTTTGGCGTTGAATATATCACATTGCCGAAACCGCTCTTGAATGAACGGATATCGCGTGATTTCTGATACATGCGTTTCGATAATTTCGAAATTCTCTCGATTCCGTGAATGCGCGGTTCATCGTCAAAATATACGATACCGAGCAAAAGCTTCCTATTTTCTTTATCTTTTTCGACAGATGAAAGATAACCCGCCTTCTTCAAAAGATGCGCGACATTCTCCGCGAATTTGGAATCGGCAACGGCAACCGTTGTTTTACCGGCAGAACTGCCATTTTTGATTCTTATTATTAAATCTGAAATTGGGTCTGTTATCATAAAATTGAATACATTACCAAGATGATTTCTTGATTCCCGGTATCATACCTTCATTAGCGAACTCTCGGAAACAGATACGGCATAGGTCAAAATCGCGCATATAGCCATGTTTTCTTCCGCAACGGAAACAACGACGCACCACGCGCGATTTGAATTTCGGCTTTCTTTTCGCTCTGGCTATTACTGCTTTTGTCGCCATGAATATTTGTCCCCTAACTTCCGCAAATAAAAGGTGATTGGTTAGCTTCCCTTCACCCCTCGCTATGCTCGGGGTTCAGGATATGCTTCCAATCTTGCCTCTTTTCGCGCTTATTTCGAGGTAATT
>CAYIQG010000052.1:0-3565 GCA_964365535.1 uncultured Candidatus Saccharibacteria bacterium
ATCATGTCAAAACAACAATCAACAGGTGAAAGAGCTTGGTACGCGATTCACACTTACGCGGGATATGAGAATGCCGTGGCTCGTAATCTGAAACAACGCATCGAATCTCTGGGAATGGAAGATAAAATATTTAATGTCATTGTCCCTACGGAAAAGAAGATAAAAATAAAGGGAGGCAAACGCGCCGAAGAAGAAGAGAAGATATACCCCGGATATGTTCTAGTGGAGATGATTGTAACAGATGATTCTTGGTATATAGTAAGAAACACGCCACGCGTAACCGGTTTTGTCGGTTCTGGTGTTTACCCAGTACCGCTCGATAAAAAAGAGGTCGATGATTTATTCGAAAGAATGTCAAAAGGTGGCACCGAACATACTATAGATGCTTCAGTAGGCGACCTTATCAAAGTTATCGATGGACCATTCAAGGATTTCGAAGGTAAGGTTTCGGAAGTTGACACGCAGAGAGGGAAGATAAAAGTGCTTGTCTCGATGTTCGGAAGAGAGACGCCTGTAGAACTTGACTTTCTGCAAGTCAAAAAGGTATAAGTAACAGGCAATCTAATTTAACTGCTATGGCAAAAAAAATAATCAAACAAATCAAGGTTATCGCGCCAGCGGGAAAAGCCACTCCAGCACCGCCACTCGGTCCAACTTTGGGTCAAGCGGGCGTGAATATTGGCGATTTTATAAAGAAATTCAACGATGCTACTAAGACTATGATTGGCGACATGATTCCAGTTTTGATTACAGTTTACGAAGACCGTACATATAGTTTTATTTTGAAAACTCCTCCGACTTCAAGTCTTATTTTGAAAGCTTTGAAGCAGGAAAAAGGTTCCGGTAAGCCGAACATCGTGAAAGTTGGTACTCTCACGAAAGCTCAATTAAAAGAGATTGCGGAAAAAAAGATGCCGGATTTGAATGCGAATGATATTGAAGCGGCCATGAAGGTGGTCGCGGGGACGGCGAGGCAGATGGGGGTCGAAATTAAATAAAATATTAAGTCCGACGGTAACTATTTTCTCATTGTCCTGCGTATTTTGCGTTCCGTGGGTTTGTCTTAACTCTTGAATCTACCTTCTCCTTACTCCTTCATTTCCAAAAAAATTATATCCTCTCGGACATGCACGGACATAATTTTTTGGAAATGATAGTCGTTCGTCGCGCGAAATAAATACTCGGACAATAAAAAGGAATCTGTCGGACTTATATGCATGGACTATTAATTGTTGTGATTGACTTTATATTCAAGCAATAACGCCCCACCTTCTGTTTGCACACAACTTACAAGCCTCAAACGGTAGTCGAGTTCTTCTTTGAATAATTTTATTCCATCGCCGAATAGAATGGGCTCAATGGTCAAATAAAGCGTGTCAACTAAACCTGATTTCATGAACATTGTGTAAATCTGCGAGCCGCCGCAGATGGCAACTTCTTTGAAACCGCGGGATTCCAATTCTTGGAGCAAATCCGCGGGACTTTTTGTGGTCGTTTCCATTCCGGGAACTGGTGGAAGAGGTGTTGGAGAATAGACAATATTCAAGCGATCTTTCAAGGGTTTACCCAATGTGAACCAAGTATTCTGGCCCATAATCATGACGCCGGCGCGCTTTGTAATCTCAATAAAGCGCTTTTTATCTTCTTTGCCGGTCCACATGGCGGCATGCTGCGCGTTCCTGCCGATATAGCCGTCTGCCGTCAAAGCGGCGATGATGAAACATTTCATGATGATTTTGCGTTTGGGATTATACTGGCAAATCTTTTGTTACTCCATGCTTTTCTTTCAATTCTTTTATGTTTCCTTTCATAATCAGAATTGCCTCCACTTCTTTTTCTTGAGTTACTCCTTCAATAATGTCTTTCTGATGATACTTACTCGGACGGGGAACTACGGCTTCCGTTAACTCTTCGAAGACAAGTTGGCACAACCTCTCTCCCGGATATAGACGCACTGCTTGAGAACGGGTATTGTTGCGAATAGGCAAAACCAATTGTCCTTCATAACCGGCGTCGATAATCCCCGTAAGATCCAGGGAGAGACCCTTGCGATTAGTTGATGATCGTGGATATAGTACGGCCATAAGGTCATTTGGCATTTTGATTTTTTCAAGAGTTGAGACAAGTATGTATTCTTGCGGCAAGAAATCAAAGTACTGACCTTCTTCCAGTTCCACGACATCGAAGTATTCATGGTTACGCTTGTCAAAGTGCGTGATATCCAGCGACTCGCGACCATGCGGGGTCAGATGCCACATTTTTGGAATCATGAAAGTAAAACCGAGTCTCAAGTCTATAGAATGTTCTTGAAGTTGAAACTCATCTAAAACAGGTTTGAATGAAAGAGAACCTGATGCAATGCGTTCAAGTATTTGTCTTTTTGTGATTATGGACATGTAAATGTTTTACAGAATAAGTTTTAGCCCTTTAATAGGTTCCATAGGATTATACTGCGTTTGGAGATTTTGCACTATCTCATCCAAAAGTTTTGGGTCTCTCTTTTCCGCGCGGTCAAAAGAATTTTCTGGAAGCGTCAAAGTGATCTTACTATGATCATTTTTTCGTGAGATTAATTCTCGCGCGCCATCATAGTGGGTATCATATATATGGGCGTTAGAAATGGAATGTGAATACATTCCTGGTTTGACGCCGAGCTTTTGTGCCAAGAAGCATTGAAGCAAGGCAAAACCTGAAACATCTGCCGGGCAACCGAGCATAATATCATTTGAACGGATAATATTATGGAAATGCAGTCTTCCGCCAACTATATTTACCGTAAAAGTATAAGGGCATGGCACATTTTTCTTTTTTACTGTCGAAAGCCCATCTTGTGCCGGATCCCATGTGACAATGACCGCGTGGCGTGAGCTTGGCTCTTTTTGTAGAAGTTCAATAAGAAGTCCTAGCTGGTCGCGCCCAAAATGCTTACGCCATCTGTATCCATAAGCCACGGTTACGACATCTCCCGGATTTGTAAAATCATCCCAGATATGAGTGTAGTCTCTCAAAAAGTCTTCCGGTTTGCGCGCGCCGGAAATGAACCACATTTGTTCCGCGATAAACATTTTTATCGGTGATTTACGAAGCGTGAGGAGAGGAAAACCATCCTTCTCTATATCTATTTGGAAATGCGCCCCAACTACAGCTTTCGTTTCGTGCCCTGTGCGTTCGCTAAATTCAGTAATGCCGTTTGTCATTATTTCTCGCACTAGGTTTTGATAGGTTTCATCGAACTTGGTCATGGAGACTTTATTATATATAATGCAGACATAATTACAATGAATAACAACTATCCATATCTGCCGAAAGATAAGACAATCGAATATGTAAAGGAAGATAATCCATTTATGGCAGAAGCAAAACTTGTCAGAAATAATTATTCTTCAGATTTGAATCATCCGACAGGTGCGGTTGTGGTGTTGAACGGAGAGATAATTGGACGGTCTGCCAATCAGAGCGCGATAAAGAATAAAAGATTATTAGATTTACATAAAAATGGTTTATGTATTCGTAAAATATTGAAAATCCCATCCGGTAAAGCATATTGGTTATGTCCGGGATGTGC
>CAYIQG010000053.1:0-3523 GCA_964365535.1 uncultured Candidatus Saccharibacteria bacterium
TTGGAATGCAAGAGGGGGGTGAAAGGCCGCTTGGTCCAGTAAAAGGAATTTTGGGCGGGGCGTATTCGTATGAGGAGATACGGTTAGTTAGGTTATTTTTATAACTGCTGCAAATTAGATTGGCAAACGGAAGAAGAAATATAATGTTGTTTCATAACAAGCCACTTTTACGAGATTCTCCACACAAACTCTGATACAATAGCTTATATGGAAAAACATCCTCTTCATCTCAAAATCCCAGATTTACAGACTTCTGAAGATGTCACTGATGCTGTGGATAAAAGAGAACGATTGAATAAAGCTGAAAATCAGAATCTAGACAACGATGAAGCTGTGGCTACAAAATTACCTGAAAATATCCCCAATAATCCAAATGAGAGAATTGAAGTCTACATGGACCGTCTAGAGAAGATCTTTCTCAATCCAGACAAACATACTCGTGAACGCAACTTGGAGATGCTTCGCCCAGCTATTTACGACGCTTTTATTATCAAACCTGAAAGAGTCCCGAAATCATTCTTCGAACTCCAGGAAAATGTTGCCAGAGAAAGAGGACAGGCGGTAGAAAATATTCCACAAGAGATGCGAGATAGAATGATTGCCACTATCATTGAAGACCAAAAAGCATCCCTAGACTCATGGATTGACTATTTGACCAGTGAAGATGCCGTGTATCCAACATGGTTCAAATATTTTGTTTTTCGTAATATTGTCAAACTTTCTCAATTTGATAAGGAAATAGGTAAATTCAAAAATCGGACCGATACAACGACAGCACTATTTCCTGATATATATCGAGAGCCGTTAGCACAGATTTGTGATATTTATGAAAAAGTCGAAAAAGATAATAAAGTCCTCAAAGACCCGAAAGTCCAAGAACTTTTCTCCAAGAAATTCCCGACTCTCTATGCTGAATTAATTCAGAAAACCCTATCTGTTCAGGTCGAAAAAAAAGAAGGAGTCAAGGGTCAGTGGGTGAAATACAATCAAGATAATCCGCAAGATGCCGAAAAACTTTATAAATCCATAGAAAGCAAAGGGACTGGTTGGTGTACCGCAGGCTTTTCCACGGCAAAAACACAGATCGAGAGCGGAGACTTCTATGTTTATTATACTGATGTCAACGGCGAACCCACGCAACCACGCATTGCCATTCGCATGAATGGTGACAAAGAAATCGGTGAAATCAGAGGCATTTTGCCCCATCAGTCGCTTGAACCGCAAATGGCTCCAATTCTCGACGAGAAACTCAAGGATTTTGGCTCAGAAGTGGACAAATATCAAAAGAAGTCGGCTGATATGAAGCGATTAACTAGCATTGAACATATGTCCAAGATAGGACAATCTCTTTCTAAAGAAGATCTTATCTTCCTTTATGAAATTGATTCAAATATCGAGGGCTTCGGATATGTAAAAGACCCGCGTATAGAAGAAATTCGTTCCACACGAAATCCCAAAAAAGATGCGCCTATCGTTCTCGGCTGTATTCTTTCAGAAATCGCTTGGAAGCAGGAAGATATTGGAGAAAACACCAAATCCTACATTGGACCGCTATTTCCCGGTATATTCCAAATAAATCTTGAGCACATTTATACATCCTTTCCTGAAAGCAAGCTTCATAAATATCAGATTGAAATCGGCGGGAGGAACAAGGACGAACTAAAACGAGAACTGGCAGAAAAGAAGGTCTATGTTTCCGACTGGGCAAATCAATTACTTGAAAGCAAGGATTTTACCGTGCTTCCAAACACTGAAACGATGGATCTTCTTCGCCTTACGATCAAGGATCTGGGTTTATCTTCAGGCGCTACAACTGATGAGATTTATAGAAAAACTTCGGAATACGGCCTAGAATTATGTCCTGCTGAAGTTGGACCTCGGCTCCGTCTGTCGTATTTAGGAGCTGATTGGATGTTGATTGCAATGAAGCAAATCGCCGGCCGTGGTGGCACTCCGGGCGTGTTCTTTCTGGACCGCGATGGGGATGAGCTCAAGCTCGACGCGGACGGCGCGAGGCCGTCGGACGGGTGGGTTGCCTACAATCGGTTTATCTTCTCCCTCCGCAAGAGAAAATTAGTAACTCAGTAACTTTGATTTTGATTTGAAACTCTGAAACTCTGACACTTTGATACTTTGTTCGAAATATTTTTTTTCAGGTATACTATCTTTGGTTAGGTTGTATTGGACGGTGACTATTTATGTCGAAATCTTCGCATAAATGGAGCTTTCCGAAACCTTTCCAGTTGGCGCATATTGAGAGCGCGAACGGCTACGGTTTTTCGCGGAGGATGTGCGTTTTCTTTCAAAAAAGAATCAACTTGGTGTGTTATGCTGGGTGATTTTCGATCATGAAGACATTAATCCTATTCTGGATGTATAGCTATGAGGATATCATATCTTTTGAAAATCTGCTTGAATCGTGGCGAGAGTTTTCGCATGATAAGAGGCGACAAAAATGGGTTATGGAGTTTGCCATGCATCTTACGGATAATATTATTCAACTTCGTTATAGATTGGTAAAAAAGACTTACCGACATGGTCAATATCGCCATGTGAGAATAAATGACCCCAAACCTCGCGATATTCATATTGCTTCTGTATGTGATCGTCTGTTACATCACGCCATCTATCGAGTTATCTATAGATTCTTCGATCGTACATTTATATTTGATTCCTATTCCTGCCGACGCAAAAAGGGGACGCATCGCTCATTAAACAGATTTAGAGAATATGCGCGAGATGCTTCACACAATCATAAAAGGACTGTGTGGGTTTTGAAATGCGATATACGTAAATTCTTCGCTAATATCGATCATAGGATTTTGAAGACAATACTTTTACGGCATATTGAAGATGTTGATACTCTGGATCTTTTAAGTGAAATTATTGATAGTTTTCATACAAAAGACAAGATAGGCATCGGTTTACCCCTCGGTAATCTGACAAGTCAACTTCTCGTGAACATTTACATAAATGTATTCGATCATTTTGTTAAGGAAAAGTTAAATGTACAATATTATGTCCGTTATGCGGATGATTTTGTTATTTTAAGTGAGCGCAGAGAGTATCTGCTTGAGTTATTACCAAAATTATCCGTATTTTTAGAGACAAAACTAAAACTCCATCTACATCCGAATAAGGTTTTTATTAAAACATTTGCTTCGGGTATAGATTTTCTAGGTTGGATACATTTTCCTAACTATCGAATACTGAGAACAACTACTAGAAAGAAAATGATGAACAAATGTAGTGGTGAATCAAAACTTGAAACAATCTCATCTTATTTGGGTATGCTGAAACATGGCAATGCTTATAGGTATCAGAAAATACTACAACCAATACATGACCGATTATTACTTTTGTAACTGGATGTTTTTTGTTTTTTGATTCCATAGAACATAGCTCATTGTAGCCATTTTTTTACTTCTAAATTGAATTTGACTCCCGCGTCCCCATCTGCTAATATCGAATTACCTCGAAATAAGCGCGAAAAGAGGCAAGATTGGAAGCATATCCTGAACCC
>CAYIQG010000054.1:0-3492 GCA_964365535.1 uncultured Candidatus Saccharibacteria bacterium
TTACTCTTGTTCAAGCACTACTACCTCCGCCTCCTTTCCTTCTAAGTCCTTTTTCTTCAATGTTAATTTTGACACAGGCGCTGGATTTTCGCCAGCTTCTTTCAGGAATGTTTTTAGACTTCCGCCAGTTGGCGGATTGCCACCAATTTCACCATAATGAATAGGAATGATAAGCTTCGGACTTATTGCCACCGCCAGCTTATACGCCTTCGCCGGTTCGAGAACGCCATTCCCGCCGATAGGGACAAACAATATATCAACATCATCAATGGCTTCATCGGCTTCCTTCGGCAATTCAGCCGTATTAATAGCGCCGAGATAACAAATATTCATGCCCTCGAGAGTCACGGAATATATCGTGTTAATTCGCTTTTCTCCATCATATCCAGACTCCGATTGGAAACCTTTTATAAAAACACCTTTAATCTCATATTCTCCGGGACCGGTAATCACAAATGATTTTTTATCGCCAAATGTCGCCTGGTCAACACCATTCATATCTGGATGATTGATACCGGTAAGAACAATATCAGCGCCAAATTTCGACGATTTCAATTTCGAATCCTTAGAAATCGGATTGAAAGCCAGCGTCGTATCGCCGAATTGTACTTTCACGAATTCTCCGCCAAGATAGGTTATTATCATATTGTCAATATAACATATTTGGAGAAAAAACGGAAAGTTAATGTAATACTCGATTAATGGCCGGCAAAGTAAAGATGAAGGCGCTTCCCTTGCCCAAACCTTCCGATTCCGCCCAGATCTTTCCTTTGTGCCTGCCGATGATTTTCTTGGCGATATAGAGACCGATACCCATGCCTTCCGTGTCGGATAGGCGAGCTCGGTTACCGCGATAAAATTTCGAGAAAAGAAGCGGTATATCTTCTTTCTTGAGTCCAATACCAGTGTCCTTGACGGTAAACCTAATCGATTTGCCGATATTCTCCGCCTTGACATGAACATTTCCGAACTCCGGCGTATAATTAACGGCATTTTCGAGCATAACTTGAATTACGAATTTCAATCGCGAAGAGTCGTAATAAGCGTTCAGGTTCGGTTCAATCTCCTTTACGATATTTATCTTTTTGTTTTTTATTTGGTCGGAAATAGACTGTAAAACATCCTCGATAGTTCTCGATAGGTCGTTCTTCTCGAACTTATATTCATAGCTTATATTATCCGTATCTGAAACATTTGCTAGAATATCAGTTAATTCCACCAACTTGTCATTGGCACTCCGAATGTAATTGATATCTTCAACACCATTTGGCGACAAATGAATCTTCGAGAGATCTTCCGCCGCCCATTTGATATGAGTCAAAGGAGTGCGAAATTTATGCGTTACCGTCGTGATGAATTCATATTTGGAAAGATCGTCCCGCCGAAGCTGTCTCCAAACGATGATGCCGACGCAAACAGCGAATATAGCGGAAATAAGCGGCATCAGCCAAAAAGGAAACCCCGGATAAGCTTGCTCGATTAAACGGCTTGAAAAATTCAAGAATATGAGAAGACCGGTCACGATAGCCGTGGCTATGCCGTAATAGAAAGCTTTTTGAGCGACTATCTTTATATCCAGCAGTTCATATTTGAGCACGGCGTAAGTAAACGGCAAAACGAATAAAACGGCTGACCAGATGCCGTAAAGCGGGTCAATGGGAATATTATAAATAAGAAATAGCGGAAAGAGTCCGAAAAGCCATCCCAAAGACAAGGCTATGGCAAAATAGAGTATGCGATTTCTCTCGATTTTATCTTTTGAATGCCTGAATACATGGGCAAGTTCGCCGACAAAATAGACCGGAATTATAATCTGAAAGATAACGCGCATAACCCAATGGAATTGTCCCGGCACATAATAATTCGGAAAATACATTTTCGGTTCAGATAAAAAAATATACGCGTCGGGGACCAAAATATAGAACAATGTGAGACCGATGCCGACCGCGTATATGAATATAATCATGCCTAGTTTTTCTCTTTCACGATTCAAGGCGGCCATGACGCAATGAAAATTGAAAATACAAATAAAAATAACCGACAGATTCCACATGAGAATACTCCGAGAAAGATATGGGTCGGAAACACTTACGCCTAAAACATGCGAGATTAGAAAAACCGCGAAGGCTAGAGCCGTCAAAGCTAGAGTAATATTCGCGGATTTTCTGAAATTATTGAAAAGCAGGAATATTATCAAACAAATCAAAGCCAAAGCGCTTATTATAGCGGCGGCATTATGAATGATGAGATGTATATTATCTGGCACGAGATAATTATAGCACCTCGCAATTTGCCACGCTCATTACTCGGTGTACAACCGTTGGACAATTTTAGAGAACTCTGATAGTTTACTGAGAACGGCGCATTGCCGTTTTAAGCGGTTCGCATTAACAATTTCGCGTTATCCCGCAATATTATTAATAATCTAAAAAGCGGAGCGCGCACATAAATGTTCAAAAAATTAAAAGAGACTTTAACAAGGGCGGGAATTGTAAGTGATACCAAAATTACGAGTGACAGTCAAAAGATCGAAAAAAGAAGGGCGATTTATTCCTCCAATAATGGAAGTTCTATCGCAATCAAGGCAGTCGGATCATCCAAGAAAAGCATTAAAAACGCGAAAATAAACGATGCTATAGCAAAAGCCGCGGAAATACAAAAGGCGACTGTGATGGGCAAATTGACGGCGGGAATGAAGAACCCTCCGGTGATTGGAGACCTCGTGGAAGGTCCGGTTATCGCCGTGGAGAAATCATCAGTTTACATAGACTTGGCGCCTTTCGGAACCGGTATTATTTACGGGCGGGAGTTTATCAATGCCCGCGATATTATAAAAAAGATAAACATTGGCGATACGGTCGCGGCGAAAATCATAGATAATACGCATAAGGAAGGATATCTGGAATTGTCTCTAAAAGAAGCTCGCCAAGCATTGATCTGGAATGAGGCGGAAATGGCAATCAGAGAAAAGAAAACACTCGATCTGCCGGTAAAAGAAGCCAACAAAGGCGGTTTGCTTATCGAATGGCAAGGTATTGTCGGTTTTTTACCGGCATCACAGCTCAAGGCGGACCATTATCCGAAAGTAAATGACGGCAACAAAGACATGATCTTGGAAGAATTGAAAAAACTTGTCGGACAAAGGCTTCAAGTTTCCATTATTACCGCTGACCCCAAGGAAGGAAAATTAATTTTCTCCGAAAAAGGCGGAGAATCGAGAGAAAAAGAAAAAATCGTCAGTAAATATGAAATCGGCGACGAAGTCGAGGGTCAGGTTACCGGCGTTGTTGATTTTGGCGTCTTTATCAAGCTTGAAGAGGGGCTGGAAGGATTGGTCCATATTTCCGAAATTGATTGGGGCTTAGTCGATAATCCAAACAATTTCGTGAAGGTTGGAATCAAGATAAAAACTAAGATTATTGAGATAAAAGATGGCAAGATTTCCCTATCAATCAAACAATTAAAGCCAAATCCATGGCTCGAAGCTTCCAA
>CAYIQG010000055.1:0-3458 GCA_964365535.1 uncultured Candidatus Saccharibacteria bacterium
TCGGTAATTACGGGGGTCAAGAGATGCGGAATCTTATTGTACATGGTGAGCTCGACGCGCTTGGGGTCGATCATGATAAATTTCAAACTTTCGGGAGAATTACGATACAAAAGGGAAGTTATGAGCGCGTGAATCATTACTGATTTGCCGGAACCGGTGGCGCCGGCGATGAGCATATGCGGAGCTTTGCCGAGATTGCAAAAATGAGCGTGCCCCGCGATATCTTTGCCGAGTGAAGTAAGCAAGGCTTTCTCTGATTCTTGGAAAGTTGAGGAAGAAAGAATGGTGGCAAGGCCGACTGTAGTCTTGGCGGTATTGGGCACTTCTATACCAACCAAAGATTTTCCGGGAATTGGCGCTTCAATACGGATAGGGTGCGCGGCTAATGCCAAAGCCAGATTGTCATTAAGCGCGACTATTTTCGACAGTTTTACTCCCTCGGCTGGTTTGAGCGCGTAACGGGTAACGGAAGGCCCGATTGAAATCTCGTCCATCTCAACGGTGATACCGAAATTCTGAAGCGTCCTCTTGATAATATTGGCATTAGCTTTTATATCTCCTGTTTCCGGTTTGCCACGGTCTTTTTCGAGCAGTGAAAGCGGCGGTGGCGTGAATGGGCGGAGGTCGGGAGTTACCACGGCGGAAGCGAATCCCTCTTCCTCGTCATCTTCTATTTTTTGTTTTTTGTTTTTATTTCCAGCTCCATTAGGATTCTGGATTCCCGCTTTCGCGGGAATGACAAACGACTTATCATTCATGTCGCTAACCGCTTTATCTATTCTCGCCTCCTCATCTTCGTCTATTTCTTTATTCTTTTCATTTTTTCCTATCCCTTCCAGTTTCTCTTTTTTGAACCATCTCCAGAATGCGAGTTGCTCGAGTGTTATTTTTGCCTCAAAGATAATGAATAGAGATATGACGACTAATGCCGTGAGTAGTACCGCCGAAGCCCAAATGTCTATCAATTTTATTAGTGGTGAGGCAATGATGCGTCCCGCAGTACCGCCGGCACCTACGGTACCCGCGGCATTATTACTTGCGATATGTATCAGCCCTAATCCCGAAATAAAAAAGACTATTGCTCCGATTGCTTTTGATACTTCAAATTTCTTCTTTAGACCCTTTAAGAATGTGAAGGTTAGCATTATGAATATCGCGGGGATGAGGTAGTAGCCGATACCGAATAATCTTGTGAGCCAGATGAAGGAATAATCTCCAACCCTACCGACTTTTCCGAAGGCCGACATGAGGGAGAGGATGGCGAGTAGGAATGAAAGTATCGCGAATATTGCCTGTAAAGTTTCGGGACGCATTTCGTCCCAGAATTTTATCTTTTGTTTTATTCCCAAATCTTTTGGTCGAGCCATGATGGTGTAATAATATCATACTTGCTAATTCCCGTCGCTTGGGCGGGACACAGTCTTCCGAGGAGGAGCGAAGCGACGAGCGAGGAAGAGCTGTTCCCGCCAGAAGCGACGGGGCTAACGAGATTCGTAATGCACAGATAATTACACTTGCATCTTTGAAATATATAATTATAATAGACATGTATAAGACATGGAAAAGACAGATATTTTGTATAGGACATGAGATTCTTTAAGAGACATTTGAAACTTTCTATAATAGACTTATACACACAAAATGTCCGATATAAATAATAACAATCAAATACCATTAAATGACCCAATTAACTGGAAATCTCTTGGGTTTTTTTCCGTTGAGGACTATTTGGTTTATATATTCAAAAAGACAGAAAAGATTACCGCGGCTCTATATTTAGTGTCGGGACTTCTCAAGGACGATGAACCGATGAAATGGGAATTGCGCGATAGAGGTATGGATATGTTGAGTTCGTCCTTTAGCGCTTCGAGTTCGGTGCCGGGGGATAAGAATATTGTAGTGCAATCTATTTTTACCTCCGCTTTGGAAACAATATCGCTTCTCAATGTAGCGAAGATTTCTAACCTTATTTCAGAAATGAACCATACAATCCTGGTTAAGGAAATTGACCAAATTGTTTCCTTGCTTCGTGACCGACTTACTGAAAGCGCGCAGAGTGCCGGACTTGTCCTTTCGGAAGCATTCTTTCGGACACCGAGTATGTTCGCCAGTGGTTTCAAATCAGATGACCAAGGTTCTGTCCATAATAGGGCAATTTCAAGCAAGAATGAATCAAGGAAAACTGGAATCTCCGACGCGCGTTCTAATGTGGAAGAGAAGAAATCAAAAAGACAAAGTAATATCATTGGTGTTCTAAAAGGTCAATCGAATCTAACTATAAAGGACTTTTCAAAAGCTATAAAGGACTGCAGTGAAAAGACTATTCAGCGCGAGCTTCTGGAAATGGTGGAAAAGGGGGTTATTAAGAAGGAAGGGGAACGCCGATGGAGTCGCTATTCGCTCAAGTAAAGCCCCACCCACGGAATTCTCATTTCTCACAGCCGAGAACCTGTTTGAATGGAGTATAAATTGCTTAGAAATATTGGCTCCACCGTTAGGAGCCAATATTTCTTGCAATTTAACGACATGAGTCTCGCAGGCTGTGAGAAATGAGAATTCCGTGGGTGGGGCTCTTGACTTTACACAGCGAATACCCTAACCTATAAGAGTTATCCACATTGACAAGATTTGCGGCATTTCAATTATGCGCTATAATGTTTTGCAACGAGCATGTAATGCGGTCGAATCGTGTTATCTGCTTGTACCCAGAACATTCCGTTCTAGGAAGTGATCCTACTTCGCTCCTGATGGAGCTTCGTAGGACAAGGACTTTGACAAATTAAATAAGTCATAAAGTTTTGTAAAAGAAATTTTGTGATCTCAAAATAGATTGTTAAAGTAGTTAGTTTTTCGTTTTACCCACAAACTTTCATTATCTTCGTTTCGATAGCGAGGATGGTGAAATGTGGAACGCGCGCTAGTCGAACCTCTTAACAGAGGAACAAGCGTGCTTCGTCCTTCCGAAGCTCCGACAGGAGCGAAGGAGGACACTTAGATTATTATAAGATTATAAACCGCGTTTAATCTCACTACAATTATTATTAGTAAATAGTGGAAGACGCGTTTACTCTTCGAAGCTTGCGACTTGTCCTGCGAAGCCTGAAAGGCGAAGTAGGATAGCAAGCGGAGTAGAGTTAATTATTAAATTCAAAATGATATGAAAAAAGTTTTACTTACGACTGGCATAGCCGTTTTGGCTCTTGCCACTCTAGTTTCAGCGGCGTATGACGTCAACTTGACTGTTGGTTCAACGGGAGCCGATGTTGTCGCCCTTCAGACAGCCCTTATATCAGCAGGTTTCGATATCCCGGCCATCACTTCAGGTGCCGCGGCTCCAGGTTACTTTGGTTCACAAACCAAAGCCGCTGTGAAGTTGTACCAGGCATCTCGTGTTCCTGCTATTCCTAATACAGGCTTCGTCGGTCCTCTTACAAGAGGTGCGTTGAATGGTGGTGGTG
>CAYIQG010000056.1:0-3335 GCA_964365535.1 uncultured Candidatus Saccharibacteria bacterium
TCTTTTTTATTTCATCTAAATATGCCTGTGTCAATTGCGCGGCCGTATACTCACCTTTTACAAGACCGTCATGCGCTTTTTGTATTGTCAGATTTGAGATATTCATCTTTTTTTCCGAGGTTCTATTCCAGCGCGATTATTTTCTTTACCGCGATAAAATCGCCTTCTCTATCCGGCGCTTCATTGAGTAATTGAGCTCGGTCTTTCATGTTCGTGTTTATAACATCGTCAGACCTCGTAATATTCCTGACCGCGCCGACGCGCGCTCCGGCATCAAGCGACACTTTAACTTTTTTTAATCGATTGACATAGTTCAAAATAGAATCAAACTCACTAACCAATGACTTTTTATCAGTTTCCGTCAGTTTTATTCGCGACAATTCCGCCAGATGCTTCAATTCTTTTGTTGTGATCATATTTAAGATATTAACATGTTTCTTAGCCTATGTGAAATAAAAAATTCACAACTTTTTTAGACTTTTTTTATTAAAATTTCATACTTTTTTTATCATTTCTTTATAACTGATGTGCTACATTAGATTTACCAGCCTCCCAGAGGCTTAATAATTATTCACTCTGTTTCCTTGACAAATGTTATCTCAATTTGCTAGTGTTTAATTACTACTAATTCCAATGGGCAAATCAAGGCATGGACGCAAAAATCACCTTAAGTGGTGATTTTTGTTTACCTACCAATCATCTTCAAAAACTTGGTCTCATCGATTATTTTCACCCCTAATTCCCGCGCTTTGTTCAGTTTCGAGCCCGCCTCTTCGCCGGCCACCACGAATGAAGTATTTTTGGAAACCGAATTGGAAACATTCCCGCCATTTTGACGCACGAGCGTTTGCGCGTCCTCTCTCTCCAGAGTTGACAGTGAACCGGTAAATACGAAGGATTTCCCCGCGAGGATTTTCTCGCCGATATCTTCTTCTTTAATAATCTTCACCCGCTTCAGCAGATTCTTTACCAGCTTTTTGTTATCGGAAACTCTGAACCAATCAAATACAGCTCTTGCCACAATCGGTCCAACGCCATAAATAGCTTCGATTTCTTCTTTTTTCGCCTTCGCAATCAATTCAAGCGCCGGAACTCCCATTCGGGATGTGTCACATCCCGAAAAATGCTTCGCGATATCGTACGCCGTTTCCTCTCCAACCTGAGATATTGACAATGAAGCGAGGAATCGAGGCAAGATAATATTTCGTGATTTCTCAATGGCGACAAGCAAATTGTCAACCGACTTTTCCGCGAATCGCGGCAATGCCAACAAATCGCCTTTTCTCAAGGTGAAAATATCGTCAAATGTTGAAATTAATCCATTTTCAATTAGCAAGTCAAGAATTTTGGGACCCAAGCCGTCAATATCAAAACATTTCTTCGAGGTGAAATAGTGGAATTTCCTTTTCTGTTGCGCGAATGAATCCTTGGAAACGCATCGCCATGCCGCCTCGCCGGGAACGCGCTCTATTTTACCGTCGCCGCCACAAGCCGAAATATGATTTGGCCAGACAAACGGCTTACTATTCTTGTGGCGCAAATCCATAACAACAGAGACTATGTCCGGGATTACATCGCCGGCCTTTTGAAGTATCACCGTATCGCCGATTCGCAAATCCAATCTTTTTATTTCATCTTCATTATGCAATGTCGCGCGAGAAACCGTGGAACCAGCGACCAGAACTGGCTTCAATATAGCGACGGGTGTAATAACACCGGTGCGCCCAACTTGAAAAACTATATCTTCAAGAATTGTCGTTACCTGTTCCGCCGGAAATTTGTAGGCGACTCCCCATCTCGGCGATTTTCCCGTATAGCCGAGAGTTTCTTGGATTTTCTTTGAATTGACTTTGATAACTATGCCGTCCAATTCATAGTCTAGAGTATGCCTTTTCCGCGTCCATTCTTCATAGAATTTCTCGATTTCCTCGATATTTTTACAAACCTTGAAATACGGATTTACTCGGAAACCCAACGATTTTAATGTCTCCAATTCTTTACTTTGTTCTGACACCGTGTCGCTTCTGGCGGGAACAGCTCTTCCTCGCTCGGCTTCGCCTCCTCGGAAGACTGTGTCCCGCCCAAGCGACACGGCTGACGAATTCAGGGACGCAATATCGTAAACAAATGAATCCAGATGTCTGGACGCCGTTATTTTCGGGTCAAGCTGGCGAAGAGAACCGGCCGCTAAATTACGGGTATTAGCGTATAGTGCTTCGCCCGATTGTTCGCGTTCTTTATTAATTCGCGCCAATTCGCTTTTACTTATCCATACCTCACCTTCCACAATAATATTTTTCACATTATCGAGACGCAGCGGCACTGACTCAATCGTCTTCACATTATGAGTAACATCTTCGCCGGTAACGCCGTCACCGCGCGTCGCCGCCTGCTGGAGGACGCCATGCTCGTAAGTCAAAACGACTTTCAAACCGTCAATTTTCAATTCACAGCAATATTCAAGCTCCTCATCCGCGATACCCGCCTTCGCCATGAAATTCCGCACTTTCTCATTCCACTTTTTCAATTCCTGAAAATCAAATACATCATCGAATGACCATTGCTGAATCTCATGCTTCACCTTCACGAATTCTTTTAATGGTTCACCACCCACGCGCTCGCTTTTACTTTCTAATGATTTCAATCCAGGATAGTCATGCTCGATCTGCTCCAATTCCTTCACCAGCGAATCATACGCCTCATCGCTTATTTCCGGTTTATCGAGCGTGTGATAAAGATGACGATGCTTCTCTATCGCCTTTTCGAGCTTATTTCTACGCTCTTTTACCTCTTTTGGCATGCTCTTATTCATGCCTCCTAGTATAGCAAAACATGCACATCAAGGTGAGTCCTTATTGAGTTATGCGAATAGCGCGCTCCACCGTACGAGAACTTGCCGAAGGTTCGCCGCTTGAATCACAAACATTATAACCGCGAGCTTCTATGATTGATTTCTGTTTATCATCTGAATCATATCCAACCCAAATTTCAAATTTGGCGCAACCGCCGTTTGAATCGAAAGAAATACTATTGTTCGTAGATCTATACACGACAGAATTAGGTTTAAAAGCGTTCACTGTTGGCCAATCATCACTTGATATTGATTCAAAAAAATTATCCGTTGAAAGCGAACCGCCATTGCATGACACGGATGCAGATGGGCTTGTCGGATTATTTGAACCTGGAGAAGTATTCGTCGCATTATTCCAACTCGCCACTATGCAACTAATAGCGCTATCGGCATTATAGAAAGAAAATATCGAATCCCTAGCCGTTGAAATCAAAATATGTTGTTTTCTGGCAACCCCTACCGTGAAAGCCGCCACGCCGAGAAC
>CAYIQG010000057.1:0-3334 GCA_964365535.1 uncultured Candidatus Saccharibacteria bacterium
GGTTTGTTTAATTGCCTTGAATAAACCTTTCAATTTAACGGATGTAATATTGTGTACCTGTTCAAGCGGATGAATACCCGCGCGCCAGAGAGATTCATCGGCGTAGATATTACCAATTCCCGCGACTATTTTCTGGTCAGTGATTACTTGCTTTATTTTTCCCTTTGGGCGAAGAAATAGTCGAGTCTTGAATTTCTCAAGCGTGAAATTTTTTAGAAGAGGTTCTGGACCAATGTCTTTCAGATGTTTAGACTCATGCATTGTTTTTGCGTCAATCAATGTCACCTTGGCGAATTTTCTTGAATCCGAAAGAGCTAGCCGCTTTCCATTCGAAAAAGTCAAGACAAAATGAATGTGCCTATTAAAAGGGTCTTTCAAAGATTCTGGTGAAATAGGGATCCAAGGCTTCGGATTTTCCACTGTATTCTTTCTCAATGTAATCGGGTCGAATTCAAAGTCACCGAATAAAAGGTGGCCTGTCATTTTCATATGCACCAAGATGAGTTCACCGCTGTTCAATTTAATGAGTATATTCTTGGCTCTACGGCTCACTGCTACGACTTCTTTGCCGATGACCTGCTTTTTGAAATGACGGAAATAAGCAGAGTCTTTGATGTTTTGGGAACCAATCCAATATTCGCTATCATAATCAGACCATGCGTCAATAATTCGGAGACCAATTACCGTCTCCTTCAAGCCATTCACGGTTGTTTGTACTTCGGGAAGTTCAGGCATGTTAGAATACTACCATGCGTCATTACCTTATTGCTCTCTTTGCCATCCTTCTTCTCGCAACGCCATGGCTCGCGGTCAATTATTCGGATCAAATTAAGGATTTGACGATAGTCTTTACCGATATCGCGAATCAGATAGCCGCCGTGGTTATGCATAATCCCCGCACCATTGCCGGCTTGCAATCGAAATATAATATAGCGGCATCGCAAGGACAAGCGAAAATAAGAATATTGCTCGTGCCCGGGCATGAGCCAAATTATGGTGGCGCTGAATTTGGCTCTATCAAAGAAAGGGATTTGACCGTCGAATTGGCGAATAATTTGCAACAGATTCTGGCGAATAACAGCAAATATCAAGTTTTCGTAACGCGGAGCGCGACGGCCTGGGCTCCGGAATTCGCCGACTATTTCAAGAATTCTTGGCAAAATATTATCGATTGGGTCAAAGTCTATCAACAAGGATCAGTGAATTTAGTTTCTGTGAATTCCACAAACGGCAAACCGCGCGTTTATCACAACAAAGCGCCACAGAATGTCGCCCTACGTTTGTATGGCATTACGAAATGGGCCAATGATAATAATATTGATATCGTCATTCACATTCATTTCAACGATAATCCCGGACATTCTTCCAAGTCGGCCGGTAAATACAGCGGATTTACCATATATGTGCCGGAAAAACAATACTTAAACAGTACGACAACTCAAGCTATAGCCCAAACGGTTTTCCGCCGCCTAGTAAAATATAATCCAGTGAGTGACCTGCTTGGAGAATCGAATGGTATCACTTATGAGCCCGACCTTATCGCTATCGGTGCTTATAATACCGCTGATGCCGCTAGTATGCTTATCGAATATGGTTATATTTACGAACCGCAGTTCAACAATCCTTTCGTGCGCGATTTGGCTCTGAAAGATTTGGCGTTTCAGACATATTTGGGTTTGCAAGATTTCTTTGACCCGAGTAATACGATAAGTTTGGCTAATTCGTATGACACTTTGGTTTTGCCATATAAATGGAAATCTCCTATAAGTGCCAAGAGTTCATCTTCACAGGACATTTTTTCTTTGCAGACGGCTTTCATCTTTGACGGTTTGTATCCTCCAATAAAGATGAATATGAATGATTGTCCGCGCACAGGGACTATAGGGGCTTGCACGAAAGCGTCCTTAAACGCGTTTCAAAAGAAGTATGGTATTACAGGGGAAGAGGGAGTAGTAGGACAGAAAACCATCGAAAAACTAAATGATATTTTTAGTACAAAGATTTAGTGATTTGCTCCCAGAAATTTCATTCATTACAGCCTGCGAGACTCTGGTCGTTAATTTGCAAGACATTTTGGCTCACGGGGCATAGCACGCGGAGCCAAAATGTCTAGCAAATTATACTCCCCTCAAACAAGTTCTCGGCTGTAATGAATGAAATTTCTGGGAGCAAATCACGCAACCAACTTCTTTATTTCCTCTCTCGCCACTTCCGCGTCGCTCCAAGGGATTTTCGTGTCATTCGGGCCCATAATATACGGGTCGGTTCCCTTGCCGGTAATCAGAACTGAATCTCCTCGCTTGGCTCTTTTGCATGCTTCGCGGATTGCTAGGCGACGGTCCATTATTATTGTTAGTTTTCTGGAAATTATTCCTTGTGCGACATCATTCACGATTTTATTCGGGTCTTCATCGTACGGGTCCTCGTTCGTTAGAATAATTTCTTCACAATAAGTATCGGCAATTCGCCCCATTTCCGCGCGTTTCCAACTATCGCGCCCACCGCCTGTACCGCCCAGAACACAGATATTCCTCGTAGACTTGAACACTTGATAGAATTTCTCAAGCGAATTCGGCGTATGCGCGTAGTCGACGACAACCGCGAAATCTTGCCCCACTTCAATTTTTTGAACGCGGCCGGGAATCTTGTTGAATTTTTCCACGGCGCGAATTAGCGCTTCATCAGAAATTCCCTGACTTAGGGCCGTCGACGCGGCGGCTAGAATATTGTATAGGTTGAATAGTCCTGATAGTTTCGAATGAACTATTTTTCCATTGAAAGTAAAATCTATGCCTTCATTTTTTATCGCGTATGGCTTGACATCATTAATACCGTACAAAATCTTTTTATCAGCTTCACATTCTAGAAATCTTTTACTTTCTGGGTCATCCGCGTTGACGATGATAATCTTATTTGTCTTATGAGATATTGCTAAAGTTCTGCATATAGATGCTTTGGCGTCCGCGTAATTTTCATAAGAACCGTGCGCTTCTATATGTTCAGGCGCGAGATTGGTGAAGACAAAAGCGTTTAATTCAATAAAGCGGTGGCGATAGAGTAGCGCGCCCTGTGAAGTCATTTCCATGATCGCGTAGTCGCATTTTTGCTCAACCGCGTTTCGGAGGAATCTTTGTATGGCGAAACGCCCAGGCATGCTCATTTTGTAAAGATTGCTCGATGAAGTTTTCCCGATCTTGAATCGAATCGTATTCGAAAGCGCGGTTTTATATTCGGCTTCTTCCAAGATAGCATTCAGGATTTCTGTCGTTGAGCTTTTGCCTTTTGTGCCCGTGACGGCAATCACTTTGATATCTTGTGAAGGGAAGCGATACCA
>CAYIQG010000058.1:0-3207 GCA_964365535.1 uncultured Candidatus Saccharibacteria bacterium
AATATGCCAACAACACATACAGTTCGTCCTAAGAAGTACTTCGCGCGCTACCAAGCTCCGCTCGCGGAAATGCCGAATTTGGTAGAATCGCAGATTACTTCTTTCAATCTGCTTTTGGAACATGGCATCTCGAATCTACTTACGGAATTCTCGCCGATTGAAGATTATGCCGGAAAAAAGTTCGAACTTTCGATGGGCGGCGCGGAGATTTTGCGTCCTAAATATAATGAACACTATGCCAAGGTCAATAAACTTAATTTCGAAGGACAATTGAAGGTCAAGGTGATTTTGAAAAATAAGAGTTTGAATGTCGTGAAAGAACAAGAAATGTTTTTAGCGGATTTCCCGCTTATGACTGACCACGGCACTTTCATAATAAATGGCGTTGAAAGGGTCATAGTGCCTCAACTGGCGAGGTCATTTGGGATATTCTTCACGGCCAATGATGTTCGCGGTAAGAATTATTTCGGCGCGAAGATAATTCCCGCCAGAGGCGTATGGATGGAAATAGAAATAGACGCGGACAATACCGTTTATTGCCGCATTGACCGTAAGAGAAAGTTTCCCATAACATCGCTTATGCGTATCTTGGGAGCGGATACAAATGAAAAAATCTTGGAGCTATTCAAGGATAAGCCAGATACCAAGAAAGCCATGCAGGAAACTCTGTCCAAAGACCACGCGAAAACCGTTGATGAATCTTACATGGAAATCCATAAGCGTTTGCGCGACGGCGACTTGGCGACGGCTGATAACGCGCGGAATTTCATCAAGGTGATACTTAGTCCGGAGCGATATGATATTTCGAAGGTCGGACGATTTCGTTTCAACAAGCGCTTCGGAAAGCTAATGGATGAGAAGGCGATGAAACAGCATACAATCACTCTCGATGATATCGCGACAACTGTAAATCACATTATAACTCTTAGCGTTACTCCCGATATGCAGGCCGATGATATCGACCATCTCGGCTCTAGGCGCGTTCGTTATGTCGGTGAACTTATCGAACAAAGAATCCGTCTCGGACTCACTCAAATGAAGAGGAATATTCAAGACAAAATGTCCACGATTGAGCCGGATATTACTTTGCCCGTTTCATTCATATATCCGAGACCGCTCCAAGCCAGGATAAAAGAATTCTTTTCGACAAATCAACTTTCACAATTCATGGGACAAACGAATACTCTAGACGAGATCGAACACTTGCGTCTGCTTTCCGCTCTGGGTCCCGGAGGCCTCTCCAGGGAACGCGCCGGATTTGAAGTCCGCGACGTGCATCCGTCTCACTATGGCCGTCTTTGTCCTATTCACACGCCGGAAGGCCCGAACATCGGACTGGTTTTACACCTTACCATGTTCGCGCGTATCAATGATTTTGGCATGATCGAGACTCCGTATGTCAAGGTCAAGGACGGCAAAGTGACAAAAGAGATAACTTACTTTAATGCTTTGGAAGAGGAGAATTTTCATATTGCTCATGCCGCCACGCCGCGCGATCCCGACGGTAACATCGCTATTTCCGAAGTTGAAGTCCGTATTAATGGCAAGCCGACTGTCGTGAAAAGAGAAGAAGTTGATCTCATAGATGTTTCTGCCAATCAAGCTTTTTCCGTGGCAACATCCCTCATTCCATTCTTGAACCATGACGATGCCAATCGCGCGCTCATGGGTTCCAACATGCAGAAACAAGCGACGCCATGTCTTGTGCCTGAAGCCCCATTTGTCGCTACCGGTATGGAGGGTAAGGCCATTTTGGATACTGGGCGTATTGTTGCCGCCCCTGAAGATGGTGAAGTAACCGTAGTTGACGCCAAGAGAATAGTTCTAGTAGGTAAGAGCGGTAAAAGCCATGAATTCAATCTTGTTCTTTTTTCGAGAACAAATGGTTTTACGGCATTTCATCAGCGGCCAGTTGTTTCAGTTGGCGACAAAGTCAAGAAAGGGCACATTCTAGCGGACACTTCCACATCAGATCATGGTGAAATTGCCCTTGGTCATAATGCTTTGGTCGCGTTCATGTCATGGTCCGGTTCCAACTACGAGGACGCTATCATCTTGTCGGAGCGCGTGGTAAAGAATGCCAAATGGAGTTCTGTTCACATTGAAGAATTTGTGATTAATGTCCGCGACACGAAACTGGGTCCCGAAGTTACCACTTGCGATATACCGAATGTTGGTGAGGCTAAACTCAAAAATCTAACTGAGGAAGGTATTATCAGGATCGGCGCGGAAGTTAGACCCGGAGATTTGATTGTGGGAAAGATAAGTCCGAAAGGCGAGACGCAACTTACTCCGGAAGAGCGTTTGCTTCGCTCAATTTTCGGCGAGAAAGCTCGCGATGTCAAAGACACTTCAAAAAGGATGGAAAATGGCAAACGCGGTCGTGTTATTTCTGTGAAGGTCTTCTCTCGCGAAAAAGGCGATAAGCTCGAGTCGGGAATTATAAAGAAGATTTATATTGAAATCGCTCAAGTTCGCAATGTTTCCGTCGGCGATAAGATGGCCGGACGACACGGCAATAAAGGCGTTATCTCGAAGATTCTTCCGGAAGAAGATATGCCATATATGGAAGATGGCACTCCGATTGATGTTATCTTGACGCCACTTGGCGTTCCTAGCCGTATGAACTTGGGTCAAATCCTTGAATTGCATCTCGGTTTGGCCGCTAATACTCTCGGTTATCAAGCGATTGTTCCGCCATTCATGGGGGCGACTGACGCGGAAATAAAAGAAGAATTAGTTAAAGCCGGGTTTAACGCTTCTGGGAAAATGAAACTTCGCGATGGTAGAAATGGCGAATATTTCAATCAGCCGATTGCCGTCGGATACATGTATATCATGAAATTGCATCATATGGTTGAAGACAAGATTCACATGCGTTCAATCGGTCCTTATTCTCTCATCACCCAGCAACCTCTCGGCGGCAAGGCTCAAGGCGGCGGCCAGCGTTTCGGAGAAATGGAAGTCTGGGCGCTTCTCGGCCACGGCGCGGCGCATACTCTCCGTGAAATTCTAACGGTCAAGTCCGACGATATTATGGGCAGGTCGCAGACTTATGACAGTATCGTCAAAGGCGAACGCATGAAAGCTCCGAACTTACCAGCATCGTTCAATGTGCTTTTGAAGACGCTCCGCGGGCTTGCCTTGAATGTGGAGTTGGTAAAAAGGCCGCAGGTAGACCTAGAGTAAATCAAAATGTAAAAATCA
>CAYIQG010000059.1:0-3124 GCA_964365535.1 uncultured Candidatus Saccharibacteria bacterium
GATAAAGCGTTCAAATGGGGCGCGGGACAGCAAATTCATGGTCCCGATTGGAAATGGTTAATCTCGATCACAAATTCAGGGTCAAGCGCAAAAACCATAAAGCGAATGGTTGTGGTTCACAATACCGGCGGAGAAGGTTGGGCAACCGATGCTTCGGCAAATAATCTAGTCAGCAAATCGCTTTACACCTTGGCAACGACCCAGACAACATCTTGCGGAAAGAGTTGCCAGCCGTATACATCTTATACTGACAATATAGCCACACCAATACCCGCGAATAGTTCCATGAGTTTCTTTGCTTTCGGTTATCCAGCTAGTCAGAGATTTAGCGGCGGATATCTTCTGATTGAGTTTACTGATGGCACAAGCGCGACTATAAATATTCCGGCTTCTTCGATTACGCCAAGCACGAGTTCCCAAATAACAACCTCAGTGATTCAACCCTCCATCACTGTTTTAAGTCCGAATGGGGGTGAGAGCTTTGCACAAGGAGAAAGCCTCAATGTTATTTGGAATTCCGCATCTCCTACTCAATCTGTTGATGTAAAGATATTGAATTCGAACGATCAAGTCTTATCAAATCCAATTCAATATAATGTAAGACCATCAAGTAGTAACGCGCAGTCCATAGGATTTGCGACATCCCCAAGCATCATTCCTATAGGCCAATATAAAGCGAGGGTTTGTAGTAGTGGTACAAATAATTGTGATGATAGTAATTCATATTTTTCAATTATTTCTCCGGTAAGTAATGTTGCACCAGCTATTTCTCTAGCTGGACCGCAGCCAACTTCTGTTGGTTCACGGTTGTCCGTATATGTTGCAAATGCCGGAAGACAAGGGAACATGATTCTCACAACATTTGATGGATCGAAAACATGGTCAACGGGATATGCTGTAGATGTTACCGCTCTCAATGGTTTCTCTTCTTATGATGGTTCTAAACTCACTATCACTATTCCTAGTACGATAGGTCGCGGAGTCAATCCGGGTATGTGGAATGAACCAACAGTACCTATTACAAACGGAAACTATAAATTATATGTAACTGCACTTGATGCAAATAATAACTTTATAAAAAGTAATGTAATCGATGTTCAAATAGTAAACAACACCACCCAACCTCCAATTACAGGCACTCAATCCATCACGCCTTCCGCTTCCACGATCGATTCTGGCAGTAGCGTGAAGTTTAATTTTACTTTCCCGTCTAATACCGTCCGTGCTTCTCTATATCTCGCTTGTCCCACAGGTGTAACTGAAGGAACATCGAAATGCAATCAATATACGGATGTAACATCAAATACTGATTATACTGTGATACTTAACAATTCTTCTTCGCAGTCACAAGAGGTAGTGCCAAACTATTACATCTATACTTCCGATAATCCGAATTATGCCAAAGGTATTACCTCACAAGTGACTGTAAAGCCGGGACAAGCAACTACAGTTACAACTCCAAACCAAACTCTTACCACTTCCATAAGTGCATACTTATCTGACGCTTCAGCGGACAAAGCTGGTACGAATTTTAGTCCGGGATTGGGAATACAAAACGCGTGGCAGAATAAAAACGCCAACGATTGGCATTGGCGAGTCATAGTTAAGGCTGATGCTAACGCAAAGATGAATATTTCATCTATCACAATCAACCATAATACCGCAGGTGAAGCATGGTCAACTTCTGATAGTCGATATTACCCATTGGTCGTTTTCAAGAATGGAGTACAAATCAACACCGCTTACGGCAATATGGTAGATATTTCCTCAGCCGGTACGAATACCTTTGACTTGTACGGGCAACCGGAAACGACGACGTTTTCCGGCGGTACTATTACCGTCAAATTTGGAGACGGTACATCGGTGAGTTCGAGCATTCCGGCATCCAATGCCAAACAAATAACTGTTAGTGCGCAAGCCGGTACGACGGCGGCAATTTGGGATGCGGTTAGAGAATATTATCGAAATGGAGGACTATAATTGGGAATTAGGGTAAGGTTAGGGTAAGGTTTTTCTGGTCAAAAGAAATAGCCGCCAATCAATAATCGGCGGTTGTTTTTGTGTAGGTCATACCGGCTGACTTGGACCTAGTATTAAAGTCAAATCAGGTTTATAATCAAATATATTAAGAAATACCATGATTTCAACTCTTTACAAAAAAAGCACCCAAGCCCTGAATTATTTCAGCAGAAAAAAGGATGGGCAAATAAACAAGATGAAAGCTATTAAGCTTGTTTATCTTGCGGACAGATACCATATTCGGAAATATGGTCGACCGATTATTGGTGATATGTACTTGGCTATGAAATTGGGACCAGTTGGTTCCAATACCTTGAATGTAGCGAATATTTCAGAAAACAATCTCGATAAAGAGTCTTTAAGATACGTAAAGGAGTTCATTTCTCACCCAAAAGATGATGTAAAAAAAGAAGAAATAGTTTCAAAAAAGGAAGTTGATTTTGGTGTTTTTTCACAAACAGATATCGAGGCTCTTGAAACTATTTACAAAGAATTTGGAGATCGTGATCAGTTTGAATTGGCTAAAAAAATAACGCATGAATATCCAGAATGGTCTAAGTTTGGAGAAGACATCAGAAGTGGTAAAACACGAGCTGGTCATATGGATTATTCGGATTTCTTTCTAAATCCAAAACATTCAGTGTCAAATATTTTTGAGATGTCTCCTGAACACTTGGATATGACAAAAAAATTGTATCAAGAACGCCAAGAAGTCGAAAACATATTGAAATAATCATGAACTATTATAATGGATATTCCAGCGAAAGTTACGATACCAATATGTATTGAACAAGGTTCGGTATATCATTATTATTTAGAGACTAAAAATACTGACGGTACTACATACAAAGGAAATAGATTTTTTGTTGTCCTAAATGCGAATCCGAAAAATGCCAGCGTCCTTATTTTGGTAACTTTTACTAAACAGATTATTCATCAACAAGAATATGTGAAAAGGGTCAAGGAGGATCCTGAAACTTTGGTCTTAGTATCTCCTTCGGATTTTCCTCGTTTAAGTGTGAATAGTGTTGTGAATTGTAATAATATCTATGAGAAGACATTGGAAGATCTTATTGCTGAAATTGAGCATAGTGGTAAGATTTTC
>CAYIQG010000060.1:0-3090 GCA_964365535.1 uncultured Candidatus Saccharibacteria bacterium
TATGAATCTTGAATTTATCCGCACATTATTAAATCCGACGGATATTATCACAACAGTCGGAACCCTTGGCGTAATCGCCATAGTCTTCATGGAAACAGGACTTTTCTTCGGCTTTTTCTTTCCGGGAGATTCATTGCTTTTCACCGCCGGTTTCTTGGCATCGCAAGGTTATATATCATTTCCATGGCTTCTCGCGGGGACATTTGTAGCGGCGGTAATAGGCGATAGTGTCGGTTACGCTTTCGGCAAAAGAATCGGACCGGCAATATTCACCAAAGAAGATTCTATTTTTTTGAATAAACGACATATTGCTCGCGCTCAACATTTTTATGAAAAATATGGCGGGAAGACGATTATTTTGGCGCGTTTTATGCCAATTGTCCGAACATTCGCGCCAATCGTGGCGGGGGTGGGAAATATGAAATACAGCAGATTCATCATTTTCAATTTGATAGGAGGGTTTGCTTGGACATGGACCATGCTCTGGCTCGGACTCGGTTTAGGCGCGCTTATTCCCAATCCAGATAAATATGTTATTCCGATTGTTTTGGTGATTATTATCGTTTCAGCTTCGCCGGTACTGAAAGAAATTTATATGAAATATCGAAATACTATGGTAAAATAATCCTATGCACTCTTCTTTGTTCTTCAAGCTGTTTCCGCCCCCGAAATTCTTGGTCATGCCTCATTCTGGACTCGAGATTTCAGATGATGCTTTGCGCTTGATCGAGTATAGAATAGGTCACACAGGGCTATCGATTTCTAAACATAGCAGTCTTGAATTGCCCGATGGTCTCATAGATGGGGGAGAAATAAAAGATGAAAAACGGTTTGCCGAATTATTATCTGATTTCGCTAATAGGAATAACATTACTTATTCCAAGATTTCTTTGCCCGAAGAAAAAGCATATTTATTCCAGACCGATATACCGAGTAATAATGTGGCGGCTATTACCCAAAATGTCGAGTTCAAGCTCGAAGAAAATGTTCCGCTCCAAGCGGCAGACGCTATTTTCTATTTCGATATTTTACCGGCATCCGTTACGGGTGGCGCGCTTAGAGCTTCCGTGTCGGTCGTTCCCCGGGCTTATGTTGAAAATATGATATCTTTTTTGCGCGGAGCGGGAATTATCCCCGTGGCTTTCGAGGTGGCGCCGAAGTCTATCGCCAGGTCAATAGTTTTACCGAAAAGCGAAGAGACATTGCTCGTTGCTCATGCCATGAATCATAAAACTGGCATATATATTGTTTCCGGCGGAGTAGTTTGTTTTTCATCCACGATAACGACGAAAGGTTTTGATTTGAAGATTTTGAATAAAGAAATAATCAGAGTGAATGAATATTGGGATAATCGGCCAGATACCCATTCGTCAATCGCCAGAGTGGTTTTTGTCGGCCATTGCGCCGCGAAATCAGAAAAGACCATTGAATCGGCTTTCGCCGACACGAAGTTAGCAGTATCCATTGCCGATGTTTGGTCCAATATTTTCGATGTCAGCGCGCATTCTCCGCCAATATCGAAGATTGATTCTTTGGAATATGTCGTAGCAGCTGGATTAGCTTTACCTATATAATGAAGTAAATTATGCGCCACACTCTTTTACCGCCGCAAGAACGGAAAAACCTAAGACGGGAATATTATACCCGATTGGCGATAGTTGTTTGTTGCATGATTTCCACCGTATTCGCCGCCGGTCTCATGTCTTTATTACCGGCATATATGCGCGCGAGAGCGGAAGAACAGCGTCAACTTGAAGCCGTTACCGAACTTAGGCATACTAATAACGAGAAAAACGATTCGATGGTTGCAAGTGAGCTTTCATTCTATTCATCGGCGCTCTCCATTCTCGGGAATTCACTTTTACGGGAACGCCCTTCGGAGGCGATAGAACGAATTGTCGGTTTGAGCGATAAGGAAGTGCGTTTGAGTTCACTTTCATATTTTGTCTCCGGAACTACGACTGCCGAAGTGATTATTCAAGGCATCGCGCCGAATCGCGCTTCACTTTTGTCATTCAAAAGTCGCCTAGAGAGCTTGACGCCCCTAGCGCGCATAGATTTACCGTTATCAGAATTGGCAAAAAGTTCCAGCATCCCATTCTCGCTCAAAGTAATTTATAAAATACCATGAAGAAAATTCCGCACAATATACTATTATTCGCGTCGGCTGTCGTGATGGTTGCGGTTATAATTCTATACGCGTATACGCAATATTCTATTCAATCATCGGTGTCGCGGGCTATGTTGGGAAAACAAATTGTTAATACCGAGAAGACAAATATCAACCAGCGGCAATATATGATGGATACCTACTCTTCAACTATCGCGAATCGTGAAAAGATGCTTGCTTTATTTATACCGTCCACCGAAGCCATTTCGTTCATAGAATCAATCGAAGGACTGAGTTCTTATGCCGGTAGCGCGGTATCCATATCATCAGTTTCATCCGATAATATTGATTTTGTTACACCTAATTCATTCGCCAAGATTAGCGCCCATGTTGAAGTAAGCGGACCTTGGATGGCGGTAATGAGAATATTGCGTTTGTCGGAAACATTGCCCTATCAAGTGTCATTATCCAATGTTCGCGTTAGTTATTCGGGCTTGACTGACAACACGAAAGAGAAAAAACAGATTTGGAAGCTATCATTCGATATAGCTTCCAATATGATTGTGACAAAAAACGCGACTTCATCTGCCGCGCGATAAAGCCGATGCAAATTACATGAATATAAAAAAATTATTATCGAATATTCCGAAACACTCGTCTCAATATTCATTGAAACGCCTAAGTAGGCTGTTAAGAGACCCTTATATTGATTGGGCGTTTATCGCCGCTATTTGGTTTGTTTTACTTATTGTCTTGTCAGGCGTCGGTTATTGGACTTTTGTTCAAGTATCTATTCAGGCGGATTCCGCGCTAATAGACAAATCGGCAATGGTTACTCCGGTATTCGATGAACAAAAACTCAATCGCGTGCTCGAAGAATCTGACAGCCGCAAACTTGAATGGGTTCAATTGAAGGATGGCAAATATTCTTTTCCGAAGGGTCCATCATTGTAGGTCAGCTTGTAATTTGGCGGAATAGT
>CAYIQG010000061.1:0-3014 GCA_964365535.1 uncultured Candidatus Saccharibacteria bacterium
TAAGACTTGAGCGGATACAAATAATGTTTCGAAAGTGTCGCGTAAGAAGCCGAGCATACACCGGCTGAATTGAAAATATTATAATCGTCTTTATGCTCATGGATATGACTTCCGGGAAAAACTGCCATGACCTGTTTCTCGAATAATTCTTTACGCGCGGTCGGCACGGAAACATAGAAGATAAATTCATCACTGCCGTTTGAATTGGCGATTTCCACGGAGAACCAGCCGGGATTTTTCTTGTCGTCGGCAATCGAGAGCATCCCCGCGTAGAATTGTTCCATTCCGGAAATCAGTTCGCTCAACTGTTTCTTTTTATCGTCCTCGCTGGCTTCCGGCAAAGACACTTCATATAAGGTCATATGCAAAGGTTTCCACAGCAGGTCACTTTCCTTGAGTCCTTGAATGGAATATCCGGAGGCGATGAATTGGACGAGGAAACGGTGAAAATCGTCATAGAGATGCGGATTATTCATCTTTTCCACGATATGAATAGCATTCCTTATCCCCTTTTCTTGAATGACCGCTATAAGCTCGCTCATTTGTTTGTCATGCGTCTCCGGCGAAAGCTCCAAAACTATCTCATTGGCTTCATGGTCTTTGAGCGCGTATTCCGGCGCCAAAACTTCATGCGGCTTTGTCGCCGCGTAATTCTCCAGCACTTGCTTTGCCACCACATGTTCTGGCACGCCCTCCCCTTTATTTTCAGAGCTCAAATGTTGCTCGGCAACCACCCCGCGCAGTCTCGCCAATTCTTCTTGCGGACTCTTTACCGGCTCGCGCCCTTCGAATATTGTTGGGTTCATGAGATATATTGTAACATATCGAGGACTCACTTTGATGTAGATGTAAATTTTGAGTCAGTTAAATCCTTTCGTCAGGATTTGGCACAGTAGCGATATGAGCTTCAGGTAACTCGAATGTATAGATGCCGTTCTCATCTTGGTAGAACCTTGCTTCTGATAATATATCTTCTTCAGAAAGTTTTCCGAATTCTTGCGTACCAAAATTATGAAATTGTCCTGTCAAATATTCAATCTTTCCTGATGAGATAGTGGGGATTCCTTTCTTAATATTCTCACCCATCGGATGCTGTTGTCCAGTCTCATCTTCAAAAGTAATTGGTTCCATCTTTGCATGTAGATTTCCTACCACTGCCAAGGTTGGAGTATCAGAAAGATTGGCAAGAATATTCCTCGCCATATTCAAGTCTCGCTTATTCCATTCAGCCTCTGATCCTTCATCAAAACAAACAACATGTTCAAGCATACCCTCGGACTTCAACTTCTTAATAAGAGCGAAATGACCTGCGGTTATACGACCATCAGAACTGTCCTTGATCGTATCAAAATTAAGCTCTCCTGATTCAAGAAATTTCTCGATTACATCTTTAAGTTTAGGTTCCCATTCTAAAGCGAGTCGGCGAAATCCAAACTTTTTAAATAAGGTGTAGATGATATTAACATTTTCCTTTACGCCATGCATTTCACCAAGAATGAATAACTTGGTACTTTCCAAATTATTTGTAAGTTTCTGAACAGCTAATCCATCGAATATGGTTGGTATTTCTTTAATAGAAATGGCAGAAATTGCTTCCAAGAAGGTCTGCTCATCCTTATTTATATTTCTTTCCTGTTTGTTTGTAGGTGATTCTTCCATACAAAAAAGTATATCATGCCAAAACAAAAATATCCTTCTCAGGATATTCTCCACATGAAATACATAGTGGATTAAGTTGCTAAGAGTAAAGACGATTATGTCACCTTTAGTGTCTCCCTGAATCCTCGAAAATATAAATCATGCAAATCAGAATCTTCCTCCACGACCATTATTCTCTTTTCCAGTTCACGCGGAGTCGACAATTCAATTCTATCAAGTCGAGTTTCAATCCTCACAAATTTCTCATTCATTCTCTCTTCAGATCCAGCAAAACTCTTTCCAATAATAATTGCAAAATCATCAAATTCCTTTTCCACATAGGTTTGGATATATGTTCTCATCCTTTCTTCAGATGCCTTGATAGAATCATCAATCTTATTATTCAATATTTCTACTGAACTATCTAACTTATTATCTATTTTTAATATTACTTCGTACAAATTCTTCACTACTACTTCATTCTTCGATACTATTTCATACAAGTTTTGTATTTTCACTTCATTCCTCAGTACTACATCATACAAGTTCTGTGTTTTTACTTCATTCCTCAGTACTACATCATACAAGTTTCGCATTGTTACTTCATTCTGGTTATTTACCATATTTCTATTGTATTAGTCTGATAATCGCAGATGCGTATATTTTGGCAGAGAATGATACGCAACCCTTTTCAAAATCCTAAATGTTTATAAATATAGATGTGATAACTCTTGTGCCTCACAATTCTATCACCAAAAAATTATTCCGCGCAAGTTACGCGAACTACAAATCTGTTTCCTAATAAATAGAAATCAATACTCCCTCATCGCCACCTGCGCGTCTATTTTTTTGAGAAGGTCGAGAACCACTGAAACAACGATGAGGAGCGCGGTGCCGCCGATGGCAATGGAACGATCGCCTCCACTAAAAGCAGAAATAATAAGAGGTAATATAGCAACAATACCCAAGAATAACGCGCCGACTAGAGTGATGCGCGTGACAATATTAGCAATATGATTTTGCGTATGTTCGCCCGGTCTAATTCCGGGAATGAATGCGCCGGAATGTTGTAGATTTTCGGCAATCATCTTTGGATCAAACTGCCCGGTCTGCAACATTATGTTCTTGACCAAGGTATTCAGCTTTCCCGGTTGAACTTCAGCGATTGCGAATTCGATATTACTCATTTATTTCTCCTTGCGCTTAATTGCGCGTTGAGTTTTCCTCTAATCCGAGGAGGAACTATGAGCCATAGTGGTCATAGCCAAGAAATGCCGATATATCAGCACCTTTTGGCTATGACCAATACAAGTTGTATCAAAGAACTTTACTTAACTAGTTTATCACACTCACTTATTAAAGTCAACAGCAGATAA
>CAYIQG010000062.1:0-3009 GCA_964365535.1 uncultured Candidatus Saccharibacteria bacterium
GGCATTCGCCTCGGACATTTCCGCTAGGGCTACTCGCGCCTAGATGTCTAGGTTTCCTGCTTATCCTCGCCATTTCCGCTCTGCGGAGCGGTGGCGAGGGCAGGAGACTGTTTGGGGGAAGGAAGGAATCCTTCCCCCAGCTTCGCCTCGTCTCGGCAGGGCTCGACCAACCGGCTCAGCCAACCCCCTTTCTCGTTTTCATATCGGCTGTATGTGGTGTCGCTTTCGCTTTTAGATTTTTGTATTGCAAGATTACGGCGGCGCTCATCCTTTAGTCATGGACGCCCTAGCGGAAATGTCCGAGGCTCAAATGCAAATGCGCTTGACCCACCCTCCCGTTCGCGCGCAAGCCAAACGCTCCCTTTAGCGAAAGACTGATTTCAAAACTACATTTTGTTTTGCTCGTGCGACACAAACACCATTCTTGATCGCATAACATTCCGTAAAATGATTCCCGTTATATAAACTGTGTTCCGGATCTCGGAGGGTTCTGTGGTCAGTGATTTCCCCTCGTGGCTGTTCAGAATTATTATCGTTTTTTACTTTCCATTTAAACAGATCAACATCAGGTTTGTTCCCGACGATTCTAAACTCAATTTTTCTATCTACCTCAATCAGTCCGATAGCGTCCAGTATTCTTGCTCTAAACCCACCGTCCCTCGGCAAAACATTTCCTTGTATACGAAAAGCACTTTCCTTTTCTATAAAAACGGGTATCTGCGAATCAAAGAGATACGCTTCAGTATCGCTTATCCGATTATGGAAACCACCCTTTAACAAATCCTCAACGCTCGGGCTTTCGGAGAGGTTTTCAAGTTTTATAAGAAAGTGGTCTCGTGCCTTTATAATTTTATCTTTCTGTTCATTTGTCAGACTACTTATATACTCATCAATGAATTTCCCTTGATCCGCTCTATCTCTGATTTGAGGACGAGCAATAATTTCCGGAATATCACAGAAAAACTTAAAAATCGCATCAGTAATATCAAAGTGTGGGTTCTGCTTATATATTGCAAAGATGGCTTGTTCAATGTGAAAAGATTTGAGCTTAAAATCCTCGTCCTCATTTTTGCAGTTATGTTTCCATCGCTTAACAAACTTCGCAGTTTTTCGGAAGTCGTTGTTTTGCGAGTTTAAATCAGTGGCGGCTTTTATGTATCCTCGCGGGTCAGATTTTAGCCACCACTCAAGCTCACTCTTTTTTGTTTTTGAAAATTCTTCGTAACGAGCCTGTCGGTTTCGTTTTCCTGTTTTCAAAATCTCTGGTACCCAGTAAATATCATCTCCGTATTCATTTTTAGAGCCTGATGTAAATGCAGGGACTATATCAACGGCAAATTTTTCTTGTCCATTTTCAAAAAACGAAACAGTTATTGAGTGGGTTTGCTGTGAAATTTTCGTTTGGTACTTCGTGGGGTTTTGAAAATTCGTTTCTATATTGTTATGTAAATTAGTCAGAATTGTTTGAGGATGTAAATTGCTCGGGTCAAATTTTCCGTCCACAAAGAGAATATCTAAATCATGCAATGGTCGTGATGCGGTGAATCTTGCGTAAGAACCTATCAAGAGACACCCGTTACCGAGTATGGATTTAAAAGCGGAATAAAGACTTGTAATTAAATCTTGTTCCGTCTTGGTCGGGGAGAGATTATTTTTTACATACTCCCGCAATAGGGTTGTCAGTTCACTTTTTTTCATAGGGCGTGATTAAGGAAAGATTAAAAATAATTGTGAGCAATCTTGCGGGAGAGTTACACATTTCAAAATAGATATACTGTTGGAAAATTGTCATGTGATCAGGAATTATTTCTGTTGGCTTCGCCAACACTATGACAGGAATGTTTGATGCTTTTGCATGGTCCACAATGCTCTGATAGTGAACACAGGTGTTTGAATATCCAATTACAAAGACCACAAAATTTTCTAGCGTTTGCAGTATGTTCGTATCGTTAGTCAAATCCAAAATCCTATCATTCACGACAAACAAACCATTCTTATTCAGCATCTCTCTTTCAGTCTCAAGAGTTGCTGTGCCAGTTTTCAAAATATAAACCTTACGCTTCAAGTTTCTAAATAGCCTGATCTCTTTCCGAAAGAAAAGTCGTAGAAATGCATAGCATGTTGCTACACCCAAGGCAAAATAGAAGACGAAAACCAAAAAGGCGTATATATCGAAAGCGGTCATTAAGTTGTTCCAGATTGTTTCAAGCATTTTGTATGGGGATAACTAATAATTGACTCTACAAGTTTTCTTCGATACACTGATAGTATACACTTTCAAATATATGAGTCAAGCAATTACAAAGCGCCAAAAGCAACTTTTGGATTTTATACAAAAATATGCCGAGAAAAAAGGCATTAACCCCTCTCTGCAAGAAATGGCGGAGGCACTTGATCTATCCTCTCTCTCATCTGTGCATTACCACCTCGCACGGTTAGAAGAAAAATCCCTAATTTCTCGAAATTCGGGCACATATCGTTCGGTAAAAGTCTCAAACACAGATGGTCCTCTGACAGAAATTTCTTTAGTCGGAATAATCGCGGCGGGACAGCCGATAGAAGCTATTGAAGACCCCGAGCCGATAACTGTGCCTAAAACAATGCTCTCTGGTTCAGGTGAACATTTTGCTTTGAGAGTAAGCGGAGACAGTATGATCGGCGATGGAATTTTTAATAGAGATATTGTTGTTATCAGAAAGCAAGAATACGCAAATGACGGAGATACTATCGTAGCGATTATCAACGGCAACGAAGCAACACTAAAAAGACTATACAAAGAAAAAGACGGTTTCCGATTGCAACCGGCAAATCCAAACATTGAACCTATTTTTACGAAAGAACTACTTGTGCAAGGTAAGGTAATGAGTGTACTTCGTAATATTGAAAACGAACTTGTCGCTACGCCGCTTCAAAAAAGCAAAAATTACATTCGGTCAGATGAATATGCCGATACCGATTCTTTGAAAATTCTATCTGATGCCATTCTTCAATTCAAAGAGGAAAATTTGC
>CAYIQG010000063.1:0-2952 GCA_964365535.1 uncultured Candidatus Saccharibacteria bacterium
CATCTATTCGGGAACAGTCTCGAGACGAAGCCGACACCTTTCCACGAGACTTAGCAGAGCGGGGCGATTTGTCTCGTGGAAAGGTGGTCGGCGAAGTAGGCGAGACTGTTCCCGGGGGAAATTTTCGTTCCCTCGTCTTCGACTTCCAATACTCCAACCACACCGGCGTAATCGTCTACATTCGAGTAATAAGCGGAACCGTTAAAAGACACGATAAATTAATATTCAAAGTCGCGAATAGGCAATTTGAAGCAATAGATGTAGGCATATTCGCGCCCGAAAATACGCCCGTTGAGTCTTTGGGTACTGGAGAGATAGGTTATATCGTCACAGGAATAAAAGAGCCTGGTATCGCTTCTGTTGGTGATACTGTTGCTTCAATCAAAGACACCTTGCCACCGTTACATGGTTATCAAACTCCGAGACCAGTAGTATGGGCTTCAATATATCCGGAAAGTCAAGATAATCTGCCTCTTCTGCGCCAAGCACTCGGCCGTTTGCGTTTGTCGGATTCATCTTTCACATACGAAGAAGAAGCTTCAGGTACTTTAGGCAAAGGATATCGCTGTGGATTCTTGGGCATGTTGCACTTGGAAATAGTAACCGAGCGATTGCGCCGAGAATTCAATTTAGATTTAATTGTCACAATGCCAACCATCACATATACGGTGAAAGGCAAGAATGGTAAAAGCACCGTGATATATTCGCCATCGCTTTTTCCGGAAGACCATGACATTCTGGAAATTAGCGAGCCAATCGTGACAATGAAAATAATCACGCCGCCGGCGCATATCGGCAGATTGATGAAATTGATTTATGACCATGAAGGCACGATTACTTCTACCGACAATTTTGGCGACAATAGGACAATACTAACGCTTAATATGCCCCTCAGAGAACTGATGAGGAATCTTTTTGATGAAGTCAAAAGCGTCTCTTCTGGTTATGCCTCTATTTCATATGATATTACGGATAATAAAACAGCGGATGTTGTTCGGATGGATATTTTGATAGCGGACGAGCTAGTGCCGGCATTTGCCCGCATTGTTTCTCGCCGTCGAATCCAAGAAGAAGCGGAATCGGCAATTGAACGGCTTTATAAAATTTTACCTCGAGAACTTTTCACATTCAAGGTCCAAGCCAAAGCCCTCGGCCGCATTCTTTCTTCACGGAGTATCTCAGGTAAAAAGAAAGACGCCGCCGCTACGCTTTCCGGCGGGGACATTACCCGGAAAATGAAATTGCGCGAAAAGCAAAAGGAGGGTAGGAAACGGCTGAAAGAACACGGTAGCGTTATCATACCGCAGGATGTTTTCGTGAAGATGATGCGGAACGATTAGTATTTCCAAATGGGGAAATATAAAAGTACCATACTGATGATGACGAATATGCCGACGACGATAAAACCGATATTGGCGGCTTTGCGTGTTTTTTCGTGAAATAGCATGATGTTTTGTAGTATACTGTGAAGCATGAAATACGGCAACAAATCTCTGTGGAAAAAGATCGTAAAATCACCGGTAATATTTGTGGCGCTTTCGATTATGTTCATCTTTGTGGCTAGGGCGACATGGAAGATGTATGAGAAAGCATCTCTCAGTAATGAGCGCTTGAGCCAAGCAGTCGCGACATTGGCGGAACTCAATAGTCATAATAATATGCTCTCGGAAAAAGTCGCTTATCTTTCAACCGAGCAGGGTATAGAGTCCGAGATTCGCACGAAATTCCGCGTGGCGCAGGAAGGCGAATCGGTCGCGGTTATTGTCGGTGATACGCAGTCGGGCGGAATCATGAATCAGGCTTCATTGACGCCAGTTTCGTTGTCTTGGTGGAGAAGATTGTTGCGAGTGTTTGGGTTTTGAAGGTAAGATAAGAAAAGCGTAGGCTCTGCTTCGCCAAGGCTACGCGGGGCGAGCGGGTATGGTTTAGTGGCAGAATGCGACCTTCCCAAGGTTGAGACGCGAGTTCGATTCTCGCTACCCGCACTACTTCGCAACCCTGCTAATCGCAGGGTTGCTTCGTAGTGCAAGCACACCAAAAAACAAAGAGAATGCGCCTGTCCTGCGTAGCCTTTGGCGAAGCAGGAAAGTAGTCCTTCAAAGCTCCGAACGAAGTGAGGAGCGCAGAAGGGCTGATTATGATACCATTCCGATATGTCCCATTATGTTTACATTCTACAGTGTTCTGATAACTCACATTATGTAGGTTCATCAGATAATCTTAAGAATCGTGTAAGCTACCACAACAAAGGATTGGTTGATTCGACAAAAGATAAAAGACCAGTCCAGCTTTCGTGGTATTGTTGTTTCAATAACAAAACAAAAGCTCTGCAGTTTGAGAAATATCTGAAGGTCGGCTCTGGTTTTGTATTTAGCAGAAAGAGATTAGTTTAGATGTCACGCCTGCTCTACGAAGCTCGCGATTAGCGAGCGTAGTAGGGTGAAAATAATCTTTGAAAACAAGAAGTCCGCGCGGACAAATGCAAAAATAAAATCAGCCGTGGTCTTGCGAAATCCTTCCACCAGAAAATAGGTGCGAGCTTGGTATAGTAAAGATACCAATACAAAACTAGACGATTATATTTTAATCGTCTGACTCTGAAGTAACTAGTAGTTCGTTATTTCTTAAATTCCCAACGCGGACTTTATTTTTTCCTCGTTGAAACCAACAATAATCTCGCCGCCAATATCGATAACCGGCACTCCCATTTGGCCGGTTTTATCAATCATTTCCTTGCGCTTGGCGAGGTCCGTGGCGACATTGTATTCACTAAAGGTCATATTATTGGTTTTGAAGAAGGACTTTGCCATATTGCAATAAACGCAAGATGGCGTTGAGTAAATTGTTATTTCTTTCATGGTATTTTATTATGCTAATTAATAAATTTCGAATAATTCGGATTATTCTTAGTAGGAGCTTTATTATAGCATACAATTTTCCTGTTGACGCAAG
>CAYIQG010000064.1:0-2906 GCA_964365535.1 uncultured Candidatus Saccharibacteria bacterium
ACTCACCGAACAAAGCGAAAAACTCAAAAAACTAGCTGATGAATTGCTCGCATTATCAAAACTGCTACAGATTCTCGAAAAATACGGACAAATTAAATCAGATTCAACTTTTGACCAGAGCGGTTAATAAGGAATAATTTGATTTCCATGTGTGGTTTTTTTGATAACTAATTTTCGAATTATTATACAAGTTTCCAAACCTCGTTTATATCCTTGGTTTTGTTCCAAATATCAATAATCTTGTTTCTAAGTTCTTGATGTTGCGGATAACCCTTATCGATTTCGCCACCCATAAGGTCCAAACATTCAATATTCAACAACACCGTTAGTGACTCCTTTATATCATTATATTTTTCCACACCAATTTTCTGCTCTGTTTCTCGACCAAATTTGTACCATGTATAAAAATGCCAAAGTTCATGCATTGCCGTAGTGTTTGCATTGGTCTTCTTCGCTGACACATAGAAATACCTTTCTTCAATTCTATAAGGAAAACGCCCCGTAATCGTAAGGTATGCGGTTATTGTATCCGCGATACTTAAATCGAAAACTCGTTCCGCGCGCTTCTCGAATTCACCGCTTATTGAATCCCAATTCTTCTGAATAGCAAGAGCGTCTTTTTGTGGATCCAATTTGTTATCTTGAATGAAACCACGAACAAATTCTCTTACTTTCTCTCTATTTCCAAGATCTGAAGTAAAAGCTAGTAGGGCTTCATATGTTTTTGTCCTATTTCCCGGCTGATTATTGGAACCACCACCTTTTGAAAGGAGGCAATCAATATCTTTATCTTCATTGTATACAAAGTTTACTTTCATGGTTTATAACTAGTATTTGATTAAACTTGACAGTACAAACTTTACTCAAATTCTCTCTTATTTAACCCTGACTGCCTGATTATTGAGTGAAAAGTCCCTTGCGGTATTTCCTTCCTATTTGCTGGAATAATCACAGTCAAATGGGCATGACTATCATTCTTGTGATACTTCGCGTGACTTCCCTTTTGGGATACAAAACGGAAACCATTCTCTTCGAGAATACGCACAATATGCTTGGAAGAATACAACCTAGGCATAAGTCACGACACTATCGACAATGGACGGCCGCGTGACTTCTCTAATCTTAAATTTAGGAAGATTCTCCATATACAATTCAAGAGCTTCAATAAGATTTTCCAAAGCTTCACCGCGTGTTTTCCCAAAACTTGAGACATCCATATTAAGAGCCTGAGAAACAAAATATTTCCCTTCTTTCCATACGAGATTCTTTAATGAAATCTTTTTCATATAATAATACTTTACTCTGTAAAACACATTAGTCAAGCCCATAAAGTCTATCTATTTCTGCCACTCTGTCTATATAAAAAGAAAAAAGCGGCCTCTCGCGAGACCGCCGTGTTTTTGATTTGAGTTTTAGTTATGATTTGAGTTTATCGGAAACATGATTGCCATTTTTCATGACGAGCAAAGCTCCGACGATGAGCACACTTCCGGAAACAATCCATGCGATGGAGATGCCGAAATATTGCGCGATTGCTCCGCTCGCCAGAAGCCCGAAGGCGCCACCGATATGCGGAGCGATGGCGCAAAATGACGATATTGTCGCCCTTTCAGCTGAAGGAATCCTCTTCTGCAAGAAACTATCTTTGAGAGGAGGATACATTCCGCGCATCATTTCGTGCAGGAAGAAAAAGATAATAATGATCGGCAAACCAGAAGCTATCGCGGCAATGATCACTAATATTCCCGTGACAATCTGCGTTTTGAGAATCAATATTCTTTCTTTTCCGATACTCTCCGTGCGTAATACAATGAAAGAACCTACGGCAACGGACGCCATGATTCCCGCGAAAATAAATCCAAAATTCGATTCGCGAACGCCGTGAACTTTGAAGAACGGTTGCCAATACATATTCAGGGCTTGCACCGCGAATATTTGCATGAATGTTATAAGCAGAATAAATCGAACCGCCTTATCATTCATGCCATAACGGATGCTCGTAATAGCGGTATTCCTCATGGAAGCGAATCCCATTTTCCACGAGATCGAATGTCTTTCGAAATAATCCTCTCTCATAATTATCTGCGCGATAATAGTCACGATTAATAGTCCGGCGCTTCCACAAAACCACGGCCATGTGGAGTTGTAGACATAGAGGTATGAACCAGCGATTGCTCCGCAACCGCCGCCGATCTGACAGATGAGGTTCTCGCGAGCGAAGATTTTCGTCAAATCGCCCGTATGGTTCGCATGCTTCAAACTGTCAACCAACCATGCTTGGAATGCGCCGCTTCTGAAGGTACTACCGACGGCGCCAATAATCTCCGCCATGATAAACCCGGACAAAGTATTGGAGCTACCGTATACGAACATACTCAGTGACATGAGCGCACATGCGAGCACGAATGAAGTTTTCCTGCCAAATATGTCGGCGAACGCCCCAGTCGGTATTTCACAGACAAAGAGTGTAAGGAAGTAGCAGGCATTGACTATATTCACCTCGAACAAATTGAGACCGTGTTTCATCAGGAATGTCACATATATCGCGCAGTGTAGAGATAATCCAACCGCGCTGAACAATGCTGACAGAATGATGTACTGTTTGATGATTTTGTTTTGCATAACTGTTTCCTATATTTTATTGTCAATGAACTATTTGCCCTGGGCGCGGAATGAAAAATCCCGACTTTCGCCCAGTCGGGATTTTTTAACGATTCCTTTGGAAAGAATTAAATAGAAATTGGATGGTTAGAAATATCACGATTGGACGCAAGTATTGCGTGCTGGATAGATACGGTGAAATAGCCGGCACCAAGAATGGTCGGTCTATCGCACATATTCGTGATATTTATGCATTTATGCATAGATGAATGTTATTCAATTAAGACTATTTTGTCAATGCCACC
>CAYIQG010000065.1:0-2879 GCA_964365535.1 uncultured Candidatus Saccharibacteria bacterium
CCGGTTAGTTCCGGCGGATTCCCCCGAGCTATTCGTGTCCCGGGGTACTTAAGAATAGAGACAAAGAAGATTTTTCATTTTCGCATACAGGGCTATCACCTACTAGGGCTCGTCTTTCCAGACGATTCTGCTAACAAAAAATTTTGTAACTCCTCTGTTATAAATAACACATCTCCATCTTGCAACACCCTACGTCGCTCGTTACTGCGTAACGAGCTTTGTAGGGCAGGCCCTTCCAGTAAAGGATAGGCCTGCCCTACGTAGCTCAATTGCGCAGCAATGAGCGAAGTAGGGTTTAGTCTCCTCCGCGTTCGCTCGCCGCTACTGACGGAATGCATAGTTTGTTTTTTTTCCACCTGGTACTGAAATGTTTTACTTCCCAGGGTACGCATTTGATTGCAATTAAACAATCAAATCGTATGAGTTCATCATACGGGGTTTCCCCATTCGGACATCTTCGGATCAAAGGTTGCTCGGCACCTCCCCGAAGCGTATCGCCGCCACGCCGCGTCCTTCATCGCCTTTTCTAGCCAAGGCATCCACCATACGCCCTTAATTTCCCATTAGGAAATCTAAGAACCGCTTGCTTGCCCTACGAAGCTCCCTAAGGAGCGAAGTAGGGCTACTATTTCATGCTATTTCCATTCCAAAGACCTTCCAGAATAGAATAACATGAATCTATTACCTACATTGTTTTACTTACTTAATTTGAGATATGAGATTGTCAATCTACTTTCTTCCCGAAAAAACAAAAAACCGCTTCACTTGGCGGCTCCGTAACGCGATGTAAATGCATTGCGTTTATGGCCGCTTTGAATTTGGTTTGTTTTTCATAATCATTCCGATGTAATTAGCAGTCTATACTAACCGTTTTTAATGTCAAGTGTTGATAACGAAAAGCGACCCTTCGTATAAATACGGGGATCGCTTTGACTCAACAACTAGAAAGACCGCTATTCCTTATCAAAAATATGCTCTGATGTTTTTTGTATCCAACGACCCGCGACATCCTTGCCTCCAAGGCCGAAAGCAAGACCGATAGCGAGAGCCGCGCCAGCGAAGACCGCCGTAACAATCATCTGGATCAAAGCCGGAGCAATACCGAGAGTGATGAGGGCCGTGAGAACCGCGAAAATCCAAATAGACCATTTTGTTACTTTGCCGAATAATTCCGCCGACTTGATTTGTCCAGCCTTCGAGCTGGCAACGACAAGTCTCTGCATGGCATTGGCGACAACAACAGCGACCATGAGAATGAAGACCGCCACGATAACTTGTGGCAGATAATTAACAACCTGACGCAAAAATTCATTGACTTGAGTAAGCCCGAGAACATCGAACGAGGCCATCAAGAAAACAACGATCACAAACCACTTGACAAGAACGCCAACAAAATGACCGGAATTGAGATTGTGGTCAGTTCGCTTCATTACATCTTCGAAGCCGGCGCTTTTGAGAGCGGCATCCAACTTCACGCCTTTGAGAAGGCCTTCGACTAGCTTTTCGATCAAAGCCGCTAGTACCCAACCGATAGCGAAGATTATGAGCGCTATGACTAGGTTTGGCACGAAACTAGCTACGCCGTACCAAACGCTCTGGAGCGATTGGGCGAAAACATCGCCCCAATTTTGAATGAATATCATTGAATTATGATTATAGATTAATAAATATTGCCTTATAATACAAATATTATACCATGCCAGTTCTGCAAGGGCTGTGGATAGGTGGACGAAACTCAAGGTAAATCCTTGTACCTTGATTTTACCTAACTTCAATCCCCAGCCGATCCAGCAAAGTCACATGCGGATAGTCGAGAATATCTCTGACGAGTCTGTCATGAATACCCATTCGGTACTCGAAATCTTGAGTTTCGAAAGCCGAATACGATATCTCTTTCCCTATGTCCGATTCAATATTTCTAATAATGGATTCAATTTTATGGAGATTCAGTTCTTCTCCGACAATAAGCAAATCGACGCGTGAATCCCAATTCTGGATAAAAACACCGGCGGCAATCACTAATTTTACTTTGCCGACGCCGGAAAACTTCTTGGCGAGTGATTCATCGGCTTGAATACTGGCAACCGTAAGAAGATTTTTCAGAGGGTCACGGTATGGGAACTTTTCATTCAAGACATAACCAACACCAGTTATCTTCTTTATGATAACCTTCTTCCTTTTGATAATTTCAACCTCTTTAATAATATGCTTTTTACGAATCAAATCAACTTTTATCAGAATATGCAATTCTTTTTTCACCAAAGCTGTGCCACATTTTGTGCGGTCGGCAATTTCCTTCACGAAAAAAGCGGTACTTTCATTGAACAGAAAGAGTCTAAGTAGTTTGACTCGCGCCGGACTTCCGAAAATAGCAGTTAGGATTTCCATATTTTCATTGTAGCATAAATCTCTTCCTCCGCTAAGGCTCACTCCGGGAAGTGTCGACTCAGTCACGAGACCTTTTCTGAAATAAACTACTTTGTCACTTCAACTCAACCTTACTGCCGGCGGTTTCCAGTTTTTTCTTGAATTCCTCAGCCTCTTCTTTCTTCATGCCATCCTTGAGAAGAGCTGGGGCGCTATCAACCAAATCTTTGGCTTCTTTGAGCCCTAGTCCCAATATTTCTTTGACAACCTTGATAACCGCGATTTTCTGTTCACCCACGGCCGCCAAATGAACCGCGAAAACCGTCTTCTCATCTCCCGTCGCCGCACCGGCAACCGGTGCCGCCACTGGCGCCACCGCCTGCGCTGAAACGCCAAACTTCTTTTCCAATAATTTCACTAGCTCGCTCAAATCAATAACCGACATTTTCTCTATTGTTTCCACGATTGTCTTGAACTTCGCTGGCACTTCGACTGTCTGATTTTGTTCCATG
>CAYIQG010000066.1:0-2877 GCA_964365535.1 uncultured Candidatus Saccharibacteria bacterium
ACTCGCTCGCGGTATTCGCCGGTTTCGGTATTGATTTTCAGAATATCGCCTTCATTCACAAAAAGAGGGACGCTGATAGTGGTGCCGGTTTCGAGAGTGACAACCTTTTGTCCGCCGGTGGCCGTGTCGCCCTTGATACCCGGAGGCGCTTCGATAACTTTTAATTCAGCAACGATGGGGAATTTGAATCCCATTGGGGTTTCCTTAAACAGTAATTGGGTGATTATCGAATTTGGTCTCAAGAACCGTCCTTGCGGACCGACTTGTTCCTCGGTAAATTTAAAACGCTTTGAGGGGTCAGTCGGGTCGGCGAAACACCATTCACCGCGATTGTTGTAAAGATATTTGACTTCTCTTGAGTCTATTTCAGCTTCCTCGATTTTCTCCGATTGATGGAAAGAATACTCCGTGACTTTACCGGTCATGAGGTTTTTCAGCTTGGTCGCGTTCACCGGCTTTCGCTGTTGTTTGCGGAAAACATGCGAGGAAATAACCTCATACGGCGCGCCATCTAAGACGATGTATTTCTTTTCGGTTATTTCGCTGTATTCGAGCAGGGACATGGTAATATTGGTGATTTCGCCATTCTATAGGTTTTAGGTGAAAAAAGCAAAAACCCCGCCAAATCGCGGAGTTTTTGCAGAATATACTATAATTACTGTTTATTCAACTCCGCGCGGATTTTTCCTAGAATCTCATCACTAACCTTAGTATTTTCCTTCAGGAATTGTCTGGTGGCATCGTAACCACGCCCCAGCTTTTCTTCGCCATAGGAATATGAAGCGCCGGATTTCGAGACAATACCGAACTTTTCGCCAAGAGCGATGATTTCGCCTTCATGGGAAATACCTTCATTGTACATCAGGTCGAATTCCGTTTGCTTGAATGGAGCGGCGACTTTATTCTTGACTACTTTGACGCGGACGCGGCCGCCCATAATCTCCTCGCCTTTTTTAATTTGAGCAATGCGGCGAATGTCGAGACGAACTGAACAGTAGAATTTTAAAGCCTTGCCGCCTGGCGTTGTCTCCGGATTGCCGAACATAACGCCAATTTGCATGCGAATCTGATTTATAAATATGACGATTGTCTTTGATTTCGCGACGATGGCCGTGAGCTTGCGCAATGCTTGGGACATAAGTCTTGCCTGCGTGCCGACATGATATGCTCCCATATCTCCCTCGATCTCCGCGCGCGGAGTGAGGGCGGCAACGGAATCAATGACGATAATATCTATTTTGCCGGTTCTGACCAAACTATCAACGATATCTAATGCTTGCTCACCCGTATCTGGTTGAGAAATGAGTAGTTCATCAATCTTCACTCCCAGTCGTTTCGCGTAGTCTGGGTCCATGGCATGCTCTGCGTCTATATAGGCGCATACGCCTCCCCGCTTTTGCGCTTCAGCTACGGCATGCAAGGCGAGTGTTGTTTTACCAGATGATTCAGGACCGAATATTTCAACAATGCGCCCTCGAGGAAGACCGCCAATACCAAGAGCCCAATCGAGGCCGAGCGAACCTGTTGGTATGGCATTCACGCCAACTTTCGGCCTGTCGCCGAGCTTCATAATAGCTTCGTCGCCGAATTTGGTTCTAATAGCGTCTAAAGCGTTCTCTATGCTACTCGCTAATTTCACGGGATTCTCCTTGGCAGTAGGCGAATCCGTATTCTCTTGTTCCGCCAGCTGGCGGCTCACGCTCTCATTCTCTGTTTTCGCTTTCTTATTTTTTATTGACATAATTTTGTATGTGATAAATATGGCGCATTTGCATTGTATATCATAAGCCGACAATATTCAATTGTTTTTTTACATCTCTTTGGAAACGGTCAACTGCCCTAAGCGTGATTATATTTATGCCAGGGAAAACGATAATTTCTTCTTTGAAATTCCCTTGTTCATCCACGGAAATAGATTTTCCATTCAAGGAAAGGGAATTGACTCTTTGGGCTTGGCCAATGATCGTGATTGTCGAAGTGGTGGCGGTATACCCGTCTTCCGGATTGAAAATATCTATCTCGGGTCCGCGGGTATAATTGAGTGAACGCCAAATCGCGTAACCGGAGACGATAATTACGACTAATACGACGATTAGTAATCGCAATAATTTTATGGTCGTCGTGCGGGTCATTTATTTAAAGCTGCTAAGTCTCGTTGGAAAGTGTCGGCTTCGTCTCGAAACTATTCCCGATTACATCCTGTGATGCCGTTGTAGAAACTCCCATAACTTCTCTCGGTTTTGAACCATTTGCTGGACCGATGACTCCGCGTTCCTCGAGCATATCCATGAGTTTCGCCGCGCGGGAATATCCGACACCGAGCTTGCGTTGAATATATGAAGTGGAAGCTTTGCCCGCGCCTATTACTGTTTCGCGAGCGGACTCGTACATATCGTCATCGTCATCTATGGATTTGGAATCGAGCATAGCGTCGAATGCCGCGGTTGAAGTGACTTCCGCGGTTGTTAGATTTATTTCACCCATTATTTCGTCTTTATATTGGTCGGCTAAGAATTTCACAACTCTTTTGACTTCAGATTCGGAGATGAAGGCGGATTGCAAACGGATCGGCTTCGACATTTCTCCGCCGAGATAGAGCATATCTCCCGCGCCGAGCAATTTTTCCGCGCCCATTTGGTCGAGAATTGTTCGTGAGTCTATTTGGGACGCGACTTGGAGAGCAATCCTGGTCGGTATATTAGCTTTGATTAGGCCTGTAATAACATTAACGCTTGGGCGTTGGGTGGAAAGGACGAGATGTATGCCGACGGCGCGGCTCATTTGCGCTAGGCGCACTACGGCTGATTCGAGTTCGCGGGGGTATGTTGTCATGATATCGGCGAGTTCGTCGATCACGACTACGATAAATGGCATGGT
>CAYIQG010000067.1:0-2769 GCA_964365535.1 uncultured Candidatus Saccharibacteria bacterium
TACCAGCAGGGTCAAAAAGCCCTCGCGTCTTCCTGGATTTGTAGTATTCGCTCATACATGAATACTAACATGTTTTACCGCTCATAAAAAGTCTTTTGTAATTATCGTCTATTTGCTTGCTTCCACTGTCACTTTTTTCATCACAATACTCTCAATGGGCTTATCATTCGCATCAGTCTTAACGGAAGCGATAGCGTCCACAACATTCATTCCTGAAATGACCTTGCCAAATATCGTATAGTTATGCGGCAAAGGATTGTCTTTTTGCATAATGAAGAATTGACTGCCATTCGTATTCGGACCGGCATTCGCCATAGCGACAGTACCGCGGACATAACCAGTTTTGTATGAAGGCGTATTCGAATTTAGCTCGTCTGCGAACTGATAACCCGGACCACCAGTGCCTGTGCCCGTTGGGTCACCGCCTTGTATCATGAAGCCGCTGATTACTCGATGATAAATAAGTCCATCATAGAATCCTTTGTTCGCGAGTGTGATAAAATTCTTCACTGTATTCGGCGCGTCGGCATCATAAGTTCCGAATATAATCGTGCCTTTGTTTGTTTCTATTGTTATTTTATTCATAAATTTTTCTACCGATGTACGATAGTCAAATATATACCATGAAATGATTATTAATACCATCATTGCGACTATTATTGTGATTTGTTTTTTCATGACTGCGATTGAAATAATTTATTAATTCACAGATTGTACAGCTCTTTTACTTTCGATACAACAATATCCTTTACTTTCTGAAGAGGCATTCTCAAACATGCTCCCGCGGCGGCTCTATGTCCACCACCTCCAAGAGCTACAGCAATTCGGGAAACATCAAATTTCTCTTTATCCCTGGTGCGAAAACTCAATTTTATTATATTAGGCTGACGTTCAACTATCGAAACCGTGATATTCCATTCCACAACCGATTTGAGTATATTAGATATTTCATCTCCTCGGATTGCTTCATCCGGTATATTATTTTCCTTCAAATCATCATACGAGACTATCGCCATCGCCAGATTTCCCCCGCAATCGATTTTAATCGAATTCAAAGCCAGTGCCTTAAAATAAACCGACTCTTTTGTTTCACTGTTCTCCATCACGAAAATCTCCTTATTAAAGTATGGCGCGATTTTCGCGCATTCAGCGGCGGCTTCTAAAGTTCGATAGTCGGTTGGAATATATTTGAATCCACCCGTATCGGTATACATTCCAATAAGCAGATTCATGGCGATCGGTTGGGTGATTTCAATTTCCCATTCTTTGAATAATTGGAATAATACGAAAGTCGTTGCCGCGGATGTTGTATCGATAAGATTAATATTACCAAATCCATTATTGGAAACATGGTGGTCAATAACTATAGTTCTTAAGCTTTCGGGAAATTCAACTTTTTTCTTACTGGATACCATTTCCAAGCTTCCACAATCGACAATGATGAACAAATCAAAATCTTTCAAATCCACTTCAAAGAAATTTCTCTGCACTATTGCACTCGCGCCCGGAAAATGCATGAACGCCTGCGGAAATTCCGAATCGCCTTTAATAACTGTCGCCTTCTTGCCCATTTGTTCCAATGCAAACTTCATCGCCAAAGCCGAACCAATACTATCTGGATCAGGCAACGGATGGCAGTGCAGTAAAATAGACTTCGCTTTTTTTATTTCCGCGAGAATGAGTGGCGCTTTTTCTTTGATGGTTGGGGATGTTTCGTTTGGCATCTTATTTTTTCCAATTAATTGTCCCAATCTTACTCATCAAGCTGGAACAGGCACATTAACACTAATACAACGTTGATCAATTCGTGGCGGTTGCCACCCCAATCGCGCAGAAGTAACATTCTTCGTCCAACCTAGTTCTGTCATTACTTCTTCGAATACTCCTCTTTTTATGAGATCACTAAAGAAAATCCTGACGATTTCACCAAATCTTTTTTTAGCGACTTTCTCTGTTTTACCAGAAGATGACAAGTCTAGTGCTGGTGAATAAGCGATAACCGACTTACCTTCTTTGATAATATTAATTCCTAAATTCATGTCCATGAATTTCATACCAGTAGCATAACATATAAAAAAAATATGTGAATGTGGCATTAATATTCCACTACCATTTTGCCGGCTTCGGCAAAATGGTCCGATTCTAAAATATTCAGCTATTACTATTTCTGGCAAACAAAAACCGCGACCATATTTCAGATCGCGGGATGAACGACTCGTGATTACACCATATCGTTCCTTGAGAAGTAAAATGGGTACTCTAAGCACCGATGCTTGACCCAGAATTCTGCACTACTCATAAAGTCAAGCTGGCAAAGGGTCGTGAATATAAGTTCACGATCCGCTTATTTCGCGGTAATCCCTCAAAGCCCTCAATCACTTTCACTCCTTTCACCTATCACTACCGTACGGCGAATCTCTACCTTCACTAGAGGCTAGACTTCAATATGCGCGAGCATCCGCCTTACGGTGTGTAAGAGAGCGGACCGTTTGCAGTATTTCTTTCTAGCATTACGAAAGTATTAAAACGGTTTCCGATAATGAATCGGCGTGTCATCGGAGGGAGAACGTGTCTCATGACTGATAATCAGGGAAGTTTGTAAACGATCCAGACGTATCCGAATCCACCAATGAGTGTAGCATATTACTATATAGAAGTCAATACCTTCCTATCCAGTTATTAGAATATGGCTCTATTCGGCCACCCTATTGGTGAAGGTCAGACCTTCCCCTAATAATCCATCCCTTGCATACCGCCGCCCTGCCCTTG
>CAYIQG010000068.1:0-2763 GCA_964365535.1 uncultured Candidatus Saccharibacteria bacterium
AGTCCCATGAACCTGGCGCGCTTCACGGCAGTCGAAAGCTGTCTTTGGAATTTCGCGGAAATTCCCGTGCGTTTGCGGCTGACCATCCTTCCGTGAGGATTAATAAACCTCTTCAGAAGTTCCGTATCCTTATAATCAATATACTTGATATTATGCTGGTCGAAATAACATTGTTTTTTCATTTGAATAGAATTTAATTATATTATGCTTAACCGCGGCTTAACTAATAACTAACTATCAACAGCTAAAACGGTATATCATCGGGATTAATTTCTTCTTGAGGATAATCTATTTTTTCACCGCCGTCCGCTCCCGCCGCTTCCACATTCTTGGCGGAAGCATCAGATGTAACTCCATTCGTACTCGAAGAACCCACAGAACTTGAACCTAACGGTCTCATGCCAAACTGAATATTATCGGCGATAATCTCCGTGCGATATTTCTTCTGGCCGTCTTGCCCGTCCCAAGAACGAGTCTGAAGACGGCCTTCAACAAGCGCTTGTTGGCCTTTTTTCAAATATTGTCCGGAAAGCTCGCCCAATTTATTGAACGCCACGATATTGTGGTATTCAGTCGCCTCTTTCTTGACCCCTTCTTTATCTTTGTAAATCTTATTTGTCGCCATGCCGAACTGGCATAATTTCGTGCCGGAAGGCAATGCCTTTACTTCCGGGTCACGCGTTAGATTGCCTATGAGATATACTTTATTTAGATACATATGTTTTGATTGCTGATTATTAGTTATTGGCTCTACTAATGACCAATAACTAGCTGCTAATAACTAAATTACGTCTCTTTAACCATTTCATCAATACTTTTATCAACATCTTCAACGGACATAGGGGCCACTTCTTTCTTCTCCTCTACTCGCTTTTCTCTTTTCGTTTCTATCTGTGGTTGCTCTGGCTTATTCGGCAAAGAAGCGATAATAAGAGAAGCGCGCTTACCGAGATAGGTATTCTCTCTGACAGTCGCGATTGCAAGCGAGCGGAGAATTGATGGATGCTTCTCCACGGCTTTCGTGATAGCTTCAATCTTGTTCGCTCCAACTTCGAACTTGATCCAGCCAAAATATGCTTGGTTGTACTTGTCATAAGAACCCGATACCGTTTTCTTCTTGATTGTATAAGCAAGAGGCTGATGATGCGGAGCTTCTTCGGCAATGATAGAAGCGCCTGAACCAGTGACGATACCGCGAATGATACCGGCTTCATCCCCTATTTTTTCTTCGGGAATTGACGCCACTATCTGATACCCTATCTCATAGATCGATTGACGATCTTCTTTGGTGTCATTCATGAATTTTGCGACCAGTGACTCGCCTCGAAATGTTTCGCGCGAGACTCTTCGCTTACGCTCAGAGACTGATTGCGATTATTCTATTAATGACCTCAAGCTAACACGAAGCGGTCTTCCGCGCAAGAGTTGATTGTTATTGATAAATAGCGCGAGACCGTTCTACTTTATCAAAAGAGTGATAAAATTCTGATAAAAAAAGTATGAATTTTTGATAAAAAAAGTCTCAAAAAAGAATAAAAAAACAATGAAGAAAGTATGAATTTTTTACTTCCTCGCGAATAACGGCGTTTCCGGCATCTCGCCATTTTCCACCAAATCAATTATTTGCTCGGCGGTTTTTGGCATTATCGGCAAAAGCATCGTGCCGATAATATGCAATCTCGCCAATAATTCTTCAATATCTTTTTCGGCTCCCGCTTTATCAATCTTTATTTTCTTGAATGGCGCGCGTTCTTGGACTATCGCGTCGGTCTTGGAAATGATATCCCAAATAGCATTTACCGCGTGCTGAATATTAAATTCTTCAAAACTTTTTTCATATTCACGCCGTGCCTCTTCAATATCTGAAGATTCGTTAATATTTTCAACCAAATCTTTTTTAAAATTAACATCATTCCCCGTGGCCATTTTCATCACGCGCGAAACAAGATTGCCGAGACCGTTCGCCAGATGAGCATTGTAAGCGTCTTTGAATTTCTCTATGGTAAAAGGACTATCCTCGAACGGAGACAATTCTCGAACAACATAATACCGGACCGCGTCAGTTCCATATTCTCTTACAAGTTCCAATGGGTCAACGGTATTTCCGAGCGATTTTGACATTTTTATTCCGCCTTCACCCGTAACGAAACCATCAATGATAATTGTCTTCGAAGGCGTTAAACCCGCCGCCATGAGCATGGCTTGCCACATCGCCGCCTGTTGTCGGAGATTGTCTTTACCGCAATATTGAACCACACCACCTGTTTCGTTCCACCATTTCTTGAATGTGTCTCCACCCACAACACCGTGCCCGTCGCCGACACTGTCACTTCGCGAAGCTTGAACGCACGCTCCGCTAGGCGCTTCGCTCCGTGAAGTGTCGGCTCCGGGCACGGCTGACGACCACCCAATCGCCGAAATATAATTTACCAAAGCGTCGAACCAAACATACATTACATGGTTAGAATCATCAGGAACTGGAATACCCCACGGCATTTTCGAAGCAAGTCGGGAAATACTGAAATCTTCGAGTCCTTGTTCGACGAAAGTTCTGATTTCATTCAATCTTGAGCTTGGAATGACAAAATTTGGATTTTTTTCGTACAATTCAAGTAATTGTTTCTGGAATGCGCTGAATTTGAAGAAATAGTTTTCTTCATCGATTATTTCTAATTCTTGTAATGGATGGAGCGGGCACCTGCCGTTTGTCAATTCAGATTCCGTCTTATTGAGTTCACAACCTACGCAATATTTGACTGAATA
>CAYIQG010000069.1:0-2663 GCA_964365535.1 uncultured Candidatus Saccharibacteria bacterium
GCAGGAATCGAAAGCGCCTTACCATAACCCGATGGTGTATCAGTCGTAACTAAACTTGCATTACCTACCAAAGTTAAATCATTCCCATTCCCGCTCTGGTCGCGCGCGGTCGTCCCGGAATCTCCATCAAAATCCCAAGCGACCGAGGCGTCGAGATAATACGCGCTGTAATTATGACTATCGAAAGTCAAGGCGGCTGCAATAACTCCTTTTGCCTTCGCGGCGTTGATAGCAACGAGCACGATGGAAGAAAGCATACTTATAATCGAAATGACCACGAGAAGCTCGATCAAAGTAAAGCCTTTGGATTTCATGTTCTGTATATTATACATTACCTCCCCATATTATATAGTGAAAGCATAACTTGCTATTACATTCTCTCAATTTCTGTTCTTAGAATATCGCGTAAATTCTTGCTTACATCGGTCACATATCGGTCATCGGCGATCAATGCTTCAAGATCAAGTTTGATACTCGCGGAATCGACTTTATCCACCGCGGATAATAGTATGCGCCTAAGTTCATCTTTATCTGTCGCCTCTTTGATACATGCCATATTTGGTGAGACGCCTTTACGGATATACCACATGAGATCAAAATAATCACGTCCTTTGACAATAGCGAGTATCTCGCCGCTTTTACTTGTCTTCTCCCATTTCCTATGAAGAATCGCCCTGATTTTCGTAGACATCAAAGTCGGAAGATCGAAGGCTTTCACGATAATGGAACGATTAATTTTGAAGAGTGGTACCGCTTCCACTTTACATTCACGCAAAGTGCCATCATCACGAAATACTTCAATTTTCAGTATAAGAAAATCGGAATCCCCTTCCTTCGCTAAACCCAATTCCTTGAGAAGGGGAAATTTGAGCATAATGCGAAATTTCTGGATGGTAACGGTAGCTTTTAGATCTGTTTGTTTATTGAAATATATAGAAAGATCGTGGCCGATCTTGCTCACATCAATATCTCCGCGAATATCCACAAAATCCAGATCTTCGGAAAGTCTCGGCAGACCATGGCACTGCGCCAAACAAGATCCGCCATAGAATACCAATTTGCCGTAAGCCGGGTGGGAGTAGAGATAATCCAAAATAACAATCTGCAAATATTCTTTAAGAACGTTACGTCGAAACAATACCTTGGATGAAGGTGTTTCTGATAAAAGCCGTTTGAGTGTTGGTTTTAATTCTTCCATAAAGTTTTAAAAATATTTCTCATCCGTATTGAACCTTCAAGGTCAATATATCGCCTTAACTCCTCTTTGTCATTTTCACCGAATACTTCGAGGTTCAAACGCAGATCCGCGATAATTCTCTCGTCAATCAAATTGACTTTACGAAAATATAAAAAGTCAAAAAGGGCTTTTGCCAGACTAGCGCGAAAGATGATATAGTCGCCGTCTCGTTTCGAGGTAAAACCCGTAAAAATCGAAGGCTTGATACTGTGATACTGGTAAGCTCCGAAGGGCGTCGCGAAAGAAGCAGTCTTTTTACGGGCAACCACGGTTATAGCAGTTGGCATTTCGGTCATAACTCCATGCTGATGCAATACATATTCCAAACTCAAATATGATGGTTCATACAAGATACCAGAGATAAACTCCGCGTATATGCTGGTTCGACCGGATTTGTCGACACGATCCAAATAATCCCGCGTTACATACATCCCTTTTTTCAAACGTACAACATTACCGGATTTGACATGACGCGACAGTAAAATGCTCAAATATTTTCTATTGGTTTCAATACTTGCAAGATCATCCAAAGTGAAAAACGGCAACTGTTTTGCCACCTCGATAATCTTGCTGATTTTTGAATTTCTACTGTTTCTCATAATATACTGTAATAGTATGCTATCAGAAATAATAAGTCAAGGTAAGTACACCCGAAATCAAATAAGATCAGTATAACCTCTCTTATACTCTTCATACCCTACTAAATACTCCAATTCCGCACCATGATCACATAGTCGAGGGAGTTCACGGTACTGTCGTGATTGAGTCTTCAATGCTAAACTCCGTCAGTTTCTTTTTGATGATTTCGTCGGAAACCTCAAATCCCGGCAAAAATTCCACAGCTTCTTCATAATTTATGCCGTCAAAATATGCCAATTGACTTCTAAAAAGTTTTTCATTGAACACATTGCCGAAAATTTCCCGACTCTTTTCCGAAATCCGGCCAATCGGAAAACAATCTTTGATGATAAAATACAGATCCACATAATCCTTCCATTTGGCTCGTTGTCCCAAGGCGAAAGCTTTCATGGCCGCAAGAGTCAAAAGATCCGGCATCTTTATCCGGTAGCCAAAGTTTTCGGAGTATATAATCTTGTAGGGGTAATGAAAAAAAGTCAGTTTTACACCTTTAATAACAAGAGTGAGCTCATCCAATTTATTGACAATAATATTATCTGGTATACCAAAAGCAGAAATCTTGTTTAAAAGACTTTGATTGCCGAATTCCTTTTCAGAGAAAAGGTCAAAATCAACGGATCGACGATGCCCAAGGTGAAGAGCGATGGCCGTACCGCCAACCAAGCCAAAATCTTTGGAAAATTCGGCGACTAGCGGCAGTAATTTATTCTGCTCATTGGTAAAGATTTCCTTGTGGTGCATATTTATTGAAATACAATTGGAAATAATTCTTGATCTCCGGACGATA
>CAYIQG010000070.1:0-2647 GCA_964365535.1 uncultured Candidatus Saccharibacteria bacterium
GGTGCGCGATACAGGATTCGAACCTGTGACCCTCCCCACGTCAAGGGGATGCTCTACCAACTGAGCTAACCGCGCGGATTAAATTCTCTCCAACTGGAAATAATATAGCATGACTTGTTCAGTTCTGTCATTCCTATTCAATCTTCAATCACCTCAATACCCTTGCGTGAAGCGTTCGATACTTCGATGATTTTCAAGTTATCGAATACGGTTTTTCCATTTTGAACAATTAAATGCAACTCAACAAGCTCTCCCTTCATAGTTTCCGGAGAAAAATACTGGTCGAAAAGCAGATTGCCCAGAGAGTAATAAACCGGCACAGTGCCTATCCATTCATTCTCTCCGATAACATGCGAATGGGAACCGATAATGGCATTAGCTCCGGCAGAGACTAATTCTCGCGCTTGACCCTTCATCATTTCCGTCGGTTTGCTTGAATATTCATTACCCCAATGCGGCATAACGATAATAAAATTGCCTTGTTTAGACAATTTCTTTACTCGCGCAACTATACCGGGAAAACCGGGTTGAAACGCATTATAACCGATAAAGGCGACATTGCCTCCGTTTTTTGGGATAACAATATCAGTCGAGCTTGTATTCCAAGGATTACCGAAATATTGAATACCGACTTCGGAAAGCAAGCGCTTCGTTTCTTCCAAACCTTTGGCGCCGAAATTATCGGCATGATTGTTCGCTAGACTTATCGCGGTTATATGCGCTTGCGCTAGAGCTGTTGCCGTTTTTGGGTCGAAAGTAAAAGTAAAAGAATCAGTCATTGAATTGTTCGCGAGTAATGTTTTGGATGGATTGGAAGTTATTGTCCCTTCGAGATTGGCCGCGACGATATCGGCGCCGTTAAAAAGGGGAGTGATGGAAGCAAAAAGCGCGTCGTATCCATTTTTCTCTCCAAACAATCTAATAGCCCTGTCCATCATCAGGTCTCCGCCGATTATTACCGATATTTCATTTGTTTTTTCAGTTTTGGTATTATTCGAAGTATTGTTTGATATTGCTTCGAATTGTTTATTATTCTCCGTTTGTTTGGATTCAGTCCGCGTGCTTTCCACCGACGCTGTTTGTCTCACATTTTCTTGAATGTAAGGCATGGCGATTTCGACGCCATTATTGATGGACCATAAAGCTCCAAAACCAAAAAGAATCGCGAATGATGCGAATATTGATAATTTTATTTTCATTTATTTATACATCTATTATAACATCAAAAAACCCCGCGTATAGCGGGATTTTTTGTCACATAACCGTCGTAATTTATACGCGGGTCACATTTTTGGCGCTTGGGCCTTTTTGACCGTCAACGACCTCGAAGTTCACGGTATCGCCTTCCCTAAGGTCGGTGAAAGTCACTCCAGAGAGATCATTTGAATGGAAGAAGAGGTCCTTCGCTTCGCCTTCGCGAGCAATGAAACCAAATCCTTTTCCAGCAACAATGGTCTTGATTTTTCCTGTCATTTTGATTGTTTTATACTATTCTAAATTTGAAGAAACTCGACTATTTTCTCGCATTTATAGAGTAGCATATAGGCGAATGTATTGCAAGTTATTTGACATTATGATATAGTCATACTGGAATTTAACAAGAGAAAGGCGGTACATTATGAGAGTAAGTCCGATTACTCGAAGAAGGAAGTGTGAGGTTAATCTGCAAGATTTACTATTACACAAAGACGAGTCGCATCGTGGGCCACCAGCTAAATGGCCGGCGATTCTGGGATTTATCTTATTGGTCTGTTGTCTTGTAATGACTCTGATTCACTATACAACCAGACTAAAGTAACTAAGCAAGTCTTTCAACCCGCGGCGCATTCCATGTGCCGCGGTTTTTTGTGTCTTACGGGGTTTTGATATATGATGATGAATATGAAGCAAAGCAAAGTAATCGCCTATGACCATAATAGAATAGAGAAAAAATGGCAGAAGAAATGGACTTCTTCGAAATTGTATGAGAGCAAGGAAGACAATAAAAAGGAGAAATATTATGTTCTGGATATGTTCCCGTATCCGTCCGGCGAAGGACTCCATGTCGGACATCCGAAAGGTTATATTGCCACAGATATTATTTCCAGATATCACCGAATGAGCGGTTATTCCGTTTTGCATCCAATGGGGTTTGACGCATTCGGTTTGCCGGCGGAGAATTACGCTTTGAAAATGAAAATTAATCCGGCTGATTCCGTCAGCAAGAATGTAAAACATTTCAAGAAGCAGTTGGAAATTCTTGGCTTTGATTACGATTGGTCTCGAGAAATAAATACGACTGACTCCAAATACTATAAATGGACGCAATGGATTTTCTTGCAACTTCTAAAGAAAGGTTTGGCGTTCGAATCTTTTGAGCCGATAAATTGGTGTCCTTCATGTAAAACCGGTTTGGCGAATGAGGATGTTGAGGATGGTAAATGTGAGAGATGCGGTACGCCGATTGAGAAGAAGCCGATGAAGCAGTGGGTTTTGAAGATTACCGATTACGCGGAGAGATTGCTCAAAGATTTGGACGCGGAAGATTCGGGTGATAAGCCACTACTTGACTGGCCGGAATCAATCAAAGAATTACAGAAGAATTGGATCGGGAAAAGCGAAGGCGCAATGATTAGATTCAAAGTTCAATCTGTTAGCACACCGCTTC
>CAYIQG010000071.1:0-2586 GCA_964365535.1 uncultured Candidatus Saccharibacteria bacterium
AAGAGATACGGAATCCTTTTTCATGTTATCTCTAGCAGTCACTCATTGTGTTTAACGAGCGTTGCAATCAAACATTGCAAGTTCTCCCCATACCTTGGGTTTTCCAAATAGACGCTATCATTAAATAGTAGATAATGCAAGCGTGAATGTAGTACCCATGATTTCGCGTAGTAATTTAGCAGAATCCATTGTTACTATAGATTTGAATTCACCGTCAACAATCAAAATCGATCCGAATTTCTCTACCCTTAAGTAAAGATCAGGATTGGTGATTAACTTTGTATTAAGAGAAAGTAGTGTAATCTCTTTAGGTTTATTGGGGACGAGATTAAAATCTTTTCCTGTAGCATATGGATCCATGGAATCTACTTTTCCATAATATTTGCAATCCATTCTACAGCCACCACTACATTTGATAATATGTTTGCATTCCTTGCACTCATTAGGTAACAAAGAACCGTCTCGCCAATTCTTTAATCTTGGCCAAATGATAAGAAGCGACTCCTCGATGGAATTGCCGTAATTATCATCGGAATGTCCACATGGACGAACTTGCCCATCAGCACCTATTGTACATCCTGTCTTACCAGCATTACAGCTTCGCTTCAAAAGAAATTGCCCATACCGGTCAAGATCCTTTAGGAGACACAGTGGGTAAGTGGTTAATGATTCGACTTTCAGACGATAATCATCTTTCAATTTTATTAGACTATCAAAGATACCTGCAATTCTTTCGGGAGGCAGTTTTATGACCTCAAAGACCGATGACCCTATTGCGGGATGAACTTTCGTAGCCCTAAATGATGACATGCCCAAACTGTGGACAAATTTCCCAGTTTCATAAATTTGATCCATGTTTGCTTTCATTACCACCATATTTGCACTAACAGGCACCCCATATTTTTGAAGAAGTTGAATTCCTACAATGAGCCTGTCAAAAGAACCTAAAGATGTAGTTATATTGTCATGTAAAGAATGGTCAAAGGATAATATTGATGTTAGGACACCAACACCAACCCTTTTTAGTCCTTTTGCAATATCTGGTGTAACAAGAGTTAAATTTGAATTTAGAGCACATTTTAGACCAGCTCCCTTTCCCAACTCAAAAGCTTTAAACATCAAATCAGGATAAAGCATTGGTTCTCCGCCAGTAATTAATAGGTTAGGAACCTCACTTTCCTTGAGGTTATCGATAATCTTTTTTACCTCACTCTCATCAAGTGTTTTGTCTGTTACGGTATCTTTTCTCCAATGATTGTAACAGTGTATACATCTATGGTTGCATTTTGTTGTCAGTTCCAACTGGACAGCAAGTGGTGATTTCAATTCTCTATACATAACATTTCCCTGTTTTTGTTAATGAACTTAGCTACATAACACAATGTCATATGTCAATAAATAGTCAAGGCTAAACCGGATAAGTACTGATTTTTCTAATCTCCATGATATGGTGTAATAGAATAGTCTGACCTAGACGGAGCTCCGAATCACAACAGCTCACACAAGTGGGCTGTTTTTTAAGCATCAAAATCTAGATCGTATTATTTCAACGGATATTTCTCTAGAAGCTTATTGAAGCTATCATATATAGGTTTAATTCCATAAGTCTTGACAAACAACGCCGTAAAATCTTTTTGCGAGACAATAGATTTAAGCCCTTTTATTAAATCTAGTAGCTTCTGTTTTCCATATTCTCTGACTAGTAAATGTACCGCGAAACCAGATTCGTCATAGACTCCCTTACCGCCATTTTCATAAAAATCAAGGAATCCTTTGAAATGACTTACAGGACGCTTCTCTCCATTTTGTCCAGAAGTATATATGGCAACACCTTCACAAAGCCAAATCGGTTTCACATGTCCATCAGAAAGAACCCTATAGAAAGTATGGCTTATTTCATGCTTCAATAATGAATAATATCTCTCCGGTGAATATTTATGGTCGCTTTCCGATTCGAAACTATTATGATTGAGAATAAATACCTTGTTTCCTTCCGCCCAACCGACTACCCACAGTTCAGTCTTTTCCCCTTTCAACAGATCAATTGATTTCCGATCCTTCACCACTATGGGGACAGGAAGATGATGAACCCAATTTATTTCATAAAACTTATTAAGATCAACAACTGATTCTTTGCAAATCTTGTCTATGAATTCATCTTCGAATGATTCGATTTTTAGGGGCATGTTGGATATATATGATTATTTCGCTTGTAAACTTCTCTCCACCCTTTTTTATACTCCTCACTATACTACTCTTTTATTGAAAAGAAAAAATGGCATAGTGTACTATTGTCAGTAGACTGACTAAAGACCTAGAAGCGTATGTTCCTTCGAAGCAAGAAGATTCAGACAATCCGCCAAATAATCTACTGTTTTATATTTTGTAATATCTGAAATAGATATCCATTTGTATTCATCGTGATCATCTGGATTGAGAACAATATTCCCACCAGAATATCTTGCGAGAAATATGAGGGTTACGAACTGCTTATTTTTTCCAGAATCAATATTAGATTTCTGAAAAAAGAGACTTGGTTCCTGAATATCGAGATCAGTTTCTTCTTTCACTTCTCGAATAGCTCCA
>CAYIQG010000072.1:0-2567 GCA_964365535.1 uncultured Candidatus Saccharibacteria bacterium
CCAACAATATTCGTCATCTTCGGCATTACCGGCGATTTGGCCGGTAGGAAACTTTTGCCGGCGCTTCTCGGACTATACGCGAAGAAAATGTTGCCATCGCGATTCGCGGTCATTGGTTTTTCAAGAAGAACATTCAATCGCGAGGAATTCCGCGAACTTATTCGCAGCCGTTTAAATATTCAACCAGGACAATTCAAAGAAGAAGATGTGAAGCATTTTTTGGACCATATATCTTATGAGCAGGGGATGTTCGATAATGCCAATGCGTATGAACAACTAGCGAATAAATTGAAGAAAATTGACGCTGAATGGGGACAATGTTCCAATAAACTTTTTCATCTGTCAGTGCCGCCGAATCTATATCAAGGCATATTGAACCGCCTAGCTCAATCCAAGCTCACGATTCCCTGTGCCGACCAAAGCGGATGGACGCGCATTCTCATAGAGAAGCCATTCGGCAATAATATTGAAATCGCGCGAGCACTCGATAAGCTTCTGGGCTCATTATTCAAGGAAAAGCAAATATTCCGCATAGACCATTATCTGGCGAAAGAAGCTTTGCAAAATATCGTGGCTTTTCGCTTCACGAATTCCATATTTGAGCCATTATGGTGTCGAAAATACATAGAGAAAATACATATCAAATTGTTCGAAAGAGAAGGCGTCGAAGGCCGCGGCGCCTTCTACGACTCTCTCGGCGCCCTCAAGGATGTCGGACAAAATCATCTATTGCAGATGCTTTCGCTTGTTACCATGGAAAGGCCGCTCTCATTCGTCGGCGATGACATTCGTTATGAACGAGCGCGCGTTCTCGCGCGACTCTCGAAGATGAAGTTTCGAACTATTGATAAAATGTTCGTCAAAGGCCAATATCGGGGCTATTCTTCCGAAAACGGCGTGTCGCGCGACTCCCAGACGGAAACATATATTCGCGTTAAGACAAGCATAAGAAACGCGCGTTGGAAGAATGTGCCGATATATCTTGAAAGCGGGAAATCCATGGGGGAAACGAAAACGGCCATTGATATTTATTTCAAGAATAATCCGCCGGCTGGCGGAGCGGCTGACGGGGGCAAAAGCGGTCAGAATATTTTAACTTTTCGTATTCAGCCGAATGAAGGCATTAAGATTAAGTTTTTTGTCAAGGTGCCTGGCTATGAATGGAAGTCCGAGCCAAGGACGCTGAAATTTAATTATAATGATAATCCATCGCTTGGTTTGATTGTCCTTAATGATTATGAACGATTGATACACGATGCTTTCGCGGGAGACCAGACATTGTTCGCGTCAACGGATGAGATTATGGCTTCATGGAGATTTGTCACTTCTATTTTAGAAAACTGGGGGAAATTGCCGTTAGTTATATACGAGAAGGGGGCGAGGGAAGTGGGGTAAATGTAAAATTAATATGTCATTATCCATCGGTATCGTCGGTCTCCCAAATGTCGGCAAATCGACATTATTCAACGCGCTTACGAAAAAGAGCGTGCCGGCGGAGAATTATCCTTTTTGCACTATTGATCCGTCAGTGGGCGTTGTCGCCGTGCCCGATGAAAGACTCGGTAAATTATCGGAATTTTCTAAGTCGGAAAAGCTCGTGCCGGCGGCGATGGAGTTTACCGATATCGCCGGTTTGGTAAAAGGTGCTTCGGAGGGTGAAGGATTGGGCAATCAATTCTTGTCGCATATTCGCGAGACTGACGCCATTGCCGAGGTCGTGCGTATTTTCGAAGATGAAAATATTATTCATGTTAATAATAAGATTGACCCGGTGAAAGACATTGAAATAATAAACCTTGAATTGGTTTTAGCCGATTTGCAAACTGTCACGAAAAGACGCGGTTCCCTTGGCAAAGAATTTAAAGCCGGCAAGAAAGAGGCGATTATAGAAATGGGATTATTGGAGAAACTCGTCAAGGCTCTCGAAGCGGGGAAATTGGCTTCTTCGATTGTGCCGAACGAATTTGAAGCGTCATTCCTGAAACAACTTTGTCTAATTACCGCCAAGCCCATTATTTATGTCTTGAATAAAAAGGCCGGCGCGAAGAATTTGGATGAACCAGCGGGTGAAGGCAGACAAGACGAACGGTGGATAGAATTGGTAACCTTCCTGAAAGAAATAAATGCCGGTTATGTAATAGTTGATGCCGGAATTGAACAAGAATTAAAAGACATGAGTGATTTAGACAAAAAAGAGATGCGAGAAGGTCTAGGAGCCCACGATGATGGCGTCAATGATTTAATTAAAAAGGGTTATGAATTACTCGGACTCATCACATATTTTACCACCGGCGCGGATGAAACTCGGGCATGGACGATAAAGAGAGGTTGGACGGCGCCTATGGCTGGTACCGCTATACATACTGACTTCAAGGATAAATTCATTCGCGCGGAAATCATAGAATGGGACAAATTACTTGAAGCCGGGTTATATTCCGTGGCAAGGGAAAAAGGGTTATTAAGGACAGAAGGGAAAGAGTATGTAGTCAAGGATGGGGATGTCGTAGAATTCAAAATTTAGGTAAAAGTAAGACCTATAGGAAACTATAGGTCTCTGTCAAGTCAAT
>CAYIQG010000073.1:0-2563 GCA_964365535.1 uncultured Candidatus Saccharibacteria bacterium
CGACGAGGTCAAAAGTATCCAAGAGATTCTGTCTCACTAAATGACGAAGTCAGGATAACTATTTCAACGGATATTTCTCGAGAAGTTTATTGAAACTATCATATATAGGTTCAATTCCATAAGTCTTGACAAACAACGCCGTAAAATCTTTTTGTGAGACAATATATTTAAGCCCTTTTATTAAATCTAGTAGCTTCTGTTTTCCATATTCTCTGACTAGTAAATGTACCGCGAAACCGGATTCGGCATAGACTTCTTTACCGCCATTTTCATAAAAATCGAGAAATCCCTTGAAATGACTTATGGGGTGTTTCTCTTTGTTTTGCCCGGAAGTATATATCGCAACTCCTTCACAAAGCCAAACTGGTTTCATATGCCCTTCGGAAAGAACTCTGTAAAAAGTATGGCTTATTTCATGCTTCAGTAATGAATAATATTTCTCTGGTGAAAATCTATGATCGCTCTCCGTGTCGAAATTATTACCATCTAGAATAAATACCTTGTTTCCTTCAGACCAACCGACTACCCACGGCTCGGTCTTTTCTCCTTTCAATAAATCAATTGATTTCCGATCTTTCACCACTATTGGAACAGGAAGGTGGTGGACCCAATTTATTCCATAAAACTTATTAAGATCATCGATTGATTCTTTGAAAATCTTATCTATGGATTCGTCTTCAAAAAAATGTATTTTCAGTGGCATAATCAGTAATCATAATGTAATCACGAGTAATTGACAATCGAATATATAAGCGTAAGCTTTTCAACAGACTTGACTAAAAGAAACATTGACATAACGAAAGGTTTTATGATTGTGATACTAACATTCAAGAATGACGCAAGCGTAGATTATGTTATCGAGAAACTTGTTAAACAAGGACTGATTTATAAAAGAATAAACCTCGATGAGATAAGAAAATCCGGATTCATCACATTTAATCCTGTTGGCAACCAATGGGAACTGAATGATGGCAAAACCTGTCTATTGTCTGACGAAGTGGAAGTAGTTTGGCAACGTCGCGTTCCACGCCGACCAATACTCCACAACAATCCGACAATAGCACGTTACTTGACGCAAGAGTGGCGCTTGTGTTGGAGATGGTGGCTCAATCAGATTCCATCGGAAAAGGTCCTTGATACGGAATCGGCAATCAGAAGTGCCGGCAACAAAATGGCGCAGTTAAAGGTTGCAATGGAATTGGGCTTCAAAATTCCCGATACCATCATCACCTCAAACCCTGACGAATATACGGCTTTTGTTCAGAAGCACAAATCTGTAATAGCCAAAACTCTCGGCGGTTTCGGACAGATTATCGAGGAGAATAAATCATTCGGAACGATATTCACTACTCTTGTCAGTCGAGAAGAGAGGCCAGATCCGTCCTCAATCAGAGTAGTGCCGATAGTGATTCAAGAAAAAGTGGAAAAATCATACGAACTGCGAATAACAGTTATAGACGAGGCGATATTTCCATGCAAAATTGAATCTCAACGCAGTCCGAGAACACAAATAGACTGGCGTAGGTACGACTTTAAAAATGTGCCACATTCACGAACAGTATTGCCGTCTGATATTAGTGAGAAAATCCTTAGATACATGAAATTCTTCGGAATCCACTTTGCAGCATTCGATTTTGCCGTAACACCTGAAGGCGAATACGTGTTCTTTGAGATGAACCCTAATAGTCAATGGGTTTGGATCGAACATTACACAGACTTGTCCATCACGGACGAACTTATCATGGCATTACGCAGAAGATCTATTCTTTAAGAACATGGTCATCACCTACCGAGACACCCTCGGTAGTTTTTCTTTTAGACGAATGATTAAATCTCTAACATTATTTTCCGGTAAAATAGTATGTCCCAGATCAGATTCTTGTTTTGAAATTTCAATAGAATCTTGGGCGTATTTTAACGCCTTGTCATTTTCACCAACAGCTTCATACGCAAACGCTAGGTTGGAAAGAATTGTTGTTTTGTAGCGAGAAATATTCAATGCTTTCTCATAATTTAATATTGCTTCTTTATAAGAACCCGTAGCATAAGACAAATTGCCTAAACACATAAGAATCCTCATGTATTGTTCATCGTTCTTTACAAGCCTATTGGAACGTTCGTAATACTCTCGCGATTTTGTAATATTCTTCAGATTTAAATACAATGAACCGATTCGTAAATAAAGATTAAATCTATTTCTCTTAAAAAGAGAAGCAATTATAGAAAAATACAATATTAAAAATACACGAAAAATATCCTGACCAAAAAAATACTTCTTTCTTTCAATTAAGTCGTGTATGGAATATCCCATATTTACGGCATATCTATCCATGATTAAAATCTACCATAATATCTATTCTGTAAAAAGAGCCCCATCATCGCTGATGGGGTGTTGTGAATCATCCATCCGGATCAGGGTCTTCATCGTACTCGGTTTCACGACCCCCAGAACTTGTTGTATACTGGGTCGGTCCTCCCGTACACATTGACGAGGTCTGTGGAATTTCAACCTTTTCGAATGACCCGAACAAGAATGGAACTGTTTCAAGAGATACGGAATCCT
>CAYIQG010000074.1:0-2486 GCA_964365535.1 uncultured Candidatus Saccharibacteria bacterium
GTCTCCAAGGAACTCGGCAAAAAAGCAGCCGTAACTTCGGAATAAGGCTTGCCCTCACCATTTTGTTCTCAATGCAGTTAATAACGAAAAATGAAAGGCGCCGAATGATTAACAGCTTAAAGAAAGGCAACATAACGCTTGATGTAGTCTATGCAGATGGACCTTCTTTGGAGGAGATGTCTATCATGGTCTACGAAGGCGACAAGAAGGACAGTACTCCGAAATTCAAAGTAAGAGTGACTGTAGGAGAGAAGGAAACCGGCCATGGTCGGTGTCCTTGTATCAAATATGTGGTCGAATAATAAAGTGGAAGTTCTTTTAGTTTCATCGTCGAACGATTTTCGTTTGGCATTGAGACTAAAATGGTGAGGGCCGCAGCTAAAGTATCTCTGGCAACTGTTTAACAAAAACACAGCTCCCTGCGAACTCGTAAGAGGAAGTATAGGGGGTGACACTTGACCAATGCCAGAAGGTCAAATAACGCCGTTCTACTTCGCTTTTTGCTTCGCAAAAAGCTACGAAGAACAAGTTGGCAGGCAATGTGGCCTGCCCTACGAAGCTTCTTGAGAATTAAGAAGCGGAGTAGGGTGAGTGTTATAAGCCCTGGTGAATGTCGGTCGTAACTATAGACATGATCGTTGTAGTTACGCAAATAAATCTTGCTATATGCTGGAAACTCCGAGTATGTTCAAATACTCGCTTGAATTTATTCAGGCAGTGAAAATTTTGAAACGCGGACAATCAGCAGGAAAGATTTCTGTTATAATGTGCGCCATGAATGAAAACTGGCTCACAAACATAAAACCTGATATCGGCAATTACATTGCTGGATTCACGGATGGTGAAGGAAGCTTCAACATTTCGATGATTAAAAGGCGGGATTATGTAGGAAAGTGGAAAGTACTTGCTTCATTTAATATATCCCAGAAGGATCGAGTAATTCTTACATTCATTAAGAATATTTTTGAATGCGGAACGCTCAGAGAAAGATCTGACGGAGTTGTATACTTTGAAGTAACGAAGACTGATTCCTTAAAGGAAAAAGTCATTCCATTTTTTAACCGTTTTAATTTTCTTTCGGCAAATAAAAAGAAAAACTTCTTGATTTTCTCTAAAATAGTCAATTTAATGGCTAATAAAGAACATCTTACAAAAGAGGGATTCAATAAAATTGTACATCTAAGAGAAATTCTCAATGAAGGTAAAGGTAGAAAAAGAAAATACAATTTAAAGGAATTAATAACAGAAAAATCCTCAGAGACTATACGCAAGACAGATTCTATTCAATGATTGGGGCCGACGAATAGAAAATGATGATATAGTCCGACCTTTATGGCGACGTAAAGATTAACAAAAACTCTTATAAATTTAAGGAAAATTTATGTAAAAAAGAGAAAAAGTGAACGATCCTAAGGTAGCGCAATTCCTTGTCGGGTGATTGAATTGCCCGTTGGAAGAGTGATCTTCCAAAGCAATTTGGCTAATAACGGTGAAGTCCTCGCTGGAGCACTATTTCAAGGATAGTGTGATGAAAGCAAGATAATACCGTGGGAAGTTATTTACTTAGATTTTTGGGTTTAAAAAACCACCACTCCACCTTTTTAGGTGAGTGATGGGTGATCTGTTCAATCTCATTTGTCCTTGACCATGGAATTTAAGAAGTCTAGACCTCTTTTGAGAGGTTCGGCTAATGATTTCGGTAGTATCCAAATGAGGAATTTCGTCCATAGTATGGATAAGGTCCATAAAATGGTGCAGGTGCCGAGGAATAGAATTAAGATTCCAATCAAATAAAGAGCTTCCATAGTTTCTCCTTCTTTCTTTAAGGAAGAGTACTATGTTGAAGTTGTTCTGTCAATATTTGATCCCAAAAATCTAAGTAAATAACCCCGTAACGACTGGATTTCCTAGTATTTTTGCTAGGAATGAAGATGGTAGGATGATTCAAAAGGAGAAAATTACCATAATACGCCGACGCTCGAGATTTATTCTTGAGATGAAGATATAGTCTATGCCTCTACGAAAGTAAAGGAAAAACATGAAGTTCCGACGCGTTGAATAGTGTAATGACTGGAGAACTGTCTCGGAGACCAGCTCGGTGAAAATACAATACCGGTGAAGATGCCGGTTACCTGCAGTTAGACGAAAAGACCCTAGAAGCTTTACTGTAATTTGATATTGACTATATGTTTTTGATGCGTAGCGTAGACGGTAGGATTTGAAGCGTCTCTCTCGGGGGGCGTGGATCCGACGATGAAACACCGTTCTTCAAGCATGTATATTCTAACCTCGGGGTATAATCCCCGGGAGACAGTATCTGATGGACAGTTTTAGTGGGGCGCTATCCTCCTAAAGAGTAACGGAGGAGCCTATTAAGGTCAGCTAGCCGCGAATGGAAACCGTGGCGATAGTGTATGGGCATAAGCTGGCCTGACTGCGAGACGTACTTGTCGAGCAGATGCGAAAGCAGAGCCAAGTGAACCGAT
>CAYIQG010000075.1:0-2443 GCA_964365535.1 uncultured Candidatus Saccharibacteria bacterium
CATAATCTAGTTATTAAAGCCATCCATTCATGCCGAAAAAGCCTGAAAAGAAAGAGGGGGAACAATCAGATATTCAGCCGGTAAATACGGCTGGTATCGTCGCGCGTTCGATAACGACCGAAATGCGCGAATCTTTCCTCGACTATGCGATGTCGGTTATCACTGACCGCGCGCTACCAGATGTTCGCGATGGACTCAAACCCGTACATCGCCGTATCCTTTACGCGATGCATGAAAAAGGATTGACCGCTTCGGCGAAATTCCGCAAATCCGCCGTGGTAGTTGGAGATGTACTAGGAAATTATCATCCACATGGCGATGTCGCTGTCTATGATTCGATGGTCAAGATGGCGCAAGATTTTACCATGCGATATCCGCTAGTGCATGGCCAAGGGAACTTCGGCACGGTGGACGGCGACTCGGCCGCCGCTATGCGTTATACGGAGGCAAAAATGTCCCGCATATCCGCGGAATTACTTCGCGATATGGACAAGAATACGGTTGATTTCAGACCGAACTATGATGGCACGCGTCAAGAGCCGATTGTTTTGCCGACTGCCGTGCCGAACTTGCTCTTGAATGGAACTCTCGGTATTGCCGTCGGTATGGCTACGAACATTGCCCCGCACAATCTACGAGAAGTTGTTGATGCTACAAATCATTTGATCGACAATTCTGATGCAAGCACTGAAGATTTACTTCAATTCATAAAAGGTCCGGATTTTCCATTAGGTGCGGTAATGTACGGCGAAAAAGATATTCATCATGCCTATATTACCGGTCGAGGAGGTATCACGGTGCGCGGTGAAGCAGAAATTGTTGAAGACAAAAAAGGTCAGTATCAGATTATCATCACCTCGATTCCATTTCGCGTGAACAAAAGCGAGCTCATCATAAAGATCGCCGACCTTGTTCGGGAGAAAGTCATAGAAGGTGTCAAAGCTCTCCGCGATGAAAGCGACAAGGACATGCGCATTGCTATAGACCTGAAGCAAGGTTCATATCCAGAGAAAGTCTTGAATTTGCTATACAAACATACTCAGCTCGAAGACGCATTCCATGTCAACACTGTGGCCCTAGTCCACGGCGTGCCGCAAACTCTTTCTTTGAAATCTATTTTGCAAGAATTTGTCGCGCACCGAATAGAAGTTATCCGCCGCCGCACGCAGTTTGACCTGACGAAAGCCGAGGACCGCGAGCATATTCTTCTTGGTTTGAAAAAAGCGCTTGACCATATAGATGAGATTATCACTTTGATTCGCGCGTCCAATGATGTGGTCGAAGCCCATGCCAATTTGATGAGAAAATTCAAGTTTAGCGACAAACAGGCAACGGCAATTCTAGAAATGAGGTTGCAAAAGCTCGCCGGACTGGAACGAAAGAAAGTTTTGGATGAACTCAAGGAAATACAGGATTTGATTGTCGAACTCAAGTCAATTCTCGGTAGTGAAAAGAAAGTGCGCGGAATCATCAAAACCGAGCTGACTGAAATTCGCGAGAAATACGGCGATGACCGCAGAACAAAAATAGTGAAACACGGCGTCAAGGATTTCAATCCGGAGGATTTGATTGCCGATGAAGAGTCTGTTTTGGTTTTGACTAAAGGCGGTTACATAAAGAGGACTGACCCTTCGGAATATCGCAAACAAAGGAGAGGGGGCGTTGGCGTGGTGGACCTAGACACAAAAGATGAGGACTTCATTACTCATTTGATTTACGCCACTACGCACAATGATATTTTATTCTTCACCGATAAGGGTAAAGCTTATCAGATAAAAATGTATGATATTCCGGAAGGTAAAAGAGCGACGAAAGGCAAATCAGTTATGAATTTTCTATCTCTGGCGGAAGGGGAAAGAGTGACTTCTATTTTGCCGATGCCGAAGAATAAGAAAGAAGCGGAGAATATGTCCCTAATGATGGTTACGAAGAATGGCACGGGCAAAAAATCGTCGGCAAAACATTTTCATGATGTGCGCCGCTCCGGACTTATCGCTATCACTCTTGATGATGGCGATGAACTCATCTCCGCGTCTTTTGTCTCCAAAAATGATGAAATGATGATTGCCACGAAAGATGGCCAATCCATTCGTTTCAAAGAAAGCGATGTTCGTGAAATGGGCAGAAATGCCGCCGGTGTTCGGGTTATTAAGTTAGACAAAAAAGATAATGTTATTTCCGCCGATATTGTATCCAAAGAAGCCAAAAATCCAGCCTTGTTTGTTATGGGCGCCAATGGTTATGGCAAGAAGACGAAACTATCCGAATATAAAATCCAAAATCGCGGTGGTTCCGGTATTCTGACAATGAAAGTCACTTCTAAGACTGGTTCAGTACTAGCGGCGAAGGTTGTAACGGATGATGATGAGGAAATCGTGGCGATGTCGAAGAAAAGTCAGGTTATTCGCGTGGATATGAAGGAGATTCCCACCCTTGGTCGTTC
>CAYIQG010000076.1:0-2427 GCA_964365535.1 uncultured Candidatus Saccharibacteria bacterium
AAGATTTTCTCGCGAAAAAGCGTGGCTATTCTAGTAGCGATTTTATTTATATTCGGCGCTTATCAACTTATGTTTGATTCATGGGTGGCGGATTCGTATAATAGCCGTAAAACGGCGTTTTGGGAAAATTATTTTGCCACATTACCCGCGGATGAGAAGGTTTTTTTCTATGATACTCCGGAAGTGGCGATGTTCATGAAGAACGGAAACTATTATCAATACTTGGATTTATCGCCGGCCGGCCTTCTTGTCGGAAAGAATAATGATTTTTTAATAGACAAAGGCGGGGCGGATCAGGTTATACTAAAGACAAACACATTTCAGGATGACAAAAATAAATGGGAGACACATTATCGTTTCGAGAGAGAAGCGTTCAAATACACTATTTTGATAAGAAAATAATATGAAAATCTGCTATTTTGGCATCTATAATCCGGATTTTGGAAGGAATAAAGTGTATATTTCCGGTCTCAAAAAGAATGGCGTGGAGATTATTGAATGTAGGGATAGTTCAAGAGGACTATTGAAATTTTGGCGACTTTGGAAAAAACATAGAGCTATTATCAAGAATGGCGGTTACGATTGCATAATAGTTGGATACCCCGGACATATCGTTGTACCTTTTGCCAAATTAATTTCAAAGAAGAAGGTGGTATTTGACGCTCTATGTTCTTTGTATGAAGGGGAAGTAATTTCTCGCGGGCGTTATCGATTCAATCCGTTAATGAAGAGTTGGATATGTCTTATTGATTGGCTGGCGGCAAAATGCGCGGATTTAATTTTAGTTGAGACGAATAAACAAAAAGATTATTTCATCAAACGATTTGGACTGGAAACGAATAAGGTGGCTAGGATATTTACAGGAGTTAATGAAGAGATATTCCATCCCGATTCGAATGTTTTAAAAAGAGCCACATTCACAGTTGTCTTTCGAGGTAAGTTTTTACCAGAGGCAGGAGTGAAATATGTTATTCAGGCCGCGGGAATGTTGAAGAGTGAAGGTATTGATTTTCTAATAATTGGTAATGGTTATCTTGAAAATGAGATTCAGCAGCAATTAGAAAAATACAAAGCTGACAATATTAAATGGATTGGAGATAATCTGCCTACGGAAAGATTGAGAAATCTTATGCTGGAGTGTTATGTTTCACTTGGTCAATTCGAAAATCACGACCGCCTCAATCGGACAATTCCTCATAAGGCATTCGAATCGTTGGCTATGGGCTTGCCATATATTACAGGGAGAGCCGAAGGGGTTCAGGAACTTCTAACAGATGGCAGGGATTGTCTTATGGTAAATTTGGCTGATTCAAATGATTTGTCGGCCAAGATTTTACTACTCAAGAATAATCCAGAACTTAGGCGAAATATTGCCGACAATGGCAGGCGATTATATGAAAATAATTTAACTAATAGGATATTAGGAAGAGACATTCTCGAATTGTTGAGCTGAAAATCATTTACTCTCCGTTATGCTTTTGAAAGTCTTCATAAGTCCCTTTTCAAAGATGTATCGTGGCTTCCATCCAAGTTCTTTGCGGATTTCCGAATTATCTATGGCGTAACGGAAATCGTGGCCCGGCCTATCGGATACGTATTCAATATAACTTTCGTCTTTTTTCGCCATGGCAATTAACTTTTTTACTATTTCCATATTGGAAAGTTCACAATTACCGCCAATATTATAAATACTACCAGGCTTACCTTCATGAAAAATCATATCTATTGCGTCAATATGGTCCTCAACATATATCCAGTCGCGTATATTTTCTCCTTTGGCGTATAACGGAACCTTCTTATTTGAAAGGAGAAGGTAAATGAACTTCGGAATCAATTTTGATTTATCCTGATTTGGTCCATAATTGTTTGAACATCTGGATATAACCGTATTTATTCCGAATGTTTTGAAATAAGCTCTTACCAACATGTCGGCGGATGCTTTTGACGCGCTGTAAGGACTATTTGGCGCCAGTGGCGAATTGGTCGTAAAAGGTTTGTCACCTTTTTTCAGAGATCCGTAAACTTCATCGGTAGAGACTTGATAGTAGCGGTTTAGAGAATATTTCTTGGCGAGCATAAGTAAATTGTGAGTGCCAATGATATTTGTTTCCACAAAAATGGCGGGATTTTCAATACTTATATCCACATGGCTTTCTGCCGCGAAATGAATAGTATCAGTCGGCTTATATTTCTTGAAGACTTTTTCCAATGATTTCAAGTCCCTTATATCTGTTTTCTCAAAAGCGTAATTCGGTTTTCGAGACACAATAACCTTCTTCTTATCGGCGGCATAAGTCACACAGTCAATATTTATAAAAAGATATTCTGGATATTTTAGAACGAATTTATTCAGAAAATTACTGCCAATAAAGCCAAGTCCTCCCGTAACGATAATTCTCTTTTTATATTCTTTATGATTCATGGAAT
>CAYIQG010000077.1:0-2416 GCA_964365535.1 uncultured Candidatus Saccharibacteria bacterium
CATTTACTATCTACTCGGGAGATTTCGGTGTCGTTTATTTCTATCTACAAGGTAAACTGTTAAAACACAATTAATACTGATATACTAACAACAGTATTTGTTTTGTCAACACTACATCTTTTACTCAAACTGGCCCTCCCCCCAAATTTCATACACCACTCTACCTGAAATCGTAATCGCAGGTATTCTCGATGTATGGATACTGGATTCGGCCGCAAGAAACCGTAATCTCTTGCAGATTAGCCTACTACCGTGCGGAATCTTAGCATAAAATTAGCCCGGACATCACTTACATGATGCCGGGCCAAAGATCTAAGTTCAAAGGAACAAAGGACTAGTTCCTAGAGACAAAGATCCAAGCACTAACTTGCGAGACCGGCGAACCACCAGCGGTCGTCCCAGCCGTCGTCACTACGAGCGATGTCCACGCAGCGCCCGCCCCCGCCCAAGTGGCTGAACGCGACATAACACCATTTACCATTTACATCCTTCCAGTGCGTGGCGTTGGGATGTTCATCGGCAAAGGCCGAATCAGTTTCATTCACGGCGGCGACGGAGATCGGGTCGGCGGGCTTGAAACCACGCAGATTGAACTCCTTTTCGAGGTCATCGTCCGAGATGTATCCATTGCGCTTGGACAGGTCAAGTTTAAAGAAGGCGACCTCAACCTTGTCGGCCTTGGCATTGGGCATGCTGTCCACGACCTTACGGTCCGTGTACTGCTTGCGACCAGTGGCATCCAATGCTTCCTGTCGAGTGCGGCTACGATTCACCGTAACCTTACGAACGATAAAATTTGAGACCATTTCCGCGCGTTCGCAGAATGGAGTAAACATCATCATTCCGAGGTTCTCAACCCCGAGAACTTGTTGAGCAACGTCCGAGCTGATCTCGGCACGATGCTTTCGCATGGCATCGCGAAGTTTGTTGACAGCATTTTCGATTTGACCGTCGGTCATCGTTTCGGGTGCGGTCATGATTGTTGTCATGGCGTTATCCTTTCATTGGTATTGAACATACTCGTATAGCGAGCTATTCAGAGGTTTGTTGTTGCTGGACTCTTCGCCACAGCATTTAATGGTCTATAAATAGACCGCTAAATGCCATGGCGAAATCGCAAATTAGCATATCAAAGAACTTTACTCCTATAATAATCTATCACACTCATTGTATAAAGTCAAGGGGAGCAAGTGAATTTCACACTACATCTTCTTCGGCACCTTGATCCCGAGTACCCATAAACCATTTGTCATTGTCGCAAGAAAAGCTTTCGTTAGCGTCACATAATAGGGCGACCGTGTATCATTCTTATCCACGATTGTCTGTGAAGCGTAAAAACCATTGAATGCACCTGCCAGATTGATGAGATAATTCGCGACATATTGCGGAGCATATTCATTTCGCGCGTGCTCGATGATTTCGGGAAAACGAATTATTAGTTTTGCGAGAATCTCGTCAGCCGCTCCCGTCGCCGACACATTCCCTCCACGAGCCATTAATCGCTCCGCTCCTCCGCCAGTTGGCGGATCGTTTCCGGGAAGTGTCGGCTCGGGAGCGGCTGACGAAATCCTCTCCTGTCTTGCCTTCTCAAGTATAGAATTCGCCCTTACTGCCGAATACTGCAAATATGGTCCGGAATCGCCTTCAAAAGAAATCGACTTGGACGAATCGAAAACGACATCACCGCCTATCGATGAACGCAAGATCGAATATTTGATGGCGGCGACAGCGACAAGATTTGAGATTTCCTCCACTTCTTCTTTAGAAAAATCCCTACCAACAATTTTCAGCGCGACCATTTCTTTCATTTCAGCCAAAAGTGTTTCCGCCGTAACCACATTTCCCTTCCTTGAAGACATCTTACCTGAAGCAAAGCGCATCATTCCATGGCCTATGTGCATAGTCTTAGAAGCGGCATTGTTATCAATCATTGAAAGTGCCTTTAAAACAACCTTAAAATATTCATTTTGCTCATTAGCCGTAACAATAATAGATTGTATCGTGTCGGGATATTTCTTGAACTTCGTCATATTCAAGCCAATCTCCTTCGCTTCATATGTCGGCAAGCCGTGAGAATTTATAAATACACGAGTATGCAATCCATACCGTTCGCCCCTGAAAACAACGGCGCCTTCGCTCTTCTCAAATACTTCTTTCGCGAGATATGCCCGAACAATTTCCAAACCAATCGGCGCCATTGCGCTTTCAAAGATATACTCATCGAACTTTGTATCCAGAATTTTGTACAGGAGTTCGAAATGGTCAAGACTCCATTTCCTGCCCTTTTCATACAGAACATTTATTTCTTGACTATTCTTCTCATAAATAACTTGATTCAAAGCGTCAATATCATTTTTCACAGCCGTGTCCGCGTCATAAGCGTTTGTTCCTTCCACATACATTTTCCCTAAGAATG
>CAYIQG010000078.1:0-2374 GCA_964365535.1 uncultured Candidatus Saccharibacteria bacterium
GGTATTCAAGCTTTCAAGCCGATACTCATAGAAGGTAATGCCATCCATGTTCATCCGCTGGTCTGTTCAGCTTTTAACGCCGATTTCGATGGCGATCAAATGGCCGTACATGTGCCATTATCTGAGGAAGCGCAAATGGAAGCAAGGGAGATTATGGCGGCTGATAAGAACATTTTGAAGCCGGGTAACAATGATCCCACGGTTGTCGCGAAAATGCTCGATATTGTGCTCGGTTGTTTCTGGGTTACGAAAATAGTCGAAAAGACGAAAGGGGAGGGTAAAATATTCGAATCGCCGGAAGCGGCGGTGCTCGCGAATGATTTCAAGGAAATTGACCTGCGCGCCAAAATAAAAGTTCTTGTTCCGGATAGCGCGAAATACGCGAAGTCCAGAGGCGCTTTACTCGAGACTTCAGTTGGCCGTATTTTATTCAATAACATTCTTTCAGACGAGTACCCATTCATAAATGAGGAAATCGCCAGCAAACGATTGAGAACTGTTTTCGACGATATGGTATCTATCCACGGCGCCGAGAATGTCGCGCCAATCCTAGACCGCATCAAGGCTTTTGGTTTCGGCTACGCGACGATTTCAGGAACAACATGGGGCATAGATGATCTCATGGTTCCAGCTTCCAAAGAAGAGATTGTGAATAAAGCCAAGGGTCACGCGAAAATCATCACTGAACAATTCAATGAAGGGCTTTTGACGGAAGAGGAACGCGTCAGAAAACATACTGAAGTCTGGCAGAAGGCCAAGAGCGATGTGGAGAAAGTTATTCCGCAATCACTTGACAAAAATGGCTCGGTCTATGATATGTTCACTTCCGGCGCCAGAGGTTCGCTCTCGCAGATTACCCAAATGGTCGGCATGAAAGGCCTCATCTCTTCCGTTTCCGGTATCGTCGAATTCCCGATACTCTCATGTTCCAAGGAAGGATTGACCCCTATTGAATATTTCATCACGACTCACGGTTCTCGCAAAGGTCTTTCCGATACCGCTCTAAATACCGCCAAGGCGGGTTATCTCACGCGAAAGTTGTTCGTCGTCGCCCAAGATGTTGTCATTTCCGAGGAAGACTGTGGCACGAAAGATTCTATAGTTATAAAGAAGCAAACGGCATCGGGCATGAACATTGCCCTTTCCAAGAATATTCGTGGTCGCATTATCGCCGAAGATGTGAGGGATAAAGATAATAAGGTTATATTCAAGAAAGGACATCTAATCTCTAAAACCGATGCCGTTGCCATCGAGGAACAAGGTATTGTCGAGGTCCGCGTGCGTTCTCCATTGTCTTGCAAGACTATCCGCGGTGTTTGCGCGCAGTGTTATGGTTTAGACCTCGGCAAGAATTCCTTAATTGCTCTAGGAGAGGCCGTTGGTACGGTCGCGGCTCAAGCCATTGGCGAGCCCGGAACACAGCTTACCATGAGAACATTCCACGCCGGTGGCGCGGCTGCTCTCGGTGGCGATATTACCGCTGGTTTGCCTCGCGTGGAAGAGATTTTCGAGAAGCGCTGTCCGAAAAACCCAGCCGTTGTATCTACAGTTAATGGCGTTGTGGTTGAAGTCAAAGATATGGGTAAGGAGAAATCCATCAAGATCCTTCCGGAAATTGAAGATAAGGGCAAGAAGAAGGTAAGCGAGGTTGAATATATTTTCTCATATCGTCGCACTACTTTCGTCAAAGTTGGCGACCGGGTGAAGAAAGGCGATTTGCTTACCGACGGGTCCGCTGATATCGCGGAGGTATTCGAATACGGTGGCGAAGAACGCGCCAAGGATTATGTCATCACTGAAGTAGGTAAGATATACGAATTGCAGGGTGAAACTGTTTCCAGGAAACATATCGAAATCATCGTGAAGCAAATGTTCTCGCGCCGACGCGTGATAAATGGTGGCGATACGAACTTGACCGAAGGCATGGTTATTGATGATATTCAGCTCACCGAAGAGAATGCTCTGGTAAAGTCGGAGAACGGCGCTCATGCCAAGGTTGAAAAGATTGTGATGGGCATTACAGATACTTCACTTACCCGTAAAAGTTTCCTTTCGGCGGCTTCATTTCAGCACACTACTCGCGTACTCATCTCGAATGCCGTTCGTGGCGCCGAAGATGACCTCACTGGTCTCATGGAAAATGTTATTATCGGCCGCCTTGTGCCGGCCGGGTCAGGATTCATAGGTTCGCCGAAGCAGAAAATGGTGGATAAGGTGGGGGTGGGAGATATGGCTCAAGAGTAACTCATGCTCTATAATGAGCGCATGAACCGTTCAAATGTCGAAGAAATAAAAGCTCGTCTTGCCATTGAGGATGTCATAGGCGGTTATATCAAAGTCGAGAAAGCCGGCAAATCATTCAAGGCAAAATGCC
>CAYIQG010000079.1:0-2295 GCA_964365535.1 uncultured Candidatus Saccharibacteria bacterium
AGTTCAATATTGACAGTACACCTACATTATGCAAATATTCTATATAGAAATTGGCATACGTTTTCTTTCTAATATTTGCGTATGATCCTTGAATTAAGTGTTATCAATGGAAAAAAGATTCTATGGATATACATGGAAGCAAGTCAGTTCTCGATCAACTGTTCGATCACATCAATCCCGCGGCGTCGCCACGGGATTTTTTATGTACTTATTAACGAAATCAAGCGAGGCTTTTGCATTATCAATTCTTATTTTTGTATCAGAAAATTCTCCAGCATGTCCGGAGGAAAACCATTTTATGGTTATATTTTTACCGAGTGATTTCAGTACAGATTCAAAATGCTTCATCTGATGAGGTGTACACCTGCTATCATTCTCACCTTGAATAACCAATAACGGTGCGGAAAAATTTGAAGCGTATGTGATCGGGGAACTTCTTTTGTATATCTCCTGATTATCTTTTGGATTCCCCCCGAAAACTTCATCATCAAAAGCTTTGAAAGAAGCTGGGCTATCTTCGTATTGCATAACACAATCGGCAATCGCAGTACCTGCAACCCCACATTTCCATAGCTCTGGATATTTTCCTAAAGCAAGTAATGTAACATACCCTCCCCATGACCAACCTGTAACTATTATATTTTCGGGATCAGCATCGACATGTTTGATAAGCCACGCACGAGTAGCGACAACATCTTCGACTTCCCAATAACCTGGATTTCCATAGATTTTCCTCTCATAGTCTTTTCCGAAGCCGATTGATCCGCGATAATTCACAGCACAATATCCATATCCTTGATCAAGCCACATATGGGCTCTAGGTGAATATTCATCTCTCGCGATACCGTGTGGTCCACCGTGTATATCAATAATAAAGGGAAATGTTTTGCCTTTTGTTAGGTATTTCTCTTCTGGATGTGCCACTAATATATGAATTTTGTTACCATCAGATGATTCGCAGTAGATATTTTCAACTGATCGCTTAGAATCGTTATTTGTGTAGTCAAATTCAATTCTTGGAATCCATGAATCATATGCTGGGGCAACTAGTTCTATAATACTCGGAGGTATACCAAATGATTGCCATTTGAGGACTATGTTACCATTTTGTAAAAAAGAAGCAGTACCAAAAGAAAGATCAAAACAGCCATTTTTAGGGCCGATTCTCTTTACGGTTTTCTCAATATAATCATACAAATATAATTCTCCTCTTCCCTCTTTCATTCCTATAACCAGTAATTTATTATCTTTGTTCCAACCAAGAACAAATGCATCTCCCTGTATTCGTTTATGTTTTAATATTTCAAACTCTCCATTCTGTGTATCGAATAACATCGGAAAATAAACACCTGATTGATTGGTAAGTAATAAAACTTTCTTATCTCTAAAAGCCAACGGGGTCCAAGTACTACTTGATTCTAAAACTTTCTCCATGACTATTTTCCCCGTAGCATGGTCTAAAATCAACAACTTGGGTGGAAGTGTCTCACTTTCTCCAACAATGCAACATGTCAAGCTCCCATTGGAACTAATAACAGGCTCTTGTAGAAATTGTTTGGTTGAATATATGACACATGGCTTTTCCGTTAGATTTTCTTTTGTAGATACAAAGTATATCCTATTTACATTTTCAATGGCTGCTGAAAATATCAAAGATAGTCCCTTGTCATCTGAGCTTATAGAAAAAGAGAAATATAGCGGGAGTAGAGGAGTAATATCTTTTGATGCTCCGCCAGAAAAAGGGATATGCATGAAGTGTCCATTCTCAGTACCATTCATATCATTAAAATAATACACATACTTCCCATCGGAAGAAATACTTCCAAACAATGTTCCTTGGGGTCTGTTAGTTAGTTGTCGCGATTCTCCACTAACAAAGTCTATAGCGTGGATTTCATAGTTGCCAGTTCTATTTGAGACCATAATCGCTTTTTCCGGCGCGTTTCGCGCAACCTGCACAAAAAGAATGCTGGGTTCGGTGAATCTTTTCCCCCAATAATTTGGTTTATTAGATCTTTTTCCTTCGTTCATACCATAGATAATGCCATATATAGCTCATGATGCAAACATTGACAGATCTACTGTTAATGGTACCGTGAATTCGGAAAAGGAGTTGTTCTATGAAAACTGTACTGATAGTAACTCATCAACATGGATTCGAAGCTGATCCAGTCATTGACGCTCTCAGAAAACGTAATATTCCGGTATTCCGTTTCAACCTTGATTCCGAATTTAAGTAAAAGAAAGGGATTTTGTTCTCCTGACTTCGTCATTTCCAATATCCTAAAATCATAA
>CAYIQG010000080.1:0-2287 GCA_964365535.1 uncultured Candidatus Saccharibacteria bacterium
CATTCATTGGATATTTATTATTCCGCGTTCCGAATTCCCGATATTGTTTTTGCTTCTGTTGGTTCGTTAGTCTCTGCGTCTATTCTCTTGCCGTATTTTATTGAACGCTTTGGCAAGGGTAATGAAGAAGGAAAGACTTTTTCTAACGAGATTTTCACTGTTTTCTTCTTTTTGATCATAATCATAAGCGCAATCGTGTATATTATCGCCCCCTGGCTTATTCCGAAAGTTATTCCCGGATTCGCGAACGATTCATATTTACCGCAACTTATTTTATCAATGCGAATAATGCTCCTATCGCCAATATTCTTGGGTCTTTCCAATTTGTTTTCCAGTTTGACGCAAATGCGCCACCGTTTTCTAGTCTATGCCGCCAGTCCAGTCGTATACAATATGGGAATTATTTTCGGATTACTTTTCGCTTATCCCATGTTCGGCATTTCAGGTCTGGCTATCGGCGTCGCGGTTGGAGCATTCCTTCATATGGCGATACAGGTTCCGTTCATGTCACGCGAGGGACTTGTTCCACGCCTTACGAGGATTGTTGAGTGGTCGAAGATTAAAATGATTATATTAACTTCACTGCCACGCACGATAACGCTATCCGCTAATCAGCTAGCGTCCTTTGTTTTGATAGCAATAGCCTCCCTCATGGTTCCCGGCTCTATTTCTATATTTATTTTTGCTTTTAATATTCAAGCGGTACCTCTAACTATTATCGGCGCTAGTTATTCTTCGGCGGTATTTCCCGCACTTTCGAAACTATATTTCGATAAGAATTTGAAAGAGTTTTTGGAAAAGATGATTACTTCCGCCAAACATATTATCTTTTGGTCTATGCCGATAATGGTTCTTTTTATAGTTTTGCGCGCGCAAATCGTACGTGTTATTTTAGGCGCGGGAAAATTCGATTGGTCTGATACGCGGCTCACGGCCGCGATGTTGGCGCTTTTTATCATTTCCACGATAGGGCAGAGTCTGATAATTTTGTTTGTTCGGGCTTTCTACGCTGAAGGCAAAACCGCTCGTCCACTTGTGATAAATGCCGTATCCGCGGTTGTTATCGTCTTATCGGCGTATTTCCTGACGAAAGCTTTTTATGCTTTTCCGGTCTTCGCGTATTTCATCGAGGACTTGCTCAAGGTTGGCGGACAAGTCGGAACAAGCGTCCTTATTCTGGGAATCGCGTATTCAATAGGCGTAATACTCAATACCGTTTTGCATTGGTGGGTTTTCGAACGTGCGTATCCAGGTTTTACGAGACCGGTTTTATCCACGCTTTTCCACAGTTTTTCGGCTTCAGTTATCACCGGTTACGCGGCGTTCCTCAGTTTGCGGTTTTTCAATATCATCTTCCCGCTCACGAAAGTTTGGGGAGTTTTCATGCAGGGCTTCTGCGCCGGAATCCTCGGACTAATAATCGGCACTATTGTACTCGTTCTTCTCAAGAATAATGAATTGCAGGAAGTGTGGAGCACATTTCATCATAAGATTTGGAAGGCGAAGGTTCCGCCGGCGGAGGTGGAGCATATTTGAGGTAATTATGCCGATTTACTCTTTTCTGTTATATTCAATGAATGAATTCCGCTTTTATCCGTAATTTTTCCATTATTGCCCACATTGACCATGGCAAGTCCACGCTTGCCGATAGGATGCTGGAGATTACCGGCACTATCGAAAAGAGAAAAATGCAAGAGCAAGTGCTTGATTCCATGGAATTGGAACGCGAGCGGGGAATTACGATTAAGATGCAACCGGTGAGGATGAGGTGGCGTTCGAGGACCCCGCCGCTTCTGGTGGGAGGAGCTCTCCCTCGCTCGCTTTGCTCCTCGGGAGACTCCTCCCACCCAAGCGGCGGGGCTAACGAAGTCGATAAAAAGACGGCTGGTCAAGAATACATTTTGAATTTGATTGACACCCCCGGACATATCGATTTCTCCTATGAAGTCTCGCGCGCCCTGAAAGCTGTTGAGGGTTCAATTTTACTCGTGGACGCGACTCAAGGTGTTCAAGCTCAGACTCTAACAACCCTCAATATGGCGAGAGAAGCATGTCTCACCATTATTCCCGTTGTTAGTAAAATAGATTCACCGCTTGCCATGATAGATGAGACGGTGAAGGAAATAAGTCAGTTACTAGATTGTTCTCCGAATAATGTGATAAAAGTTTCTGGCAAGACAGGTGAGGGCGTTGAACATTTGTTAAATGAAATTATTAAACGAATACCGCCACCATCTATTCGGGAACAGTCTCGAGACGAAGCCGACACCTTTCCACGAGACTTAGC
>CAYIQG010000081.1:0-2285 GCA_964365535.1 uncultured Candidatus Saccharibacteria bacterium
AAGTGGCGGAGCGGTTGGCAATAGTTTTGTCGTTGTCTGAACAAGAAAAACAGAGAGTCGTTTCAGAGAATATTAAGTTTGCTGAAACGCAGAGTTTGATAAACTTATCGTCTCGGCTTGCGGAACTGTTGTCGAATACTATACAATCAACCAAATGATTGATTGGACAATAAGGAAATACGGGGAATTGAATGACAGGTACCCCACACATACGAAAATCGTACGTTTTTTGATTTCAGGCGGAACGGCAACTCTTACTAATCTTGTTTTGCTATATGCTTTCACCGACTTATTGGGAATATGGTATATAGCTTCGGCAATAGCGGCTTTTATCATTGCTTTCATAGTTAGTTTTACTTTGCAAAAATTCTGGACATTTGGGGATATGTCGAAAGATGGTATGCATCGTCAGGCAATAATCTATTTCACGGCTGGAGCGCTCAATCTTTGTCTTAACACCGTGTTATTGTATGTATTCGTGGAATATATCGGTTTGCATTATTTAATTTCGCAGATAATCATAAGCGCTTTGATAGCTATTGAAAATTATTTCATATATCAGTTCCTCATATTCAAAAGGTCGAGAATAGAGCAACTCCCATGATTATTTCGCAGTCGAAAATATTTGAGTTTATCAAACTTTATCGCTGGATAATTCTTATTCTGATTATTTTCTTATTGTTGCGTTTGCCGGGGTTACATTTGCCCTATTACCAGGATGAATGGAAGAATGTCGCTTCGGCATCCAGTGTTCAATTAGCCGGTTCTTTCTTCGCACATCCGCCCTTGATGCAGATGTGGTTTGTTGCTGGATATGCCTTGTTTGGTGAGAATCAGTTCAGGGTGTTTCCTTTATTGTTCTCGGCCATGACGCTGATTCTTCTATATATTGTCGCGCGTAAACGATTTGGTAATACGACGGCTTTATGGGTATCAGTTCTTTTTACTATATCTTTCTATAGTGTATGGGGTTCTCTTATGACCGATGTTGATGGGTCGGCAATGCCGCTATTATTCTTGCTTTCGGTATATTGTTATGACAGGTTCAGCGCGTTGGATGAACATTCAAAAAAGAAATGGTTTCTTCTGCTTGTTTTATCATGTTTGGCCGGATTCCTGATTAAACTTAGTTTCATTCTGGTCGTTGGCGCATTGGCGATAGATTATATTTGGAATAATTGGAGCATTATGACATTCAAGAAATGGTCTATTTTAGCTGGAAGTTTATTCGGCTTTGGTATCGTATATATTGTCGCGTTGTATATTATTCAAGCTATTTATCCTGCTTTCAGCATTGATTTTATGTTGAGTCATGCTAATAATTTTGTTTCAGAAACCGGCAGGGATTATATACAAATAATTGTCCAGGGAGTTAAAGCGATTTATTATCTTTCACCACTTTTAATAGTACCGTTACTATTTTCTTCAAAAGAAATATTCAAACAAACGCGACTATTTTTTATTTATCTTTTACTTGGCTTCTTATTTTACTTTATTGTATTTGATTTTTCTCGTGGCGTGTTGGATAAATATCTAATGTTTACGATCGTGCCGCTTGCCGTTATTTCCGGTGCGATTGTGGCAAGGATTTTCAAATCGCGAGAATTTAATTGGAGGAAAATGAAATGGCCGATTGTTTGCGCGGCAATCATCGCAATTATTATTTTCAAGCTCAATTTCTTTCCTCATGGCGTCATGTCTCTGTATCCCAAAACGGAATGGTTTTCCAGAGTTTTGTATGGTGAATGGAATTTCCTGAATCCGTTCAATGGCGGTTCCGGTCCAATAGGTTTTTATGTTTCTTTCCTGTTCGTGGCTGTTTCTTTTATTGTTTCCGCCTTATTTGGAATCGTCGGTTTATTCAAGCGAGAATGGAAATATATTTGCGTTATTTTTATTTTGATTATTAGTATTGCCTATAATGCAGTTTTGGCTGAAGAATTGATGTTCGGGAAAATCAATGGGAGTTCCGCGGAAGTGCTCAATGCTTCGGTTTCTTTCATTGCGAATAATCCATCTATTAAACAAATAATGTCGTATAACGATATTGGCAATCATGAGATTTCAAAGATTGGGAAATGGAAATCAAGGTTCTACGCCGCGCCACAGTTCGAAACTAATCATCGGCAGATATTTTCCGATTTCAAGGGGCAATATCTTGTGGTTGATATTCCTCATATAAGTGAAGATATATTCTATGGAAAGTTTTTCGCTAAATGTAATATTCTCTTTGAAACCGTGTCCGGTAAAATAACCGGGAGAGTGTATGATTGCCCGAATAGTAA
>CAYIQG010000082.1:0-2246 GCA_964365535.1 uncultured Candidatus Saccharibacteria bacterium
GGATTTTTCCGTGAATATACTGGCAACCTTTTCCATACTTAATATTTTTATCATTCCCTGCACATCATTCCAATCTCCATAGTTCAAAACATGTTCGACGATGGAGTCTTCGGAAAGACTATTCAAATCTTTCACATACCAAACTAGATATGGTCTTTGCTTTATAAACTCATTTATTGTCATGTTCTCATTATAGCACACATGAGTTAGAAGGTTCTATCTCCCATATTCAGGTTTTCAAGGTGGACAAAGACTTTATATTCTCTCTCTATATTTTCCTAAAACTATTCTTATACCTCACATCGTCCAATTTCGCACCATGATCACATAGTCCAGAGAGTTTACTTCACAAAATCTAAATAATTATTCTTTGAAATTACCTCAAAACCGGCATTATCGTAAGCGGCTTTCCATTGAGTTGGTTCTGATATTTTTTTCTTATCATTCCATTTGAATTCATAACCAAAAAACTTTCCATCTCTTTCTTCGATATAGTCTATCTCCTGCTGTTCCCATGTTCTCCAGAAATAGATATTGGCATAAATATTGTCATATGAGCGTTTCTTCATCCTCTCTATAAATAGAAAATTCTCCCAAATCTTACCGATATCATCACGATTTTCGAGTGCATTCCAGTTTGAGACAATTGCATTTCTAATACCATTATCATAAAAAAAATACTTGCTTTTTTTGGTGATTTCACTCCGAAGATTTCGGCTAAATCCTCGAAGGTTGTAGATTATAAAAGATTTCTCGAATAAGTCTAGGTATCTTGCAACTGTTTTATAATCTATTCCGATTCGTGAAGCCAATTCGGTCAGAGAAACTTCGTTGCCGACTTGATAAGCGATGAGCCGAAGAAGGTCGAGAAGTATCTTCGAACTTTTTACTTTTTCCAATTCAAGAATATCTTTCAAGAGATACGAATGCAAAATTTCTTCCAGTACTTTGATTTTGTCTTCCCTGGTCGTAGCTGTTATGACGTCAGGATATCCACCGTACACTAGCCATTCACCCAATTTTTCCTTGAGCTCAAAGTTGTTATGCAAACCAGCAAGCTCTTTTTGAGCAATTGGAAATAGTGTTATTGTATTTTTCCTGCCAGTAAGGGGTTCACCGATCTGTCCAGCAAGCTCAAATGATGACGAACCTGTAGCGATTATTCTTATTCCGGGAATATGATCGACTAGGATTTTCAATCCTTGGCCGATATTAGGAATCTTCTGCGCCTCGTCAATAGCGATAAGCTCATAATTTTCCGCGTAACTTTTTATTATTTCAACATCGCTAGAGCTTAGAATATTCTGAATCTTTATATCATCACCGGTATCGAGTTTATATTTGAATTGTGTCCGGCTCAAGAAGTCTTTGAGGAGTGTCGTCTTACCAACTTGGCGAGGACCATAAATTACCAGAACCTTATTTGGCTTCAATTCCTTATTTAAATCGTCATAAAATCTTGGTATTTTCATGTTATATAGGATAGCAAATCCTCCAAATCTGTCAAGTTCAAGGAGTGTCACTCCTGTAAATAAAATCAACCTTAACCCATCCTTACACCGTCCAATTCCGCACCATCATGGCATAATCCAGAGAATTCACGGTGCCATCCTTATTCAGATCGTAAGTAGCGTTGTTCGTATTCCACGCGGTGATCATACGACCTATTTCCACAACCAGATCGGGATAACGGCGTGGTCATCACGCAGATCAAACTCATCCTTTGACGCAATCTCGTAATAAGCACTGCCTTCAGCGGCTTCCTTTCTGATGAATGAAAACTTCCTTGGATCGGTTTCATTGCCGTATTTGGATTCGAAATACCGATACTTTTTCCTGTCCAAGACATCATTCGTTGCTAAAAAATCAAATTCATTTTCGCGCACGCGATAAAATGAGACATACGAAAATCGCCGTCGGAGGAGGTTAAAAAGATGGTTTTCCGCCAAACACCCCAAATATCGCGAGCGAGCTTCAAAGTCGTCATACGAATGAAAGACTGAAAAGAAATTTGAGCTACCGAGATAGATTTTTTTCAAGGCTCTCCTTGACTTCCTGAACGATCTCGTAAAGTTGTATAGAGTATAGGTCAAGAAGCTCTCCTCGAAATAAAGCAAGTATTTCTTTATTGTTTTTTCGTCTGTAGCGGTTTCCGAGGCCATATTCGATTGTTTTCTTATACACGGACTCACTCAGATATTTTTGTTTCATCATATCGCCTTCCATGGTCAAAAGTTCAGGGAACT
>CAYIQG010000083.1:0-2223 GCA_964365535.1 uncultured Candidatus Saccharibacteria bacterium
AAATAAAGCGCGTTACATATCATGAAATTACAAAAGAAGCGATTTTGGAAGCGCTCGAACATCCTAGACAAATCGATGTGAATTTAAAAGAAGCACAGGAGGCTCGTCGCGTATTGGATCGCATTGTTGGCTATGATCTCTCCGGTCTTATCTGGAAAAAAGTCCGTTACGGACTGTCCGCCGGCCGCGTCCAATCCCCCGCTCTGCGAATAATAATGGAAAGGGAAAGGGAGATTCGCGCTTTTATTCCTGAAACATTTTGGGTTATTTCCGGAAATTGGAAAACGGCTAAAAATGAAATACTTGGACTTACCTGTTCCGTTGAACCGAAAGAAAAGAAAGAAGTCGACCGAATCATTGATATTGCCAAGAAGGAACCATGGCACATTCTCGATATTGAGGAATCGGAACAGAAGAGGTCGCCGCGCGCGCCGTTTATTACTTCCACATTACAGCAAACTGCTAGTTCACGCCTCGGTTTTTCCCCTTCGCGTACCATGGGTATAGCGCAAAAGCTCTATGAGGCTGGTCATATCACCTATATGCGCACGGATTCAACGACATTAAGCCAACAGGCGCTCGGACAAATAGGTCCTGTTATTGAGAAAGAATATGGCAAAGAATATAAGATATTCAGAGCGTATACGACAAAAAGCAAGAACGCCCAAGAAGCGCATGAGGCTGTTCGCCCAACGCACGCTTCAGTCAAGTCTGCCGGTCATACCGATGAGCAAAAGAAACTCTATCGCCTTATCTGGCAACGCACGGTCGCTTCACAGATGGCAGACGCGAGGATCGCAAAGACGAAGGTTATTGCGAATATTGGTTCTTCTGTCGGCGCGTCGCTTCTGGCAGGAGGAGCTCTCCCTCGCTCGCTTCGCTCCTCGGGAGACTCCTCCCGCCCAAGCGACGACGCCTCAATACCAAATTTCGAAGTGATCGGTTCACGCATCCTCTTCGACGGCTGGTTGAAAGCCGACCCAGAATCAAATGGCGAGGAAATTACTTTGCCAAAATGCGCCAAGGGCGAGGGTTTAAAATTGGAATCAATCGATTCACTGGAAAAGCAAACACAACCGCTGGGACGCTATACGGAGGCGGGTCTAATCAAGGAGTTGGAAAAGCGTGGCATCGGCCGGCCTTCAACATACGCGACAATAAGCAAAACAATCGAAGATAGGGGGTATGTGGAGAAAGAAGGCCGTTCACTCAAACCGACCGATACCGGCGAGGTCGTTTCCGATTTCTTGGAAAAGAATTTCCCCGCATATATTAGCGATACATTCACGGCGGAAATGGAGAATAATCTTGATGATATCGCCGGTGGCACGCGTGAATATGTCAAAACTCTTTCCGCTTTCTATGGACCATTTCACAAAGATATCAAAGCAAAAGATAAAATCGACAAAGTCACGAATCTCGGCTCTGCCGACCCGAAATACAAATGCCCAAAATGCGGCGGTCCGATGGTTGTGAAGCTCGGCCGCGGCGGCAAATTCATTTCCTGCGCTAAATATCCTGATTGCGAAGGAGCTTTGACGATGGACGGAGTTGAATTCAAAAAAGATGAGCCGATCGGCAATGACCCCGCGACCGGCTTGCCTATTTTTGTCTTGAATGGCAGGTTCGGCCCGTATGTTCAGTTGGGAGAAAAGGTGAAGATAGTGAAAGTGAAAAGGAAGAAAAAGACGAAAGATGAATTAGTTGTAGAAGTTGCGTCAGCCCCGCAGGGGTCGGCACTTCCCCCCGTGAGCCTTAGCGGAGCGGAGCGATTAATGGCTCACGGGGGGAATGTGCCGACCCCTGCGGGGACCGCTTCCATCACAATAACAAAACCAAGAATGGCGTCCATTCCAAAATTCATGGACCCTTCAAAAGTTACAGTCACCGATGCGTTGAAATACTTAAGTCTCCCCCGCGCACTCGGCATTGACCCAAAAACCAACAAAGAAGTCGTTGCTTCCGCAGGCCGTTTCGGTCCTTATGTAGTCTCTGACGGCAATTTCAGGTCAATTAAGGCGCCAAATGATGTTTATGAGATAACGCTTGAAAAAGCGCTTGAATTGTTGGCGATACCAAAACCCGCGAGAAAAGGTAGGTTTGCGAAAAAGAAACCGCCGGTAGGAAACTGATAATTAAATATTGAAATTAAATCGAGAAATTCTTGAGTGAATACAAATCTTCGTTCTCTTCCTCTTTTATTTCCTCCGGCGCGCGGTCGTC
>CAYIQG010000084.1:0-2144 GCA_964365535.1 uncultured Candidatus Saccharibacteria bacterium
CTCTGTCCATAATAATATCCGCCAATCGCGCCAACTATCAAAGCAATAATACCAATCAATGTTATTAATAATATTTGATTTTTCTGCATAATGGTTGAATTATACATCTTGAAAAGCTTTACCACAATCTATATCTGTGCATATCTTTTTTATAATGGCCGTTACTTCTGCGCCTCCTTAATTGCCGCTTCAACCTGGTCCTTGTATTCTGGAAAATCTTTTGCGATGCTCTGTAGGGTCTCTATCGCCCGCGATTTCATTCCCGCCGTGTACTGCACTTGCGCCAATGTCATGCGCAGTTGAATATTTTTCGAATCAGCGGTAATTAGTTTTCGATAGAGAGCAATTGACTTATCATATTGTTTCATCTGCGCGTAAACTTGCGCGACTTGAGCATTCTCATACACGCTCGGAGTATCCTTGAAAATAGTTTTTGCCTCGGCCTCTTTGCCATCTATAATAAGTCCGATAGCATAAGTTGACTGCGCCGTTGTATTTGTGGTATCACTTTCATAAGCCTCTTTCAATATCTGCACGCCCTCTTTCACTTTACCGGTGTTGAAATAATTCATGGCAAGTTGAAAGTCAACGGTTTGTTTAGTGGGAGTTAGTTTATGAGCCTCCTCTAGAATCGGTTGCGCTTTGTCCAACTGTCCAGCGCTATTTAGGAATACGCCACCTAGAACATACATGCGCGCGTCTTTCGGCGCCGAGGCTATTTGGTCTTCGATGCCCTTCATCGCCAAGGTGAAAAACGCCTGCTTTGTGGTTCCTGGAACATTCTGATTTTGAATAATATTCCCGGCGCAAGAAAGGATTTGTTCGCGGATTTCCTGATTTGCCACGCTAACATTCACCGCTAAAGCCTTTCCGAATAATGTCACATCCGGCGTGGGACCATTACATGATTGCAAAGCCGTTATCAAGGTAGTATTCGCTTGAATGGCGCGAATATTGAAAAAATACAGTGAAAATATTAAAGCAATAATGGAAACAGGCGCGACAATGTATTCGACGATTTCTGAACTAAATTCGCGATTACCGCCGACGATTATCTCCAAACCACCCAAGGTGGCACCTTCGCGAAGTGAAGGTGCCACCTTGTTTGAACCATGCATTGAACTGACAAATCCAAGCATCGCGAAAAAGAAAACATAACTTGCCAAATTGTCGAAGACGAAAACATTGTGAACGGCGTAACCCGCCATGAGACCAGTCAAAACACATTTTTCTTTTAATGGCATGCCCGATTTCCAGATTGCCATTAGAGACAAAATATACAGGGCAAGGTAAGCGAGCAAACCAACGGCGCCAGCGTTAATCAGCCAATCCAAATAAATATTATGCGCGCGGTCGAACCATTGTTCATGGCGCCACATCAGAGGATTATAATTCGTGTTGAAAACATAGTTGAAATTCTCTTGACCCCAACCAAGAATAGGTTTCTGACTCCAACCAGTAATAGCCATCGGCCAAACATAACCACGAGCTTGCGTCTTTGTATCGGAAATCGAAATGGAAGCCAGACGATTCAAGACTTCGCTATCTTTGATAAATTGCGCATCACGGTTGAGCCAGAAGACAATGCCAATCAAAATAATTACACCAATAAGTCCGCCTGCAACCCATCGTGATTTCTTACTCTCATTCTTACCGAGAACAGCATAGAGAAACAGAGCTAGCATGATTCCGCCAATCAAACCGAGGATAGTACCGCGAGTCGCGGTTTCAAAGAGTAAGAAGCTGGCAAAAACGGCAAATAGACTATAGAGCCATAATTTTATTTTTGAAGCAGAAATACCTTTAGCTTTTTCCACAAAAAAGAAATAAGCGGAAATAAACGCGTGGAATAGCATATAGACTGCCATGTAGATTGCATTGCCGAGAGAAGCGTCGATACGAGTAGAGCCTTGGTGAATAGCCGCCCAACCCAATATTTGGAATAAACCGTATATCCCGACTATAAACGCGACGATAAGAGAAGTATGAAGCCATCTATACCATACTTCGCTTCGCTCAGTACCTTCGGCACTAGTACCAAACAAAGAAGTCATAGTGATAAAGAACATCCAGAGGTGAGCGATGATTATCCAGCCCTCCATTCTTTCAAAATTGGACCAGAGACTGCGGAGAGGATTGACGCC
>CAYIQG010000085.1:0-2068 GCA_964365535.1 uncultured Candidatus Saccharibacteria bacterium
TCAAGCCGTATATTTCAAATTATTAGAGATTTTGGGAAAAATGACGAAGACGGGACCCTGAAGTTTAATTGATCCCTGAATCGCAAACTTATCCATAGTTTTTCTCCTTTTTTGTGTATATTTTGTTGTCAATTTACTAACCAGAAATTTTCTAGTTCCATAAAATACCTTATAGAGATTTAGGCATCTTGTCAAGATTTCAGGCCCACTACTTTATTTATACATAATTCCACATTAAGCGTGAAATATACAGGACTTGAAAAGACAATTGCCCGCCTCACCCCCTTACTCTTCCTTCAAAAACCCTCCCGCCTGTAGCGACCAAAGTTTCGCGTAAAGACCATTCGTTTTCTCGGCAAGCGTATCATGAGTTCCCTCTTCGACGATTTTACCGTTATCGACGACGATAATCCTGTCCATTTTTTTGATTGTCGATAGCCGATGCGCGATAACAATAGTTGTTTTGCTTTTCATGAGAGTATCGAGCGCGTCTTGAATGAGCATTTCAGAATGAGAATCTAGGCTTGAAGTCGCTTCATCGAGGATAAGCACCGGCGCGTTTTTCAAAATAGCGCGGGCAATCGCGACTCTTTGCCTTTCTCCGCCGGAAAGTTTAATGCCGCGCTCACCGACATAAGTTTCGTATTTATTCGGCAAAGACTCGATGAAATCATCGCAATGGGCGAGCTTGGCCGCTTCTATAACTTCAAGGTCAGTCGCGTCACGACGACCATAACGAATATTTTCCAAAAGCGTGCGATGGAATAAAACTGGGTCCTGCGGAACAAGACTAATATTATGGCGCAAACTATCTTGCGTTACATGGGCAATATTTTGTCCGTCAATCGTTATTTCGCCGGATTCAATATCGTAAAGGCGTAGAAGTAGTCGCACGAATGTGCTTTTGCCCGCCCCGGAAGGGCCGACTAGAGCGACTTTTTCGCCATTCCGAATATGCAGGGTGATTCCATTCAAGACAGAACGGGTCATATTGAAAGCAAATGTAACATCTTTCCAATCAATTTCTCCTTTCGGAACAAGTATGGCTTTCGCGCCGGGGGCGTCCTTGACATCATGAGCGAGTTTCAGAATCTCGACCATTTCCTTGGCATCGGCATAACCTTCATAAACATCGCGAATAACTCGGCTGACATTCCACAAACGGTCGGCCATGGAAAAGTAATAGGCTTGAATAAGCACAAATGTGCCGATACTGATAAGTCCCAACTGCCAATATTTTATTCCATAATAGAAAAGGAAGAATTCGATAGCGAACATCAGTCCGGCTTGGAATCCATTGATAACTCCATCCACATTCCAGCGGAAAGAAGTAAGTTTACGCCACCATGAATTAACATTCTGGAATATGCCCGCCTCATAATGTTGTCCAGTGAAAAGTTGTATTGTCTGATGGTTCGTAATGGCGTCGGAGAGCGTGGCGGTCAAACGGGAATCAAGTTCCGCCGCTTCGACATCATATTTCAGCTTCCATCTTGCCAAAAGATAATTGGAGACTATGAATATTAGAGCCCAGACGAGTAGAATATAGGCGATATTATGATTGATGAACCATAGAACTATAGTTATGCCGACCACCTTGATGGTTAATGGAATAACATCCCATATAATCCTATCGACAAGTCTTTCAAATGCGCGCGCATAGCGATTGATCCTCTGCGTTAAAGAGCCGGTGAAATTATTCGCGAAAAATAGGTAGGAATGGTCTAGGAGATATTCGAAAGCGGAGGTACGCAAACGGCTCATAACATTGCTCTGGAATGATACATTGCAGAAATTACTAATCCGTAAAGAAACCCAGCTTATGCCATTCAAGATAAGAATAAAGATGATGATACTTGTAAGTTCCTTTGCCAAAACCGCGGCTTCCCCGCCGGAAGAAATAGCATCAAAAAATTGCTTATAATAAATAGGCACGATAATGTCCATCACAGCCACAACGGCCAAACCGAGCACGGTTAATAAGCCCGATAACCAATATTTTCTGATAGAACGAGAATAATACAAAACCACATCCCAAACAGTTACTTTCGGATATTTTATGGCCGAG
>CAYIQG010000086.1:0-1873 GCA_964365535.1 uncultured Candidatus Saccharibacteria bacterium
GACGGTGTCAAAACCGCATTCATAGTTTAGGTTCTCCTTTTATGTTGCGCAAACCACTATTCAAAGAACGGCTTGCTGGAATAGAGTATAGCACAAACTATTTCTTTTTCCACTTCACCTTGAGAAAGTGCGCCCCGCAGCTCATGCACGGGTCATAGGCGCGAATGAGCTTTTCTATTTCGTGATTTACTTTTTCTTTGGGAGTATTATCATTGATAAGTTTTTCTACGATGAAACCGACATCGCGCTCGATATTGACTTGATTCTGACCGGTTGGAACTATCACCTCGCCATCCTCGACAATACCTTCGTCATTTATAATTATTTTATGATAGAGCGTGCCGCGCGGCGCTTCTATGACGCCCATGCCGACGGCCGCGCGCATGGGAGCTTTCACGAGCGGCTCCGGCTTGAAAACATTATTCGAAAGAATATCTATTGATTCATCTATAGAGTGAAGTATTTCAATCGCTTGAGCCAAATTGTTGTGATAAATATCCGTTGATGGGAATAGCTTCAATGCTTCAGCGGCTGATTCTTTTGTCTTTGAATGTAATTTATCTTTTGCCAAGTTAATTCTCGCCAACGCGCCAACCATATAACTTTCGCCTTTGTATGTATAAGCCGAAGCTTGCGAATACGGCAGGACCACATGCTCCAAATGGGAACGAAAATCCTTTTGTTCGTAGGACTCCCCCTTGTCGGTGATAATCTTTCCGCCTAAATATCCGAATGTATCGTCCGGCACTAAAGCCATATATTTGGTCTTCCTGTCCAAGTGGAACGGCGCCTTTCTGAAAATCTCTATTAAGCGCAAAACGGCCGGCCGGGCATCTTTCATTTCTTGAATAATTCCAACCACACCTTCAGGCGAAGGGAATTGTAGGAATCCGCCGATGACCGGGAATGTGGCATGAACACTGCGCCCGGCGACCAGCTGTGACAAATGATTACCGGCGGATTTGACATGGAAGCCGTCATGGAGGAGCTGATGCTGTTCCGGGTCATTCTCGTCAAAATCCAGGAAGGCGTCTTTGCCGTATAAATCCGGCATGACGAAAAGGTATAAATGCAAGGCGTGATCGCGCGACACCAAGCCGTGCATGGTGAGCTTGCGAAGGAGCTTAGTCTGTGGCGTGACTTCTATGCCGAGAGCGTTCTCGCAGGCGGCGATCGAGGCCATGACATGAGCATTGGAGCAGGTTCCGCAGATGCGGGAAAGGTGCGCTGGGATAGCGGCGATATTCTTGCCTTTCATGGCTTCCGTGAAGAAGCGTTTGTATTCTATAATGGCGAATTTGACATTGGTTACCTTTCCATCTTCAACGACGACATCCATCGAAGCGTCGCCTTCGACTTTTGTTATATGATCTAGTCTTAAGTCTATTCTGTGCATGATTTTTTGATTATACCACTTCCATCGCCGACACATTCTCTCCGTGAGCCATTAATCGCTCCGCTCCGCCTTTGTCCTCCGTAGCTTTAGCGAAGGAGGATAGGCTCACTCCGAGAAGTGTCGGCTCGGAAGTGGCTGACGAAGTTCGGTCACTAATTCGTTTACTTTTTCTAAAAAAACTTTCGGGTCCATCGGACAGCCCGGTATCTCAACATCGACCTTCACCACATCTGAAACTTTCTTCACTTCAGACAATGCTCCAAACCTAGCGACTAAATAGTCAATGCTGGCTTTTTGCTCTTCCGAAAATGTATTGCGCTGTCCGGCCGGCAGACCGACTATCGCGCAGGCGCCGACTGCCACAAGCTTCTTTGAACGGTTACGAATATCTTTCAGTTTCAGAACATGCTCGGGCGAAGCCATGGCGCCTTCGATAAAAGCGATGTCGAAATCGTCCATGATATTATTGGATTTCAA
>CAYIQG010000087.1:0-1850 GCA_964365535.1 uncultured Candidatus Saccharibacteria bacterium
TCGGGGGATAAAAGCGGGGACTTTTTCCGCATATTCATCCCATATTATTCCAAAATTATTCTTGGACTCTTTTTCTTCACTTTTAGCGAGTCTGGTATATATCCACGCAAGAATTGGGAACATGATAACAGTAAGAATTGTCGGCCACTGCAACAGAAATCCGAACATTATAATCATAAATCCAACATATTGCGGATGACGAACGCGTGCGTACGGTCCGGAGGTCGCCAGAGTATGTCCTTTCTGCGCCTTATACAGTACTTTCCAAGCGTTGGAAAGCAGAACAAAACCAAAAATGATTAAAATATAACTAGCGATATGGAACGGTCCCATATGCGGGTCGCCGCCCCACCCGAAAAGGTCTTCCAAAATATGACCGGAATTATGCGCGAAAGGGTCAAGTCCCGGAACCCATTTTGTAAGCCAACCGGACAGAAAATATATTGTCAGCGGAAAGCCGTACATTTCCGTGAAGAGGGCTACTATAAATGCGGAAAAGGCACCGAACGATCTCCAATCCCTCTTTGTCTTCGGGTGAGTGAAGCTAAAAGCGAAGACGAGAAATATCGCCGTGTTTATTATTACCAGTCCCCACAATCCATAATCTGTCGTACTCATATCTTGAATTAAACTTCTTTAATGACAACATCCTTTGCTGGAATCGGTTTTGTCGCTATTTTCATCTTTTGTATCCTTCCCCGCGTCTTTCGCGTCAATTATCTCCGGTTTGTCAGAACAACATTTTCGCGGCCTTCTCATTACGAAGAAATGAACTACGACCAAAACGGCAATTCCGCCGAAAATAACCCATTTCGATAGTCCCGTTGTCGCTACGCTACTCCCCAAAAGCGTGATAAAGAGAATTGGGGCGACGCAACAAATAACCATCATCCACATCATTTTTGAATCATGGCCTTTTTCACTGTTGTAATCGTGCATGTTTATGATTATTGTTTTATTAAACTAGAATTGTGCATCCAAACCACATAGCTTCCGAAGACCCAGGCGAAAATAAACATGTAGACCGCGCCGAGAATAATACTGCCAAAGTTTCCCCAGACAAAACCCGGCAATGTTTCAAACAGGGCGTGATGAAGCTCCGTGCCCGCCACGGTGCGCCACGGGAGATATCCGCCGATAATGCACAAAACATAGGCAACCTCCGAGCCAAGCACGCACTTCCACACATACGATTTCAAAGATAATCTTTCCATGAGATTTTATTATTTAATAATCAATTGTGATAATAATACTCTAATAAAGCATAGCCTAACTCAAATCTTTTTTCTTGGTCTCGAACTCCTCTTTGCCAATCTCGCCCTTGGCATAACGCTCTTTCAAGATATCAAGCGCCCGGGAATCAATTCCGGAATGTCTGCCGGATACCTCTCTGACGACCCAAACAATAAACACAATGAGCAGAACCCAAAGAGCGATCATCATAAAACCGCCAACGGGACCGCCCATCATGCCGTAACCCCAGCCATAATCGTTGAATAGTCCGTACATTATATTTTTATTATCTAATTATTATATTTATTAATATCGACCTTCTGCTATTTTTGCGCCAGCTTATATATTTTCAGAATTTCCGCCGTAGCCTTCTTTTCCTCGCCATTCTTTATTTGGTCCAAAACATGAGTGATGATGTGATTTTCTAAGATAATATTTTTTACGGACGATAATGCTTCGCGAACAGCTTCGATTTGAGTGATGATATCGACGCAGTATTTTTCATTTTCGACCATATCTTGAATGCCGCTAACCTGACCGGATAAAATAGATAGGCGACGCTTGGCATCTTTTTTAATGTCTAGTTTCATGGCACTAGTATACCCCATGGGGGTCTA
>CAYIQG010000088.1:0-1831 GCA_964365535.1 uncultured Candidatus Saccharibacteria bacterium
CGCGGAAACGGTCGTAGTGCCTATCGTCATTCCCGCGAAAGCGGGAATCTAGTGTAGTGCCGTTTGAATTACTTGCGCCGCTTCTGGCGGGAACAGCTCTTCCTCGCTCGGCTTCGCCTCCTCGGAAGACTGTGTCCCGCCCAAGCGGCGCGCTGATGTCGACAGATTCTTTCTGCTTAATCAGCCCCACCTTTTCAATCAGCGCCTCACTATATCCTTTTCCTTTCAAGAAAATAGAAAGATTTGTCCATCCTTCCGGCGCCCAGCCGATGCGAAATGTCTTGCGAGTTTCGTCAGTAATTCCTCGCCCTTTAACATATTCCCGCGCCTCTTTGGACTTTTCAAATTGCAATTCAAAATATTTCGTCGCATCCTCCATCACTGCCCGCATCATGTCACTTTCGCCGTCCGCGCTTTTGTCATACGACAATTTGACTCCCGCTTTGTCAGCCAATATCTTCAAGGCTCCGCGAAAATCCAATCCCTCGAATTGTTCAACAAATGAGAATATGTCGCCTTTGGCGCCACAATTTGATACTGCAAAGTTTTTTGTCGCGTAAGTATGATCCTCGTCGACAGTAAGATTATATACCGGACCAGAATACGATTTGGAACTAACCTTTTTTACAGGCAAAAGCCAATATGTCGCGCCATCATCAATATATGTAAGTTCATGACGAGCAATAGCTGTAGACGACCATTTCACTGAATAAGTCTCTTTATGGTTAACACCATTTTTGTCTGTTCTTTTTTTAGCACTATGAACAGATGGAAAAATACTATTTCTCAATAGAATATCAGCAATTTGTTCAACTAATAACCTTGAGACTACGGTAATCGTATTATGAAAATGGGCCGATATGACAGGTCTGGATATATGTCCATCTCCTTTATTGATAGCATCAACAATCACCATTTGTTTGGAAAAAGGTAATTCTTGAAATATATAAGGGATATGCTTATTACTCGAACCTTTGCCACATAAATTAGCAAAAATATCAGCAAGATACGCATGACACGCGGTAACTTCTATGCCAGTTTTCTTTATTCCTTTTCGTCTATATATTTTTGCTTCTAAGCCAAATATTTTCTTTACAATAGAAACTATTTCTTGCGCGAAATCTTTCTCATGGTTACCCAGACTAAAGCGAATATACGCCCTATGGTTGCTTCCCTCGGCAATATAATAACCAATCAGCTTCAAGAAATCGTCGTCGATAGGAATAATATAAGGAACGGTACGCACTCGAGGACCTTTGTTGTGTTTCTTTATTAGGTACGCAGATAAATCAATCTTACCAACATCTTTTACCACAGTCGGGATAGGATACAACACAAAATCTCCGACCCGTAGCTCTCCAGCAGATATCTTTAAGACATCAGCATGTTTTTCGATTCGCTTTTTATTGAGACTAATACTACGACCACTGTTTGATCCATAACCACGAATCTGCCTATAAAACTGTTTGACCTTTTTGTAATATTTAGTTTTTGGTCTTATAATCGGTAACTTATGATCAGAAGTCATAGAAACAGTTCCACAAAGTTTTTGCACATCCACGCTTACCATCTCACCTTCATATTCTCTGTATTGAGTGGCCAATATTTTTCTGATATTTCCCTTGCCAGAATAGACATAATGCTTTGCATCAATTGTCTCGATATTATGATATCCGAACGGTGTCCTCACAAGTTGTCCTGGAGGAAAACATCCGAAACAATAATATCCGCCCCTTTCCGGTGATATAAAAAAGGACGCCGTCTTTTCATTATGAAACGGGCATTTTGCCTTGAATGATTTGCCGGCCTTTTCGAGTTTGATATAGCCGCC
>CAYIQG010000089.1:0-1826 GCA_964365535.1 uncultured Candidatus Saccharibacteria bacterium
CCTAAAATGAATTTCATCGCATTTTTGTTTTACATCATCTTCACATCAATATTTACTCCCGACGGCAAACTCATATTCGTAAGCGCTTCGATAACTTTCGGATTTGGATTGATAATATCTATCAAACGCTTGTGAACCCTCATCTCAAACTGTTCGCGCGCGTTCTTGTCGATGAATGAAGAGCGGTTTACCGTATACTTCTTGATTTCCGTCGGCAGAGGCACCGGACCGTGAATCTCCGCGTCATAACGCGTCGCCGTGTCCATGATTTGCTTGAGTGACGCGTCGAGGATTTTGTGCTCGTACGCGCGGACGCGGATCCGGAGATGCGGCACTTCACCCTCTGCTTTCGTCGCTTTCTTAACACGAGGAGATTTCTTGGCTGGCGGTTTTGTAGCCTTAACAGTTTCATTTTTTTGAATTGTCACTTTCATCGTAGGCATTAGAATTTACGCAATCACTTTCGTCACGACTCCCGCGCCCACCGTCTTACCTCCTTCGCGCACCGCGAACCTTTGCTTGTCTTCAAGAGCGACTGGAGCAACGAGCTTGACCTTGAATGTAACCGTATCGCCAGGCATGACCATCTCCACTTTTTCAGGCAAAGTCACTTCGCCGGTAACGTCTGTCGTGCGAATATAGAATTGCGGTTTGTAGCCAGTAAAGAACGGCGTATGACGACCACCCTCTTCTTTCTTCAAAACATAAACTTCCGATTCGAATTCGGTATGTGGCTTCACGGAACCCGGCTTCGCCAATACTTGTCCGCGCGATACATCGTCTTTACCCGTACCGCGGAGAAGTACTCCGGCATTATCTCCGGCAATACCCTCTTTCAGGGACTTATTGAACATTTCGATACCGGTAATAACTGTTTTCGAGGTATCTTTGAAACCAACAATTTCTACTTCCTCGCCAACTTTGACCTTCCCGCGCTCAATACGGCCAGTTACGACAGTACCGCGTCCTTCGATAGAGAATATATCTTCGATTGGCATAAGGAATGGCTTATCAACTTCACGAACTGGCGCGGGAATGTATGTGTCCAAGGCGGTCATGAGTTCATCAATCTTAGTTGTCCAGGCCGCGTCACCATTCAAGGCACCCGTAGCTGAACCGCGAATAACCGGAGTATCTTTTCCATCGAATTTGTTTTTGGTCAAGAGTTCACGCACTTCCTCTTCAACAAGGTCAATGAGGTCTTTCTCTTCGACAAGGTCACATTTGTTTAGAAAGACAATAATCTTCGGCACACCAACTTGGTATGCTAGGAGTACATGCTCGCGAGTTTGCGGCATCACGCCATCGGTCGCGGATACGACTAGAATGGCCCCGTCCATCTGGGCGGCGCCGGTAATCATGTTTTTGATGAAGTCGGCGTGTCCCGGACAGTCGATATGGGCGTAGTGGCGAATCGGTGACTCGTATTCTACATGTGAAAGTGAAATTGTAACGGTCTTGGTGGCATCACGAACGGTGCCTCCTTTTGTAATATCGGCGTAAGCTTTAATTTTGGCGAAACCCTTCTTGCTTTGGACGGCGAGAATGGCGGCGGTCAAAGTTGACTTGCCGTGGTCAATATGACCGATTGTGCCCACATTGATATGGGGCTTATTGCGATTGAATTCTGTTGCCATATTATTGTTTTATTGCTCTCCACTCTTGGACATTATCGTTAATGCTTGTGCGTATAACACTAGCGATAGAGTGTCCAAGGGGAAAAAATAAATGATTAATAGTTAATAAATTGCTAATAAAAGAACACTAAAAACGCTATTTAGCGCGTACTGACTAGGATAGCATGAAGAAAAATATTGTCAACGGTT
>CAYIQG010000090.1:0-1812 GCA_964365535.1 uncultured Candidatus Saccharibacteria bacterium
GGAGGAGCGAAGCGACGAGCGAGGGAGAGCTCCTCCCGCCAGAAGCGGCGGGGCGACTCTGCCGGCGATGGGCGGGGGATTAGTAGAAACCAGACTCACCTTTTTCACCGCCTCATGGAACGCCACCACCTCTCGCTCAACATCCGCCCTCGACCTCGCGTATTGTTCCCTGGACGCCTCGATTATTTCCTTCATATACGAAATCTCCGGATGTGGAATAGGCGGCAGAGTCATCGCGGAAAAAGGCGATGATGTGAGACCGTCTATCATCAGTTTCAAGTAAATTTGCGCGAATCCCAAATTGACTAAATCTTCAATGACAAATTCCGGCGTAAATTCTTTTTCGAGATATTCCGCGTCTGTCGCCCCGACTCGGAAAACAATCATAGTACCCACGTTGCCAAAAACAGCCGCGCTCACTTCCTCATCCATCTGTTCTATGTATTGATGAGCAATCGTCAGGTTCAATTTATATTTTCGCGCTTCGGAGAGAATATCGGCGAATGAGGCGTTGGCGAAGTTTTGGAATTCGTCGACATAAAGATAGAAATTCGGCATCATATTCATGACTCTGTCCGGCATATCGGCGCGAGACATGGCGGCGAGATAAATCTTCGTAACCAACATACCGCCGAGAAGCTTCATATTTTCATCACCTATTCTTCCTTTCGACAAGTTGATAATAACAATCTTTCTCGTATCCATAGCTTTACGGAAATCGAAAGAAGACTGCGGCTGACCAATCATATTCCTGATAAGGGGATTTGCCGTAAATTGTCCCACCTTGTTCTGGATAGCTGGCACGGCTTCGGCCGCCATGCGTTCCGTGTAGTTGGCAAATTCTTTCACCCAGAATGCCTTAACAGAAGGATCTTGAATTTTGGAAACGATTTCTTTGCGATACTCTTTATCAGACAGCATTTTATTCACGCCGAGAAGCGTGGAACCGGGAACTTCGAGCAAAGCAAGAAGCGTATTAGTCAAAATATACTCCATTCTTGCCGACCAGGCGTCCACCCATATTTTCTTGAATGTGCTCATAAGTCCCGAGACCACCAGATGTCTCTTGTCATGCTCCACGCTTTCGAGAACATTGAATGAGATGGGATGTTCGACATCGAAAGGCGCGATGTAAATAACATCACGCATTCTTTCTTTCGGCACATATTCGAGAAGTAAGTCAGCGGTTTTGCCGTGAGGGTCAATGAAGCATATTCCTTCGCCGTTCTGAATATCTTGCACCGCCATATTCTCGAGCATGGTTGATTTGCCCATGCCCGTTTTCCCGATAACATAGACATGCTTGCTTCTATCTTTGCCTTTAATGCCGAATTTCACTCGTTTGTTGCGAGCATCGGTCTCGGCAAAATATGTTACGCGATTTTCATCCATATGATTAGTCTTTGATTTATTTTACCATAGAAATATTAAAAGTGGGCAAACAGAAACCCGCCTTCTCCGGTGGCGGGTTGGTTACAGTTTTTAAGTCATGTACACCACACCTAAACCTGAACTCCTGATGGGGGGAAAAGCCTTCTGGCGATTTCCGCCTTGGCTTCTTTCTGAACAGCGGACAAGAATACCCTTTGGGTCGACCTCGGATTGTTGGGGTTTGGAATCCAAGCAACCAATTTTGACGAGCCGAGATGTTGCGATTGCCTGAAGATTCTCTCGACTTGACGTTTCGGACTCTTCTTATACACTCCACCATTCGATCGTGCCATAACTTTTAGTTTCTTACTGATTTTGTACTGCCTGACGCGCTATTTGATGTTTGAGATATCCATACCCAAACTAGCGCGCGTTCGGAAT
>CAYIQG010000091.1:0-1809 GCA_964365535.1 uncultured Candidatus Saccharibacteria bacterium
CCGACTATCACAATTCGTTAGAATAAATCGCGCAATATTCCAGAGCTTATTAGCGAATAATTTATATGCTTTAATCTTTTGTTCGTCAATCTTACTATCGCTTCCCGGACCAACGCCGATTATTAAAGACATGCGTGTCGCGTCCGCTCCATACCTGGCGATCATGTCTAGCGGGTCAATATTATTTCCAAGCGATTTGCTTATTTTCCTTCCTTTGGAATCGCGTACAATTCCATGAAAATAAACAGTCTTAAACGGAATATCGTTCAATAAATATGTACTCATCAGTATCATCCGCGCGACCCAAAAGAATATTAGGTCGGAACCGGTTTCGAGTATCGCGGTCGGATGATAGTTTTTCAAATCTTCGGTTTCATTGGGCCACCCTAAAGTCGAGAATGTCCACAAACCGGAAGAGAACCATGTGTCGAGCGTATCTTCATCTTGAACCCAGTCATCGCCTTTCGGCGCTTCTATTCCGACATATATTTCTTCGGATACCGTGTCGCTTCTGGCGGGAACAGCTCTTCCTCGCTCGCTTCGCTCCTCGGAAGACTGTTCCCGCCCAAGCGACACGGCTGACGATTTATTCACAGTCTTATACCACACCGGTATCCTATGCCCATACCAAATCTGTCTTGAAACACACCAATCGCGCAGATTCTCTATCCAATGAAAATACACTTTTTCGAATCGGTCGGGAATTATCTTGATGCCAGTCGGCGAAACCGCTTCTTTCATCAATTCTTTCAAAGTCGTCATTTTACCATCCCTTTTGAATTCTTTATTAACGGCAACGAACCATTGGAGTTTCGGCAAAGGCTCAATGGTTCCGCCTGTTCTCTGCGCGATGCTTACATTGTGTTCTATTTTCTCCTCTTTTTCCAAAAACCCTTGCTCTTTGAGCCAGATAACAACAGCTTCACGGGCTTCGGTAACTTTCTTGTCTTTAATAGAGTCTAATCCAACAGTCATTCTGGCATATTCATTGATGACCTGCTTCAAAGGAAGTCCGTGTCTCTGCGACATTTCCCAATCAATAATGCTATGAGCCGGAGTCACGCCGAGCGCGCCGGTTCCAAATTCTTGGTCAACAGAATCATCGGCAATAACTTTGAGAGTTATGGCTTCACCCGCAAATATTGTCTTGAATTCTTGACCGACATATTTCGCGTACCTCTTGTCATTCGGATTAACAGCAATGGCGGTATCTCCGAGCTTTGTCTCTGGTCTTGTTGTCGAAATACTTATGGGAATATCTTTCGAATACTTGAATGTGTACAGATTCGTCTTTCTCGTCTCATATTCTATTTCATCATCGGAAATTGTCGTTTGCCCTTTCGGATCCCAATTTACAACCCGATACCCTCTATATATTAAGCCATCATCATACATTTTCTTGAATGCGGTTCGCACGGCAAAATTACGTTTCTCATCCAAAGTAAAAGCTTCGCGAGACCAATCTATGGAACTTCCCATCTTTCTTATCTGCGAAATGATAGTCTTTCGGCTATCCGCGACAAAAGCATCGATACGGCGAAGCAACTCTTCCCGTCCGAGATCGTGTCTCGACTTGCCTTTTTTCTTCTGAATATCTTTCTCGACAACCACTTGCGTGGCGATAGCCGCGTGGTCCGTGCCGGGAATCCAAAGCGCGCGTTTGCCATTCATGCGCGCGTAACGCACCATAATATCCTCAATCGCGAGCATAAGCGCGCTACCCATATGCAATTTGCCGGTTACATTGGGTGGCGGTAAAACTATCGAAAATGTATTGTCTTTGCCTTCTTTATCCTTGAATCCGAATCG
>CAYIQG010000092.1:0-1787 GCA_964365535.1 uncultured Candidatus Saccharibacteria bacterium
TTCCCTCTCCGACGCGCTCAAGCAAAACTCCGCGACTATCGAGCAACAGCTCGGAAATTATCAGCAACAAGTAAGCACTGTTTCCGGTACCGTGAGCAACCTCCAGAAATTGAGCAAAACCGACCCGCAATTATTGCAAAAATATTCAAAAGTCTTTTTCTTGAATGAATACTATGCCCCAGCGCGACTCACGGAAATACCTAGTGAATATGAATATAGTGATACCAAACAATTAAAATTCCAAACCGATATATGGCCGCATTTGAAACAAATGTTGGACGACGCCAAAAAAGACAATAACAATATTTATGTTTTCTCAGCATACCGCTCATTCAACGAACAAAGTGCCTTGAAAGGCCAATATAAAGTTACCTATGGTTCTGGTACCGCCAACTCATTTTCCGCCGACCAGGGATATTCGGAACATCAGCTGGGTACGGCCGTTGACTTTATTACAACCGGTCTCGATGGCACGCTCGACGGTTTCGATAACACCAAAGCCTATGAATGGTTGCTCGCCAATGCCTATCGCTATGGCTTCATCATTTCATATCCGAAAGACAATACATTCTATGTCTTCGAACCATGGCATTGGCGCTTCGTGGGGGTATTATTGGCAACGGATTTACACAATCAAAATAAGAACTTTTATAATCTTGACCAAAGAAAAATCGACGAATATTTGGTGAATTTCTTCGACTAGTTACATGGGCCTGACCTATGTATTGAATATATCCAGCTACAAATCAGCCACTTCGTCGCTGGGACATAAAGTGGCTATTTTGTTTAAATCAAATACAAATACTTTTATGACAAATGCTGTGAAACAAGTTTGGTCATTTCGAACATATTGACCACCTCTTTGCCCCCAAATACTTTCTTGAGAGCTTCATCGGCAATAATATTGCGCTTGTTCTTCGGGTCTTGAAGATTCTTGCCCTTGATATAAACCCAGAGTTTCTTCACGACTTCTGAACGAGGCAAAGGACCAGCGCCCACGACTGCGGCTAGATCTGCACTCACTGTGAGTGGCTTCATAAACGCGGAATTTGGTTTTGTTGGCATATTTAATTATTAATTTAATAACATTAGAAGTATAGCATGTACATATATTACTTGGAATGGCTAGACCTTGAGACAAAACTATCCCACCACCTCAACCAGCGTACCCCTCTTTCCCGGAATAGCGCCCGAAACATAGAGAATATTTTCTTCCGGGTCTATATAAACAACCTTTAGATTCGTGACTGTGATACGATCACTACCCATTCTCCCCGCCATGCGCATGCCGACTGGTACGCGATTGCGAAGACCGCCACCGATAGAACCCGGCTCGCGTTCGCTGTGCTTCTGGCCATGAGTTCGGGGTCCGCCGTGAAATCCATGGCGCTTGACGACACCTTGAAAGCCCTTACCTTTCGAAATGGCGCTCACTGTCACGGTATCACCAAGCTTGAATTGGGAAAGTTCTACTTTATCGCCAATTTTCAAAGTTGGCGAGTCCATTCGAAATTCTTTGACTGAAGCAAAACTGCCAAGGTCTTTGAAATGGCCTTTTTGTGGTTTTGCGATGCGATTTTGATTGCGAGAACCTTCACCGATTTGGACTGCTTCATAGCCATCATTCTCTTTTGTGCGAACTTGAACCACGATGTTATTTCGTGTGGCGATTAGCGTTACGGGAATTGCCACGCCTTTTTTATCGTATATCTGCGACATATTCAGCTTTCTCCCTAAAATGAATTTCATCGCATTTTTGTTTTACATCATCTTCACATCAATATTTA
>CAYIQG010000093.1:0-1720 GCA_964365535.1 uncultured Candidatus Saccharibacteria bacterium
ATCGCCCCCATATTATGACTCACGAATAAAATAGTACGACCCTCTCTCTTTGTTATATCCCCCATCTTACCGAGACACTTCTTTTGGAACTCCGCGTCACCAACCGCCAGTACTTCGTCAACAAGCAAAATATCCGGCTCCATATGCGCGGCAACCGAGAACGCCAGTCTCACATACATTCCGCTTGAATAATATTTCACTGGTGTATCCAGGAATTTCCCTATGTCGGCAAACTCCACGATTTGGTCGAACTTTTTCGCTATTTCTTTGCGACCCATGCCGAGGATCGCTCCATTCAAGAAAATATTTTCTCGGCCGGTCAATTCTGGATGAAAACCTGTTCCGACCTCGAGTAAACTTCCGACACTTCCGCGCATTATTATTTCTCCCTCCGTTGGCGGGGTAATCTGCGAAAGAATCTTGAGTAGGGTGGATTTGCCTGCGCCGTTTCTACCGATAATACCGATAACCTCGCCTTTATTTACCGTGAAATTTACATCTTTCAACGCCCAAAAGTCTTCTTTCTTTTCGAGTCCAGCGACTGATTTGGCTTTTGTTTTCAAATAAGAGAATGGTTGTTTGACTATATTCATAACAACATCACGCAAAGCAATATAACCTCCGCGTTCATGCGTAATTTTGTATTTTTTGCTTATATTCTTTATTTCTATAATTGGTTGCTCTTTCATTTTTTTACTTTATAAACTTTTAACTAAACAATATCCGCGAAATATCTTTCGACTTTTTTGAATACATATATTCCGACTATAAGTAAAACAAAACAAGCGATGAATGAAATTCCTAACAAAATCCAATTGATAGGAGCGGTGCCGAGCAGGGCGGCGCGAGCGTTCTGTATTACCCCCATCATCGGATTCAATGCCAAAATAGTGGAATATTTTCCAGCAATACTGGCAGGATATATAACAGGCGTAATAAACATTAAAATCTGAATGAAAAAAGGTAAGGCATATCTTACATCGCGATATTTGACATTGATTGCCGCCAGGAATAATCCGCCACCGACCGAAGCCATGAAAGTGATGATGAGTAACAAGGGAATGAGTAGGAAACCCGTCAAATGTGGCATGTATCCATAATAAAACATCAAACCAACCAAAATACCGGCGGCGATGGCGAAATCAACTAGTTTTGTTAAGACTGAAGAAATAGGCAAAATTAATCTCGGAAAATACACTTTGGTGATGATAGTCTGATTGCTAATCAAGGTCATGCTCGTATCGGAAAGCGCGCTGGAGAAAAATTGCCAGAATAAAAGGCCGACATAAACGAATATTGGATAAGGCACACCGTCTGAAGGTATTTTCGCTAAACCGCCGAAGAAAACGGAAAAAACCACCATTGTCATAAATGGCTGAAGTATTGCCCAGGCTACACCGATTGCTGTCTGCTTATAGCGGACCTTTAAGTCTCGCCATGTGAAAAAATAAAGCAATTCCTTGTATTGCCAAATTTCCTTCAAATCCGAAAAGTGGAAAAGCTTTTTCGGCCTTATTATCGTTGTCGAAGACATGGAACCATACTAGCATGACTTTATCCGCTTGTTGAGTATTTCTTTTATATTAGGTATGATGTGGCAATGAAAAAAACTACACAATATATTGCCACAGCCGCGTTATTTCTTGTCCCTCTTTTCGCCCTTTTACCGTCTCCATTCTGGCCATTCAATTCTATTGACTCTTTTTTCTTTCCCTTCATC
>CAYIQG010000094.1:0-1715 GCA_964365535.1 uncultured Candidatus Saccharibacteria bacterium
ACTTCCTCCGTGAACCCATAAATTCAGAGATGGCTTTGCTAAGGACAAAATGAATTTTGGATTCACAAAATATGGTTATTCTATTGCAACTTGCAATCTGTTAATGTGATATGTCACTATTACACTAATATGAATAAAATATATCCCCAAAAACTGCAAAAGGGTGATGAAATCAGAGTGATTGCTCCATCGCATTCAATCTCGATCATCTCGCCAGCTCATAGAGAAATTGCCAATAATCGTCTTTCAGACCTAGGTTTCAAGATCTCATTTGGTAAAAATGTTGAGGAAACCGATGAATTCAATTCCCCATCGATTGAATCTAGGATAGCTGATCTACACGATGCTTTTTTGGATCCGAATGTTAAAGCTATTTTTGCCGTGATCGGAGGTTTTAATTGTAACCAACTTCTACGATATATTGATTGGAATATTATAAAGAACAACCCGAAAATATTTATTGGTTACTCTGATACCACAGCCCTACAGAACGCAATCTTTGCAAAAACTGGTTTGGTGACATATTCCGGTCCGGCTTGGTCTACATTTGGTCAGAAACTCCATTTTGATTACACATTAGAGTATTTCAAGAAATGTTTGATGTCTGAGACTCCTTTCACCATTGAACCATCTGATAATTGGAGTGATGATTCATGGTATAAAAATCAAGATAAAAGAGAGCTAATAAAAAATGATGGTTGGTTAATAATAAATAAAGGCAAAACTTCCAGTGCGCTACTCGGTGCGAATCTCTGTACTCTAAACCTACTTCAAGGAACAGAATATTTTCCGGATTTAAATAGTTCAGTCTTATTTTTGGAGGATGATAACGAGTCAAAATCAGTAAACTTTGATCGCGATTTACAATCGCTCATTCATCAGCCACATTTTGATGGCGTGAAAGGCATAGTTATTGACAGGTTTCAAAAAACTAGTGAAATTACCAATGAAAAACTAATTAAGATAGTAAAAAGTAAGTCAGAATTAAACAATATGCCCGTGATTGCCAATGTCGATTTTGGACATACTAGTCCGATGATAACTTTTCCAATTGGTGGGGAAGTGAGTATGGATACTGGTAAGAAGAGTATTGTAGTGGACAGGCATTGATTACTCATTATTTAACTTTTTATTTTTATTCTGTTACACTCATCTTATGAAAACAGTCGGAATCATAGGTGGATTGGGACCAGAAACAACCTCTGAATTTTATCTGGACATTGTTTTTTCATGTCAGAAGAAAGATAAAACAGCGAGACCTCCGATTATAATATCGAGTGTTCCGTTGCCTTATCAAATAGAAGAGGACGCGATTGCAAGAAACTTTGGAATTGAAAGATGTTTGCCATTTTTAACAAAAGAGGCGGGAAGATTGGAAAAGGCGGGTGTAGATTTTATTGTGATGCCATGTAATTCTTTGCATATATTTATTCAAGAGATTAGAGACGCAGTTTCTATTCCTGTACTAAGCATTGTTGAGGAGACCATAAAATTTCTGAAACGAGAAAATATGCATAAAGTCGGAATAGTCTCAACTTCTGCGACGATAAAGAATAAGTTATATGAGAACGCATTTGCGGAGAACGGCATAGAGTATGTTACTCCAGATGAATTTCAACAAGCGAAAATGGGTAAGTTTATTTTGAATCTTGTCACAGGTCAGCAAAAAAATAAAGACCGCGAAGAACTTGTCAATATAATTAATGATTTTGAAG
>CAYIQG010000095.1:0-1638 GCA_964365535.1 uncultured Candidatus Saccharibacteria bacterium
GCTTTTAGAATAAATGAATCCATAAAAAAACTTGAGAGAATATATAAAGCGAGAATCGGTACAAAAGCATACCAATACTTTTCATACTTCTTGATAAAGAAGCAGGCTAGTATCGTGAGACCCGGCACAACCATAAATAGCACACGCTGAGTAATGCCTGGCCACAATATGGGCGGGATCGATGAAATGAACACTGAAGCAATAAAGATTAATCTTTTCGCATCAATCTTCAGATCCTTCTTCAGACCAAAAAAAGCGAAAAATCCAAGGAAAGATATCGGCGCAAGAAAGTTTAGAAGAGACCCGAAACTTTTTATGTATTCCAAAATTCTAGATCGATAAAAATATGTGGTGCGGTTTATTTCGATCCAACGCGTGTATTTGTAATCATAGGCAAGGTATACATCAAGGTGATGGATCATGGCTGGCACAGTAATAATAACAGTTGGCACAATAATTTTCTTCAAGAATGATATAAATGAGTGACGGTTTTCGTATAGAAGAATAAAAAACATCGGTATATACGCCATAAAAGCGTTCTCTTTGAAAAAGCCACCAACAGAAATAAACAACGCTGAAGTAATTAGTTCTCGCCTGTTCCCGGATTCCATGTATTTCCAAAGAAAATATATGGAAAAGACATAGAAGGACCATCCTCCAATATCCATAAAATTGCCGAGACCGGCGGTAACCATGGCATAATTCGAAGCAAAGAAGAGTGTCCCTAAAAGGGCAGTTGTGTGACTTCTAAATATTTTGAGGAGTAGTTTATAAAAAATAATATTTATACAAAAATACAAGAAAACATCCCAAATAAACCAGCCCACTGAAATATTTCCGAAAAGGACTGACAAACCGTTGACAATTTCCACGCCAAGAAAAGTTGTGAGAATTCTTTGAAAAATGAAGTCCGGCGGAGCTTCTTGGGTGTCAATAGAAGCACCACCAAGAACATGACCGGCATCGATATAGCTTATAGCGTCACCGCCAATCGTGTGCCCAAACATTAGAGCTGACGCCACAGCGAAAATCACAAGACAGACAATAAGAATCGACAGGTGTCTATCACTCTTCACAAAATCTTTGATTTTATTGATGATAAAAAAAGGTGAGATCATTTCATTTCCTTAATACCCAATACACTATAAAACCAAGTCGCGCTATAAACTTGTTGCCGTAGAATCTTTCATTGATCCAATCCGCACATGGCAATCTCTTTGGAATAAGCAATCGAAACCCTTTCTCAATAATGGTAAATCCTGCTGTTCTAAACATATCTTCTGTTATTTTCATGGGGTAACGCTTGTGCGGACCCTCCGGCATTTTCATCTTCAAGCGCTCAGCCAACATCAATACCGGCTCCCATATCGGATTCGCGACGGAAATAATAACTTTTGTTTTTAGTTTTACGCGCGCGCTTAGATCATTCAGAAATTTCGGCAAATTGTCCACATGTTCAAGAACATCAGCAAGGAAAACATATTCAGCCTCAAAAGGTGCTTTTGAAATGGAAATATCTTCACGGACAAAATGAATAGATGATTTATCCGCATGTTTCTTCCTGGCAACATTTATCATCTGTTCACTAATATCTATTCCTACTCCTCGACTAGGATCGAGACCTGAAATAATATCTCC
>CAYIQG010000096.1:0-1607 GCA_964365535.1 uncultured Candidatus Saccharibacteria bacterium
GCGTTACTGCCGAGACTTATGGAGAAAATAAGGGGACTTCCGGTTGTACCGACCTTGGCGATAATACAAATTGGTGATAGGGCGGATTCAGCTTCATTTATTAAGGCGAAAAAAGCTTTTGCGAATAAGATTGGAGTGAATGAAAAACATATTCAATTACCAGAGAATATCTCACAAGAAGAAGTGGTTGATGCTATACGGGGATGTAATGAGGACCCCAACATTCAAGGAATAATCGTACAGTTACCATTACCGGCGTATATTGAAAGAAACATTGTTATTAATACAATCGATCTTAAAAAAGATGTTGACGCTTTGACTACGGTAAATGTTCAGAAATGGTCGGAAGGCAAAGGGATTCTACCGGCTACGGCGCGCGGAGTTCGAGAACTTTTGGATTTTTACAAAATTAGTTTACGAGATAAAAAAGTTACGGTAGTGGGTCGTTCGGAGCTTGTAGGCAAACCAATTGCCGTTATGTGCCAGAATGAAGGCGCGGTCGTAACCGTTTGTCATAGTAAAACTCCCGACCTTGCCGCGGAAACGAAAAAAGCGAACATTGTCATTTGCGCTGTCGGCAAGCCCGGACTTATCGGAGCGAAACATGTGAAGAAGGGACAAATAATTATCGATGTCGGCATTAATAGGAAAGAAGATGGCACGCTCGCCGGTGATGTTGATTTTGAAGCTGTAAAAAATATTGTCGCGGCAATCACGCCTGTGCCGGGCGGGGTGGGGCAGATGACGGTGCTGGCGCTATTCGAGAATCTCGTGGATATTTGTGGTAATATATAAATACATTAACAACTAATAAATTAAAAGCCATGAATATTCAAGAAAAAGTTTGGAAAGTGGGCAGATGGGTCGGTATTATTCTAGCTATATTCTTGGCTGTAATATCGATCAAAGAACTGAAATCTATCGGTTATGTCGGTAAAGATATTCAGATTACAAATACTATTTCCGTAACAGGAACAGGTGACGCTATCACAATCCCCGATATTGCCACCTTCTCATTCACGGTGTCGGAAACAGCCAAGACAGTCGTTGACGCGCAGACCAAAGCGACAAATAAGATAAATACAGCGTTAAAGGCGGTCAAAGATGCTGGCGTCGCTGACAAAGACATACAGACAACTTCATATAATATAAATCCGCGTTATGAGTATCAGAGCGTTGCTTGTAGCCAATACAATTGTCCTCCCGGCAAATCAGTATTAACCGGCTATGATGTTAGCCAGAGCATTCAAGTCAAGGTGCGCGACCTAGGCAAAGCCGGTTCCATCTTCACCTCCATCGGCTCTCTCGGCGTGCAAAATGTGAATAGTTTGTCTTTTGCCGTTGATAAACCGGAAATGGTCAAGGCAGAGGCGCGAGCAAAGGCAATTGCCGACGCGCAATCAAAAGCGAAAGAATTGGCGAAACAACTCGGGGTTTCGCTTGTGCGCATTACCAGTTTCTATGAAAATAATGGCGGACCAGGTCCTATCATCTATGGTATGGGCGGAGGGGCAAAGACTATGACAGTTGATTCCGTCGCGGTGGCGCCGAATATTCCGACAGGGGAGCAGAAAGTGACGAGCGATGTGACGATTACTTATGAGATA
>CAYIQG010000097.1:0-1566 GCA_964365535.1 uncultured Candidatus Saccharibacteria bacterium
GCTATGGAAATCATAAGTATCGCTATGGCGACTAATGTTTCAATAATGGTAAACCCCTTATTATTTCTATTATTCTGTCTTAGTTTTTTATTCATGTTCTGTAATTCATTACTCTCTAAACTACTGTACACGCGATGACACCGCGGTACTCACATCGAAATATGTTTTAACCTTTTCTTTATCGCCAGCGAAACCTGATAATTGAAAACTAATAAGTCTGTAAGGATCGCCGGCCACATTAAAACTCCCAGATGTGAGTGTAATATTCGAGGATGTGATATTAATAAAATCGTTAAGACCAGTAAACTCTAAACTGTCGCAATTTTCTGTATCCGGATCAATACTTTTTTCAGCTTTTTGTAAAAGATATGTACTTCCATCAAGTGAAAACTTATATGCATGACAGTTTTCTGTGCCTATCGCTGAAATAAAATAAATACTATCTATCGTTCCTGAACTAGGAGTCAATTTAGTAGCCAAACGCAATTCGCGCGACATGGACTCCAAAGCAAAATTCACATTGGTAACCGCCGCCTGTATGGCTTGGGCTTTTTGATTGGCGGAAATTATTCGCATGAGGGCGCCTAGGGCTATCACGGCCACGACCGAAAAAATAGCCAGAGATACTACCATCTCTATTAAAGTGAAACCTTCCTTTTTATTTTTCCTTGAATGTGAAATAGGCATGGAATTATTATTCGACCGATACTTGTCCCGTACGGCGTATCACGATATTCCGCGTACTGTCGTCTATCGCCTGAACGATAATTTTCAAATATGATTGACCGCATGTTCCATCCACGCAAATCTGTGCATCAGGATTCGGACGCAAGAATGAAATATCAACACTATCAATATTTTCTGGAGCATTTCCGCAGGAATCGCTTGTGCAAAAACCAAGGATCTTCGCTCCGCGTTTGATATTATAAGTAGATATTTTCACATCATTATTAGTATAAATCTTATTTCCATTATCTGGATCGGAATCGGTAAAGAAAATAAAGCTTTGATTATTCCCATCGAAATGAACTCCATACGCGTATTTGAATTGCGTCGCCGAACCTGTTGATTTTTGCACGCTCAAACCATAAGTCTGCGCCGTTCTTATGGTAAGAGCTATATCATAAGCGAGATTCGTAAGTAAAACACTTTGATTGAAATTGCCGTATTTCGTAAGTAAAAGAGCCGTTATGAAGACGAAAATAGAAGTAGTTACAAGAAGTTCGACCAAAGTGAATCCTTTCTTTTTGCAAGTGTGGAGAAACATATGCATATTATAACTTATTCTTGTCATTCCCGCTTTCGCGGGAATGACAAACGGTGCGGGAATGACAATGTCTAAAACCCTCCCAACACCTCTCGGAGCAGTCCTATATCCATAACTTGTATTCCGAATATTAAAACAAGATACATTCCAAGAATAAGATATGGTCCAAAAGGTATTTCCGTTTTTCGCTTGAATGATTTCTTCGTGGCAAAAAGCCAGATAACGCTAACGACCGCGCCAATCCAGAAGGCTAGAATAATCGCGTTTATTCCTCCATTTACGCCGAGGAGCCAACCGAT